>NZ_BAAIHC010000017.1:0-103583 GCF_054652575.1 Silvimonas sp. JCM 19000 | reverse complement strand
CAAGCGGTTAAAGGTTCGTTTAGCGCAAGCTGAACATCAAAACATGCGCCGCAGGCTAAGCGGTAAAAGGTTTGTTCAGCGCAAGCTGAACATCAAAACATGCGCCGCAGGCTAAGCGTTTAAATGGTTTAAAAGTTTGCCCCCCAACATCCAAACCCCCGCCCCAATAAAAAAGCCCTCCCTGGGGGTAGGGAGGGCCAAATCTCACTGCCTTGTCAAAACATTGCTCAGTTGCGGATCGCGCCCATCGCCTTGGTCAGCGTTGCGGTGCTGTCATCGCCATCCAGAGACCACGAGAACATGCCGCCCATACCCTTGGTCTTGGCGTAGTTCACCTTGGTCGCGATGATGGTCGCGTCGTCATAGCTCCACCAGTTGCTGCCGTCGTACTTGTACAGGCCCACCACGGTGTTGTTGTAGTAGACGTTACCGGCTGCGTTCTTCAACACGTTGTAGTTGTTGATGCCCGCTTCCGATGCGCCTGCTGCCGGGCCGGTGGCGGTCTGGTACAGACCGTTGTTGACGTTCTTCACGCCGGTCCAGCCACGGCCGTAGTACGGAATGCCCAGGTTGAGCTTGTTAACCGGGAAGCCGCCTGCGACCAGTTCCTTGACCGCATCATCGGTATCGTAAGTGGCCATCACGCCGCCGCCTGCGATATTCGGACTAGCCGGGTCTTTGTACAGATTGGCATGGAAGTCAGTCGGGCCTTGCGCTTCCCAACCGCCGTGATAGTCGTACGTCATCACGTTCATCCAGTCCATATACGGCGCCAGAGAGCCCAGTTCTTCCTGCGCAATCTTGTCCGAACCCGCACCGGTAGTGGCCGTCAGCAGATAATGCTGGCCCAGCGCATCCATCTGCTTGCGGAACTCAGCCATCAACAGCGTGTAGTTATGCTTGTCGTTGACCGCATCTACCGTGTTGTAGCCGACGCCCTGGATACCCGGGTATTCCCAGTCAATGTCGATCCCGTCAAAGATGCCTGCCAGCACGCCGGTACCACCGGTGGCCGAGCCGGAATCAACCGGGTAGTTGCCCTTCAGGTACATATCCACGCAGCTGGATACCAGGGCCTTGCGATTGGCATCGGTGGCAGCCGCTGCCGAGAAGTACTTGGACCATGTCCAGCCACCCAGCGAAACCAGTACCTTGATGTTCGGGTATTTGGCTTTCAGTTCTTTCAGCTGGTTGAAGTTGCCTTTGACCTTCTGGTCCCAGGCATCGGCCACGCCGCTGACCGAAGTGGCAGCGTCAAAGCCTTTCTGGATATCCGCCCAGGCATCGCCACCGAGACCGGCGCTGGGGCTGGAGGCATCGGTCGAGCCAGGCTCGAGCGCAGTCACCTGACCCTGGCACTTGTAGGTACCGTCGGCTTGCTTGTAGATGTTGTTGAATGCGTAGTTGATGAAGGTCAACTTGGCGGCCGCGCCGCTGGTGTCGATGGTCTTCACGTAATACGCGGTGCTGTAGATACCCCACTGGGCGAAGTACGAACCGACTTGATAGCCGCTGGTGGGCGTCGGCGCCGGGGTGGGCGCAGGCGTCGGAGCGGGAGTCGGCGTTGGTGCCGGGGTCGGCGCAGGCGTTGGAGCCGGAGTCGGTGCGGGCGTCGGCGCCGGTGTGGGGGCCGGAGTCGGTGCAGGCGTCGGAGCTGGCGTCGGCGTGCTGCCGCTACAGTTGCCGGTGGCAGTCCACGGTTGGCCGCTGCCGACCGGGCCAGATGCGGTGGCCGGGCTATTGCCTTGCGTCCACCAGTTGGCCTTGTAATTGATGCCGTTGAGGCTGACTACCGCGCCAGTGCTATACGCAGTGGTCGCGCTCCATACGGCTGCGCAGCCGCTGCTCGGCGTGGGCGCAGGCGTGGGTGCCGGGGTGGGCGCCGGCGTTGCAACCGGTGTCGGCGCCGGAGTGGGTGTTGGGTTAGGCGTCGGCGCCGGTGTGGGGGCTGGCGTCGGTGCGGGGGTGGGGGTCGGCGTAGCGGTGCCCGACGTATCTACGCCCAGATCCTTCCACAGGCTGGGCGTAGAGGCCGGGTTCCAGTTTGCGCCGACGTAATCGGTCTGGGTTACCAGTGCCTGGTAATCATGACCGTTGTAATAAACGATGGTACCTGCGGAATAGGTACCGCCGTCCTGCCAGGCCGGATAAGCAGCAAAAGAATGGGCCGCCACGAGGGCGGCCGGTATCGCCGCGAGTACAAAACGATTGATACGCATAAAAGAAGGGTCTCCATCCTGTCTTGTGCATTGGCGTTATTCACGCGCATGTAATGGTCTGGTCCACCGGCTTGTATGTGTCAGTCGACTGCAAGCAATCGCTGCTATTCCTGGCGGCCAACGGGTGCGTGTTCTGCCCCGCTTTCGACGTGGTGCATTAACCCTCTAATGGCGAATTTGTGTCAACCCCTGGTACTTTTACACAGAAATTGCGTAGTAGTAGTTTTACTTACTACAACTTTTGCGCTTACAGAAACGCACCAAGGTGGATTTGTTGCGATGCAATATATGGCACGCGGATTGGCGATATAGCTAGCAATATTGCGGCGCAGCACCATGTTGCGTCGCATCATTATCATTGCCTGATGTACTTTGCCCGTTTCTTGCGCAGTAATCTCGCACCAGAAAAATACTGAAACGACCCTTGGTCCCCGACAAAAAGCAGACAAACGGCGGACACATATTGAATCAACCGCGCCACACGCAGTCGGGTGGCAGGCGCGGCTATCTGCGCGCATGGGGCGCGCGGTCTCATGAAAGATCGGGTCAGCGTGGGTAGGTGGTTTCTGACATGCAGCAGTGGCAACTGGTATTACGTTGTCATACGCAGCGGTCGTGAATTGGGTTACGTGGTATTGGGTGAACGAGCCCGTACGCATAGGGTGGGTCAAGACCCACCACCCAAAGTGCTATGCCAGGAACAGCGAGGCGAGACATGGTTTTGAATGGTGGGTCTTGACCCACCCTACGGCCGGTTGCCGAGGTTCCAGCGGGCGCAGTACCACTTGGTCTGGTTGTTGGACAAGCCGACCAGCACGCTGCCCGAGAACGACAGATAGCGTGGATACGGCCCGGCGATGGGTTCGAAGTGGGTCGACAGCGTGGTCTCGATGGTTTGTTTGACCTTGTCCACCGGCTGCGCAATCAGCACGCCCACCATCAAGGCGCTGCTAGTCGGCACGTTAACAAACGCTTCGGTGGTGGCAACGCCGCCCAGTTGCGCGTTCTGGCTGCTGAACCACTCGGCATCACCCCAAGTGCGCAGCGGTGCGCCGAGGTAGGAACGGAAATAGCCCCGCCACCACGCCGTCGACCATTCCGAGCGGCAGGTCAGCGCGGCTTCCATTTGCTCGCCAAAGTGGCTGGGCACGGCGGCGGACGCCGTGGCCGCCAATAACAACGCCGCCACAAGCGTCCCCGCCTTGATGTGTACAAGTCGGAGGCTCATGGCGGCGTAGTGTGCCAGCGGCACGGGCCGATCGGCAATCAGCGGTCGCTCAACCCGAGTTGCGCAAGCCGGCGGCGATGCCGTTGATGGTCAAATGCACCGCGTGTTGCAGGTCTTCGCTTTCATCGCCCGCACGCAGGCGCTTGAGCAGTTCTACCTGCAGATGGTTCAGCGGGTCCAGATACGGCAGACGGTTATCCAGGCTGCGCGCCAGCAACGGGTTGTCGCCCAGCAGCGTGGAATGCTCGGTAATGGCCATCACCGCATCCACCGCACGTTGCCATTCTTCTTTGATGCGGCCAAAGATGCGGCGCGCCAGATCCTGGTCGCGCACCAGTTCCGAGTAACGCGCAGCAATCGCGATATCGGATTTGGCCAGCACCATTTCCATATTCGAAATGGTCACCTGGAAGAACGGCCACTCTTTATATTGCTCGCGCAGCACCGCCAGACCAGCTTCGCCGGTTTCGGCCAGATATTCAGCGATGGCAGTGCCAAAGCCAAACCAGCCCGGCAGCATCAGACGACATTGCGACCAGCTGAACACCCACGGAATCGCGCGCAGATCGGCAATCGAATTGGTGTTTTTACGTGCAGCCGGACGCGAACCGATATTCAGGTTCGGGATTTCGTTGATCGGCGTCGCTTCGCGGAAATAGGTGATGAAATCGGGCGTGGCGTAGACCAGATCGCGATAGGCCTGATACGCGCGCAGCGACAGGCGTTCGGCCAGCTTGTGGCGTTCCGGTGTGTCGACGGTGGCTTGCGCTTCGGTCGGGAAGCTGGCTTCCAGCGTGGCGGCAATCATGATTTCCAGATTGCGACGACCCACTTCGCGGTCGGCAAACTTGGAGGCAATGACTTCGCCCTGCTCGGTAATGCGGATCTGGCCAGCAACCGAACCCACCGGCTGCGCCACGATGGCGTCGAACGCCGGGCCACCACCACGACCGACCGTGCCGCCACGGCCGTGGAACAGGCGCATTTTGACGCCGGCCGCTTCAAACACTTTGACCAGATTCAGCTCGGCCTTGTACAGCTCCCAGTTGGAGGTCAGATAGCCGCCGTCCTTGTTGGAGTCGGAATAGCCCAGCATCACTTCTTGCACCATATCGCGGCCCGCCACGATCTGACGCCACTGCGGCAGCGCAAACAGCTCGGACATGATCTGGCCGCAAGCGCGCAAGTCGCCGATGGTTTCAAACAGCGGAATGATGTTGATGCGGGCTTTGACCGCCGGCGCCAGCTGGATCAGGCCGACTTCGTTCATCAGCAAGGCCACTTCGAGCAAATCGGAGGCCGATTCGCAGTTGCTGATGATGTAGTTGGGCAGCACCGATTCGCCATAGCGCGATTGCAGTTCTGCGGCCGCGCTAAAGATATCCAGTTCTTTCTGCACTTCCGGCGAATATTCCAGATACGGGCAGATCAGCGGACGCGGGCTGGCCAGTTCGCGCAGCAGCACCACGCGGCGTGACGCCTCGTCCAGGCGCATATAGTTTTCGAGGCCAGCTTTTTCGAACAGCTCGGCCACGGCCTTCTCATGCATATTGGCGTGCTGACGCATATCCACCGGCGCCAGGTAGAAACCAAACACCGACAGCGCGCGTTGCAGACGACGCAAACGGCCGTTGGCCAGCTTGGCCGCGCCGTGCGATTTCAGCGAATTGGAGATCACTTCCAGATCGTGGGCCAGTTCTTCGGCGCTTTCGTATTCCGGCGCGCGCGCCACGTCGTGCAATTGATGGTGGAACTTGCCGATCTTGACGGCGGTGGCAAAAATCCGCGCGCGCACATGGCCCACGGCCAGACGATACGGCTCTTCGGATTTGCGCTGATCTTCGTTGGCTTGCTCGGCCAGCGCCTGCAACGATTGATCCACTTGCACCAGGCGCGTGGACATCGACAGTTCGCTTTCCAGCTTGGAACACTGTTGATAGTAGTAATCGAGCGCGATACCCGACTGGCGCGACACCGCATAACGCAGCACATCACCGGTCACAAACGGGTTGCCGTCGCGGTCGCCGCCAATCCAGGAACCCACATGATAGAAGTTGGGCAGCTCGACTTTGGTGTTGGTCAGTTCGCTCAGGCGATCTTCCAGGTCCAGATACAGGCGCGGCACTTCGTGCAGGAAGGTATTACGGAAATACGCCGAGCCATTTTCGATTTCATCCTGCACCGTCAGTTTGAAGGTACGGATTTCGCGCGTTTGCCACAGCGTCAGCACCACGCGTTCCAGCGCTTCGTGGTTGGCGCGCAGTTCTTCAGTGGTCAGCGGATAACGGTCGCGCGCTTGCAGCAGATCCGAAATCGCGCGATGGCATTCGAGGATGGTTTTGCGTTTGACTTCGGTCGGGTGCGCGGTCAGGACCGGCGCAATGAGTGTTTCACCCAACAAAGCGAGGATTTCTGCGGGTTTAACGTCACGGGCCAACAAGGCATCAATGGCAGCGGCTATACTTCCGCGCTGAGCGGTGGAACCTTGCATCTTGTGTACGCGACGACGCCGGTTGTGATGCAAGTCTTCTGCAATATTGGATAAATGCGAGAAATAGCTGAACGCACGCACCAACGCCATGGCGCTGGTCAGGTCCAGAGAAGACAAGGTACGTGCCAGCGTGGCGCTGGCTTCGGGATCGCGCCCTTCGACGTAGCGGATGGCCAGGTCACGAATTGCCCCGATCTGGTCCGCTGCGGCATTACCGGTTTGTTCGCGGATGGTGCTGGCTAAGACTTCTGCCAGGGTATCGAGGTCTCGTGCCAGGGGCTGGTCTTTATTCACGGCTATGGGTTCTAGTACAGAAGACATGGCGTTCGCTATCGTGTGACGTTAATCGGGCAGGCGGGACAAACCCGAGCATTGTAACAAATAACAACCTCCATTCGCCGCCGTATTGGCGTAAATGGCAATTGAAAAATGGTAAAAATTCCTTTTCACCTATTGAATGTCTTTGGCGAACGTCGTATGGGCGGTTGCCCCATCGTCGTGTGCGAAGTGCCGCGCTTGCCTGATGCGGCGGTCAGCCAACGCCTGGCGTACCAGTTCAGTGCGCCCGAAACCGTGTTCCTGGAAACCCGCACGCAAGCATGGTCGGCATGGACGCCGCAAATGCCGCTGCCCTATTCCGCCATGGGCGCATTGGGTGCTTCGAGCATTGCGGCGGCCACCTCGATCGGCGCGCCCACCATTGGTTATCGGCGCGACGATTTGTGGTGGGTGCATGCGCCCGCCGCGCATGCCCGCACGGTGCAGATAGATCCGCTGGCCTTTGCCGCTGCGCTGGGCCTGAACCCGGCCGACCTGGGCGGCCCGCTGCTATGGATAGATAGTGATTTCACGCAGTTGGTGGTGCCGCTACGCGCGCGCCAACATGTATTGCAAGTGGCGCCACGGCTGGATTTGCTGATGACGGCGCTGGGGCATCCGCATCATCTGCTGCAAGTGGCCTTGTGGAGCAATGATGGCGAGGTGCTGACGTTGCGCGCGTTTACCGCCGACCCGTTCCATCTGCAGGAAGACTTTGGCGCGGGCTGTGCGGCTGCGGCAATTGGTCACTGGTTTATCGCAAATGGCAATGTGCCGCCGTTCAACTTCCGCATCGAGCAAGGCCATACGATTCATCGGCGCGTGTCGCCGTTGTCGGTGCTGCATCTGGATGTGGATGCGCAACGGCGTATCGCCGTCGGCGGCCGCGTGTGGCGGCTGGGCGGGGGTGAGATTGAGATGGAGATGTAAATCTGCGGGGATGCGGCCACGGCTTGGCCCGCCGCCTCATCCAGCGCGGCTGAATGCGGATGAAGCGTGGGGCCCCTCCCCCTGCGTTGAACCAGCGGCTGAGTCCTGAGCAGATGGCTTTGGCTGGTGGGTCTTGACCCACCCTATGGGTGTTAGATACCCAACCGTTCCATGCGGTAGCGCAACGAGCGGAATGTCACGCCCAGCAGCTTTGCCGCCTGGGTGCGGTTGCCACCGGTTTTTTCCAGTCCTTCCAGAATGGCCGCGCGTTCAACCCGATCCAGATAATCCTGCAGCGAATCGCCGCTATCCGGCCCGCCTTCCTCGCGCCCCGCTTCGCTAGCCGGGCTGATTTGCAGGTCGTCGGCGCTGATCACCTGGCCATCGCACAGCGCCAGCGCCCGTTCCAGCATGTTTTCCAGTTCGCGCACATTGCCCGGAAACGCATAGTGCCGCAGCGCTGCCAGCGCCTCCGGCCCCAGCACCGGCGTGGTCGGCATGCCGTTTTGCTGCGACAGCCGCACCAGCACATGCTGCGCGATCGCCTCGACATCGGCGCCCATTTCGCGCAGCGGCGGCATATGCAGTTCGATCACATTCAGGCGGTAATACAAATCCTGGCGAAACCGGGCGTTCTCAACGCAACGCGCCAGGTTTTGATGCGTGGCCGAGATGATGCGTACATCGACCGCTTCTTCTTGCGTGGCACCCACTTTACGTACTTTGCGTTCCTGAATGGCGCGCAGCAGTTTGACCTGCATCAGCAATGGCAAATCAGCCACTTCATCCAGAAACAAGGTGCCGCCGTGGGCCGCCTGAAAGAAGCCTTCGCGATCGGCATCGGCGCCGGTAAACGCGCCTTTGCGATAGCCAAAGAATTCGCTTTCCATCAAATGTTCGGGAATAGCGCCGCAGTTGACCGCCACAAAGGGCTTGTCGGCGCGGCTGGAGCGCGCGTGGATCATGCGTGCCGCGCGTTCTTTGCCGGAACCGGATTCCCCACTGACATAAACCGGCGCCTGGCTGCGCGACAGCTTGTCGATCAGCTCCAGCACCTGTTTCATCGCGGGCGATTCGCCCAACAACATGCGGTTGCTGACTTCGCCCGCCGTGCCCGGCGCATGGTGTTCTTCGTCGTCATCCAGCCGTAGCGCCGATTTGATCAGTGTGCGCAATTGCTCCAGCGATACCGGCTTGGCCAGGTAATCAAACGCGCCCGCCTTGAGCGCGGCCACGGCGTTCTGCATGCTGCCATAGGCGGTGATGACGGCAATGGGTACGTCCAGCTTGCGTGCCTGGATGTGCTCGATAATTTCGAGGCCCTCACCGTCGCCCATGCGCATATCGGTCAGGCAAAAATCGTAGCGATGCCGGCCCAGCAAGGCGCGGGCTTCGGCCACGCTGCCGGCTTTATCCACCGACAGGCCCATCTTTAATAAAGTCAGTTCCAACAGTTCGGCCAGGTCTGCCTCGTCATCGACGACCAGCACGCGTTTATCTATTCTCGTTTTTCTGCTCATCACTGATCCCGAACGTAATGCAAAAGCTGGCACCTCCCTGGGCAGGGGCCAGATATTCCAGATGCGCCGCGTTGGCAGCGCAGATTTCGCGGGCGATATACAAGCCCAGGCCAGTGCCTTTGGTGTCGGTGGTAAAAAACGGCTCAAATAACTGCGTTTGCGCATCCGCCGGCACCGGCGGGCCGTCGTTGATCACATCCAGCCGCCAATGGCCGCGATGCGCCAACACCTTGAACAGCAGCGCGCCTTCGGCTTTGCTGCAATAGCGCCAGCCATTACGCGCCAGGTTCCACAATACCTGGTGCAAATGTCCCGGATCGAACCGTACCACCACGTCGGGCGGGCACGTGAGCAAAAGCGGCGGAACGATGTTTTCTACCTGACGAAACTCATCCAGAAACGTGTGCAACCAGTCGCCCAGTTCAATATCCTGGCGCACCACGCGGTCACGCCGGTTCAGTTCCAGCACATCGCGCACCATGCGTTCCAGTCGGTGGGTATTGTCGTCGATGATGCGCGTTAACCGTTGCATCAGGGGGTCTTCGGTGGCTTCTTCGCCCAACAGTTGCGCGGCGTGGGCAATCGCGCTGAGTGGATTGCGGATTTCATGCGCCAGGTTGGCCGTCAGCCGTCCCAGTGCGGCCAGCTTGAGTTGCTGCGACTCGCGGCGCAAACGGTCCATGTCCTCAAGATAGATCAGCACATCGGCTTCGGTCGTGTGCTCGGACATCGGCACCATGCGCGGGCGCAGCGTCTTGTGCGCATGGCCCGCCAGCAAGGCCGGCGCTTGCGTGCGGTCCAGCTGCCAGTCGCGCCAGATTACATCCAGCGATGGCACCGCCTGCACCAGGGGCTGGTTGATATTGAGCGGCAGGCCCAGCAGCTCGGTGGCGCGATGATTGAACTGGCGCACATGCCCGGCGGCATCGACCACCACCACGCCATCGGACACATCTTGCAAGATGCGTTGATTCACCTGCGCCAGGTTGGCCAGATCAACACCGCGTTGTGCCGCCAGCGCTTCGCTGGCCTCGGCGTAGTGCGACAAACGATAACCCAGCCACGCCACGGCAAAGCAGGCCATGCACAGCAATGCGGGCGTCAGGTTGTCGTCGGGGCTGACGCCTTCATAGGCCACACGCACCAGTTGCTCGGCCAGCAAGGCCAGACTGGCCATGGCAGCATGAAACAAGGTCATGCGGCCGCGCGAGATCAGCCCGGCCGCCGCCAGATACGGCAGCAGCAAAATGCCGATGCCGCTGCGCACACCGCCAAACAGATGCATGACGAACACCAGAAAAATGATGTCCGTCGCCACCTGGGCGCTAAGCTGGATTTCGAAGGCCGGGCGACGATGGCGAATGCTGAAGCTGAAGCCCAGCGCCAGCAGTACATCGATCCCACACGCCCAGAAGAACGGCTCACGCCCGCCCGAATCGGCCAGCACGCGCGGAAAAATCAGGCTGAGGCCCAAAAACAGCCCCAGCACGCTGAGCGCGCGAAACAGATTGAGCAGCGCCAGCGAGCGCCAGTGCATTTCGGATGTTGCGCGGTCTGTCATCGCCGGGCGGGGTCCTTGCAGCGGGTTAAAGAGCAAGCCTGGATAAAACAACGGCCGGAGCATACGCGCCGGCCGTTGCATCTTACCGAATCAAAAACAACTAAAGATCAGGAACCCCAGCGCCGCGTGGGCACGCTGTCCAGAAACCGCGACAACTCGGACAACGCGGCTTCATACACCCCACGCTTGAACTCGATGACGGCATCGAGTGGCGCCCAGTAATCATTCCAGCGCCATGCGTCGAATTCGGGGTGATTGGTCCGGCGCAAACAGACGTCGGAATCACGCCCTCTCAAACGCAGTAAAAACCAGATCTGCTTTTGTCCCTTATAAGTGCCGCGCCATTCGCGGCGTACCCAGTTGGTCGGCACATCATATTTCAACCACTCGCGCGTCCGGCCGACGATCTCGACTTGCTGAGACGACAGGCCGACTTCTTCCATCAGCTCGCGGAACATGGCCTGTTCCGGTGATTCACCCTGCTTGATACCGCCTTGCGGAAACTGCCATGAATGCTCGCGTACGCGTTTTCCCCAGAAAACCTGATTCCTGTGGTTGAGGATGATGATGCCGACGTTCGGACGATAACCGTCTCGGTCGAGCATTTGGTATTACCTTGTTAAGCTTTGATTACCCCGGATTTTTTCACATCCGGGCGTCATTGGAAACCACGCAATGCATAGTCCTGCGCAGGCGGTGGCGCCGACAGACTGGCGTAATCACAAATCCATGCCGTAAGCCATGCCCAAAGTGCGCTGCAGCCAGCAAACCGCCTGCTGCAGCGGCCTGCGCGCTCGCGTTGCTAGATAAAAAGCTTGCGATCGTTGTGGGTATTCAGCCGGGCCAGGTCGGATACGAACTCGCTGAATTCCAGCCCGTATTGCGCTTCCAGCTTGATGGCGCGCTCTGACAACGCCGCCCAGCTCGGATTATTGAAGCCGCGCTTGAAGCAAAAGGCCATGATGTTGCCCTTCTGCCGCGCTGGCAGCAGCAAGACGCGGCTATCAAATGCCTGCGCCAGCCGGTCGCGATACTGGCCAAAGCGCTTGTCCGAGCCCCACAGATTGACGGCCAGCACACCATCGGCGCGCAGCTTGTCGCGACAGGCGCTAAAGAAATCGACGGTGGCCAGCGGTTCTGCAATGCCGCCGGCCGAATAGGCATCCATGATGATCAGATCGCTGCTGGCGTCTGCCATCTGATACACCCAGGCCGAGCCATCGCCAACCTGCACGTCGAGGCGTTCGTCGTCGGGCGGCAAAAAGAACATCGAATGCGCCACCGCCACCACCTGTGCGTGCAGCTCGACCACAGTCAGACGCGTCTGCGGCATGTGGGCGTGAATCCACTTGGCAATCGAACCGCCGCCCAGGCCAATCAACAAAGCATCGCGCGGTGCCTCGGCCAGCAGCAAAAAGCCAAAGGCACAGCGCGTGTAGGCCAGCACCAGTTCCAGCGGGTCTGCCACTTTCATGGCGCTTTGCGTGTCATCGCCACCAAAGTGCAGTTTGCGGATGCCAAAGTTATCCGACACATCCACCTGCACTTCGGCCGCAGCCGCGCCATTACGTTTTGAGCGAAACAGCATCAGCCTTGGTCTCCGCAACCGCCGTCGTCAGCCGGGCGGCTGGCCAGGATCGAAATGCGGGACGGATCGTTAAAGCTTTCTTTATCGAATGCCTTGTCGCCATCGTCACGCGGCACGCCGTCGGCTTTGATGCCGGCAAAGTCATGCAGCTTGATATCAGCCAGATGCGACGGCACCACGTTTTGCAGCGCGCGCATCATCGATTCAACGCGGCCGGGAAAACGCTTGTCCCAGTCGCGGATCATGTCGCCCACCACCTGGCGCTGCAGATTGGGTTGGCTGCCGCACAAATTGCACGGAATGATGGGAAAGCCGCGCGCTTCCGAATATTTGACGATGTCTTTTTCGCGGCAATAGGCCAGCGGGCGGATCACCACATGGCGGCCGTCATCGCTGACCAGCTTGGGCGGCATGCTTTTAAGCTTGCCGCCGTAAAACATATTCAGAAACAGCGTTTCGAGAATGTCTTCGCGATGGTGGCCCAGCGCGATTTTGGTGGCGCCCACTTCATCGGCCACGCGGTACAGAATGCCGCGCCGCAGCCGCGAGCACAGACTACAGGTGGTTTTGCCCTCGGGCACCAGACGCTTGACGATGGAATAGGTGTCTTCTTCGATAATTCGATATTCCACGCCCAGCGCGCTCAGGTATTCCGGCAGCACGTGCTGCGGAAAACCCGGCTGCTTCTGGTCCAGGTTGACCGCAATGATGGAGAAATCAATCGGGGCCGAGCGCTGCAGATTAAGCAGGATGTCCAGCATGGTGTAGCTGTCTTTGCCGCCCGACAAACAGACCATGATGCGATCGCCCTGCTCGATCATGTTGAAATCATTGATCGCATCGCCCACGGCGTGGCGCAGGCTCTTGTTGAGCTTGTTCAGGTTGTACTGCTGCTTTTTGTCCGTCTGGCTGGCGACATCGGCCTCGGCGGGGGTATGGATTGCGTTCATGGCAAAAGCTCACGGGGCGCCAGGCGCCCCGTTGTAGATAGTTGAATTGGCGTGGATTTTAGCTGATTCGGCGCCCCGACGCGACTGCGTGCGCTGCCGTCACCCCAGCGGGATCACACCGCAAGGCCTGGTCAGATCACGCCGCAGGCGTAGCGCGCACCGCCGCCGCCCAGTGGCATCGGTTCGTCCGAGTGGTTATCACCCCCGGCATGCACCATCAGGGCGTGCCCCTTGATCTGGTCTATGCGCGTCAGGCGCGGAGCCAGCACCGGGTACATCGCCATGCCATCGGCGCCCACATACAAGGCGGGCAGGTCGCCCAGATGGCCATCGCCATACGGCCCTAGATGCTTGCCGGTCTTGTCCGGATCAAAGTGGCCACCGGCCTGGCCTGCGGGCGTGACCTTGCCGTCTTTGACGCTGGGATCGCAACTGCCTTTCTCATGCACATGAAACCCGTGTATGCCCGGTGGCAAGCCGGTCAGATGCGGCGTAAACACCAGGCCGTAGCGCGTTTCCTCGATATGCACGGTGCCCAGATTGGCACCCGCGCCGTCTTCTGTGGCCGCGCGTATGGGCACATCCAGCGTCGCCGCCAGGCTGATACTGGCCAGGCCCAATGCCGCTATCCCGCTCAAAACCTTGATCGTTTGCATGACTTGCTCCGGTTGAGTGTTGCTCAGGTCTAACCCCAGAACTGGACACCGCGCAGGCGGCGTTAGTTCTTAACCTTAGAGCACCACGCTACGGCCGCCATCCACCGGCAGAATGACGCCGGTCACGTAACTGGCTTCGAGCAAATAATGGATAGCCTGTGCCAGATCTTCCGGATTGCCGGTGCGCGCCAGTGGAATGCTGGCTTCGATGCGCTGACGTTCCGCCGCATCAAACACGCCGCCATCGCCTTCTGGCCACAGATTGGTGCCGGGGGCGACGGCATTGACCCGTATCGCCGGGGCCAGCTCGCGCGCCAACGACCGCGTCATCGCCACCAGGCCGGCTTTGGCCACCGTATAGAACGTATGTAAGGGATACGGCCGTTCCACGTGGATGTCGACGATGCTGATGATGGCGCCGTGGCTGGCACGCAAGGCGGGCGCTGCGGCCTGGGCAAGGAACAAGGGCGCCTTGAGATTGGAGCCGAGCAAATCGTCCCACGCGGCCTCGGTAAACTCGCCCAAGGGGGTGGGAAAGAACGAGGAGGCGTTGTTGACCAGTGCATCGAGCCGCCCGAATTGCTGGATTACCGCATCCACCAACTGTGGCAATGCCGGAATCGCCAGCAAATCCTGCTGCAAAGCGCAGGCCGAATCGGGCCGTATGGCATTCAGTTGTGCGACCAGCGCCAAGGCATCGGCGCCTGAACTGCGGTAATGCAAAGCAACGCGCCAACCGCGCGCATGCAGAAAACGCGCCACACCCGCGCCAACACGACGGGCGCCGCCCGTAATCAGAACCACGCGCGCGGGCTGCGGCGCGTCGCCAGAACCATACATCTGCGCCTGCGTCATTTAGAATCGAGCCTTCCCTTCGTTTTTTGCGGATTTTCCCGCCGACATGACCGCCCCGCAACTGCCCACGCCTTCCGCCGACGCTTTGTTGATCAGCCACACGCTGGTCGACCGCATCCGGCAACGTCTTGACGCCAGCAATGGCTGGATTTCGTTCACCGACTATATGCAGCAGGCATTGTACGCGCCCGGTCTGGGCTACTACGCGGGCGGCGCCACCAAGTTCGGCGATGCCGGTGACTTTACCACCGCGCCCGAGATGTCCCCGCTGTTTGGCGCCTGCGTGGCCGGCACTGCCGCGCATGCCTTGCGCCATATCGCTCAGGGCCGCGTGATGGAGTTTGGCGCAGGCACCGGCGTGCTGGCCGCGGAAATCCTGACCGAACTGGAACGGCTGGACTGCCTGCCCACCAGCTACGACATCGTCGATCTGTCACCCGATCTTAAACAACGTCAGCTCACCACCTTGCAAACGCGCGTGCCGCATCTGCTCGACCGGGTGCGCTGGCTGGATGCGCTGCCCGAGCATTTTGACGGCTTTATCGTCGGCAACGAAGTCCTCGACGCCATGCCCTGCGCCCTGGTTTATCGCGACGAGAGCGGCCAGCTGTTTGAACGCGGCGTGGTCTGGCGCGAGCAAGGCCTGGCCTATGAAGATCAGCCCTTGCAATCCGGCCAGCTGTTCGACCTGGCCAGCGCGCTGGATCTGCCGTGCGATTACCTGACCGAAATCCAGCCACAGATGCACGCTTTTGTCCGCAGCGTGGCGCAAAGTCTGCGCCAGGGCGCTTTGCTGCTGATCGATTACGGCTTTGCCGCGCGCGAGTACTACCATCCGCAACGCAATCAGGGCACCTTGATGGCGCACTATCGCCATCACAGCCTGATCGACCCGTTTTATTTGCCCGGCCTGTGCGACATCACCTGTCACGTGGATTTCTCCGCCGTTTATAGCCATGCCGAAGCCAGCGGCCTGCAACTGGAGGGCTATATTCCGCAAGCGCAATACCTGCTCAACACCGGCTTGACGCAAAAACTGGAAGCACTGGGCATCGACAACACCCGCCAATATGTCAGCGCTGCCGCCAGCGTGCACAAACTGACCAGTCCGGCCGAAATGGGCGAACTGTTCAAAGCCATTGCGTTCTCGCGCGGGCTGAATCTGGACACGCTGCTGCATGGCTTTGAGGACGGCGATGATTCGTGGAAACTGTAAATAATCCACGCCGAAGGCTTGACAACCCGGTCGTCTCACGCCAGAATCGCCGACTCTTATGGCTATGTAGCTCAGTCGGTTAGAGCACAGCACTCATAATGCTGGGGTCACAGGTTCGAGTCCCGTCATAGCCACCAGATAATCTTTGTTGCGTCAGCAACAAAGTACAGAAACCCCCGTCAAGCGATGCTTGCGGGGGTTTTTTGTTTGGCGGCTTATTGCAGCGTCATGACTTTCGACAGTTCTTGCATATCCACGTAATTGGCAAACTCCCTGACTTCCATCATCACCGCCGGGTTACTCATCAGCTCCGTCATGGCCACGCGCCCCATCGATGAAAACGCCTCAGTGACGGCGCCCTGGCCGTCTTGTGCAACCGCTGCGCGCACCTGGTTCGGACAATCCTTGCTGAGTAAGCGCGTCATTAACGCAGCAGTCTGGCGCGATGCGTCTTCGCGGATTTGGGGAGTGACGGTCGAGAGCGCGGCCATTTCGGGATGCGCCGCCATACTGATGAAAATCCAGCGGGCCATCAGCTTGCGGTCTTTGCCGTTGGTGCTATCCGCCAGGCAACCGGCCAGCGTAGTGGTGGCCGGACCTGCCACGGCATGCGGTGCCAGCAGCGCAGACAGCAGCAAGGCGGTGACTGCTTGTATGAATTTGTTTTTGAGAACAGCGCGCATCAGATTGCTCATGAAGTGAAAGGCCAGCGGGCACCGTAGCGACCACACTGGCGCATTTCAAGTTCGTTGGCATCTGTGCTGCTCGGGCCTACAAACAAAGCCTGCAAATGCGTAAAAACTGTGGGGTTTACGCAAATCCGGGGCGGCGTTCAGTCACCCGTCATCCGGCTATGGCCACGCGGGGCGGGGCGGCTGCCATCCATGATGTCCAGCACGCCGGTCATGGCGCGGGTGCTCTCTCTGCGTTGCGTCAGTACGCGATCGCGGCGTAGATGGCGAATTTGCAGTACCACCGCGGCAAAGGCCAGCACCCCCACCAGGCTGTGCGCCACGCTCAAGCGCCATTCACCGGCAAACATCGCTGCGAATGCCGCCAGCAAGGCAACCGTGAGGATGGCGCCGATGGCGTTCCAGGCATGCGGCACCACTTTGGCGGTGGCGCTGGCATAGTCGGCTTCAAGCCGGGCTTTGGGTTGGGCGGTGGCGCGGGGGTCGAGCGCGTTGGCGCGACCAGCGCGTTGGTGCGCGGGCGTATGCAGGTGGTCGATATGGGTGGCCATGATGTTGCATCCCGGAAATGGATGCCCCAATTGTGCTGGCGCCGGCCGCCGCGCGTTGCCAGCGCAGTGATCAAGCGCGTGTAGGTCTGCGTGCCATTCGCAAGCCGGTTTGGCAAAACGCACATGGGCAGAGGCTTACAGCGCCACGTGGCTGGGGCTAGAATCCGGTATTAGGATTTTTCTTACGACGCAACCATGCCCAGCCAGATTATTACCGTGACCGACTACGGTTCCTCCTTTGCGCCCGCCCGCGATCAATTAGTGGCGGCGGCGGAATCGGGTCAGGTTTTGTATTTTCCGAAGCTGGGCTTTAGCTTGCAGCCTGATGAGCTGCGTTTGCTTGATCCCGCCATTGCCGACCCCAAGCGCAAGAACATCAGCCTGGATCCGGCTGGCGGCAAATTGCATGGCGTGCTCAATCCCGCCGATGAGTCTGCCGTGCGCGGGCTGGTCGAACGTTATCAACACGCGGCCAACGATCTGGTCTCGCGTCTGTTCCCCGAGTACCTGGGCCAGTTACGTGCGGCCCCCACCAGCTTGCGTTTGCATCAGGTCGAAAACCGGCAAACCTCGTGGCGCAAGGATGACAGCCGTTTGCATGTCGATGCGTTTCCGTCGCGGCCCAACTATGGCGAACGCATTCTGCGTGTGTTCACCAATATCAATCCGCATGGTGCGCCGCGGGTCTGGCGCGTGGGCGAGCCGTTTGAAGATATGGCGCGCAAATTATTGCCGCGCGTGCCGCGTCAGTGGCCGGGCTCAGCGGCCGTGCTGGCGGCGCTCAAGATTACCAAGCGCCCGCGCAGCGCCTACGATCACATCATGCTCAATCTGCATGACGCGATGAAAGCCGATATGGAATATCAGCGCAGCAGCCCGCAAGAAACCATGCCGTTTCCGCCCGGCTGTGGCTGGATCTGCTTCTCGGACCACGCCTCGCATGCGGTGATGTCGGGTCAGTTCATGATGGAACAGACCTGGTTTTTGCCGGTCAACGCCATGGTTGAGCCCAGCCGCGCGCCTTTGGGCGTGCTGCAAAAACTGACCGGCCGCGCCCTGGTTTAAGCGCCAGCGGTTGCTTTGGCCGCGACCGCCCCCACTTAGGCAGACACAGCAAATTTCTGACGCGTAGCCTGGCCGGGCCGACGCGCGAAAAGGCAAGCTGGCTTATTGTGATAAAATCACCTGTTTTTCAACGGGATAACGGTATGCGCAAGCCCCTCGCTTTACTGCTGTTGTTGTCTACCCTGCTGCTGTCGAGCTTCAGTTTTGCCGCACGTGTGTTGCCCGCCAACGGCAAGCTTGGCGTGCTCGACCATTACCAACTGAACGCCGTTTCCATCGACGGCAGCGCGCAGCCCGTGGCCGCCGCCATCCGCGTATATGGCACCAACAACCTGCTGCTGGCCCCGCAGCAAGTGCCGGACAACAGCAATATCTGGTACACCACCGAAGCCAACGGCAACGTATGGAAAATCTGGTTGCTCAGCGACGACGAGCTCGCGCTGATCAAGCAGCAACTCAAGAATCAACAGAACTGATCAGCATGAGCAAAAAAGTATTTATCAAGACCTTCGGTTGCCAGATGAACGAGTACGACTCGGACAAAATGGCCGATCTGCTTGGCGCCACCGAAGGCATGACCAAGACCGACAACGTGGAAGAAGCGGACGTCATCCTCTTCAACACCTGTTCGGTGCGCGAAAAAGCGCAGGAAAAGGTATTCAGCGATCTGGGCCGCATCAAGCATCTGAAGGCGCAGAACCCTGGCCTGGTGATCGGCGTGGGCGGCTGCGTGGCCAGCCAGGAAGGCGCCGAGATCGTCAAGCGCGCGCCTTATGTCGACGTGGTGTTTGGCCCGCAAACGTTGCATCGCTTGCCCGCGCTGATTGAAGAGCGTCGCGCCAGTGGCCGCAGCCAGGTGGATATTTCTTTCCCCGAAATCGAAAAATTCGACCATCTGCCGCCCGCCCGGGTTGAAGGCGCGACCGCGTTTGTGTCGATCATGGAAGGCTGTTCCAAGTTTTGCTCGTTCTGCATCGTGCCGTACACGCGCGGCCAGGAAGTGAGCCGTCCGTTTGAAGACGTGCTGGCCGAAGTGGCTGGCCTGGCGCAGCAAGGCGTTAAAGAAGTGACGCTGCTGGGCCAGAACGTCAACGCCTATCGCGGCAAGATCCTCGATGGCGCGGAAGAAGGCGAAGAGCCGGAAATCGCCGATTTCGCCACGTTGCTGGAATATGTGCACGAAGTGCCGGGCATTGAACGCATTCGCTACACCACCAGCCACCCGCGTGAAATGACGGCGCGCATTGTCGAGTGCTATCGCAAGCTGCCCAAGCTGGTCAGCCATCTGCATCTACCGGTGCAAGCGGGTTCGGATCGCGTGCTGGTGAACATGAAGCGCGGCTATACCACGCTGGAATACAAATCGCTGGTGCGCAAACTGAAAGAAGCGCGTCCGGATATCTGCCTGAGCTCGGACTTTATCGTCGGCTTTCCCGGCGAAACCGAAGACGACTTCGAACGCACCATGAAGCTGATCGACGATGTCGGGTTTGATGCCAGCTTCAGCTTTATCTACAGCCGTCGCCCCGGTACCCCTGCGGCAGACCTGGCCGATGATGTGCCGGATGACGTCAAGTCCAAACGCCTGATGCGCCTGCAAGCGCGCATCCAGCAACTGGCCGACGATGTGAACCGCAATATGCTGAACACCGTGCAACGTGTGCTGGTGGAAGGCGTATCAAAGAAAGACAGCAATCAGCTGGCTGGCCGCACCGACAACAACCGCATCGTCAACTTTGACGGTTCGCCGCGCCTGATCAATACCTTTGTTAATGTGCGCGTTACCGACGCCCTGCCGCATAGTTTGCGCGGAGAGATTGTCACACGCGAAACCGTCGCCATCTGATAACGCTCATGATCCTCAGCACAATCGATCACTGGTCAAACACGCAGGCGGCCTTTCCGGCGCCGGTGAATACCGCCTTGTCGATGCTGCGCGAGCGCGATCTGCTGGCCTTGCCCGCAGGGCGTTATGCGCTGGGCGATGATCCGCGCATGTTCTTTCTGATCCAGACCGCCACCACCGAGCCGCTGCACAAGCAGCGGGCCGAAGCGCATACCCGGCATGTGGACATCCAGTGGTTGCTGGCTGGGGCCGAGCGTTATGGCGTTGCGCAGAAAGACGCGAGCACGCAGATCGAAGAGGATCTGAGCGAGAAGTACGACGTGGCGTTTTATGCCGCCCCGGCGCGTGAAACGCAGATCGATTTTTACCCCGGTTCGTTTGGTGTGTTTTTCCCGAGCGACATCCACCGCGCCACCGGCCAGGTTGATCAGCCAGTGGCGATCCACAAGGTGGTGGTCAAACTTCATCGCAGTCTGTTTGGGCTGTAACCCCTCATTACCAAGGAATTGCCATGCCCTCGCCAAGAGACAGCGAATTACTCGCACAAATGACTGAAGCCGATCTGGACGAACTGTCGACTTTTCTGGAGTCAGACCTGGCGCCGATCCAGTCGATGGATCTGTCGATGCTGCACGGCTTTCTGACCGCGCAACTGGTCGGCCCTACCGAACTACCGCCCGAGCGCTGGTTTGGCCTGGTCTGGGGCGAACACGGTGAGCAGCCAAAATGGAAAAGCGCGCATCAGCGCGAAAAGATCGAAGGCCTGATCCTGCGTCTGTACAACCAGTTGGTGGACGAGCTTAATCAAGACCCGCCCAGCTTTACCCCGATGGTGTACGTGGACCAGGAACGTCAGCTCGATATCGTGCAGCAATGGTGCTACGGCTTTATGCTCGGCACCTCGCTCAACGCCGAAGGCTGGCAGCCGCTGCTGGACGACGAAGACAACAGCAACCTGATCGCGCCGATCCTGGATTGCGCCGATGAAGAAGCGCGCGATGCCGCTGAAGCCGAAGGCGAAGATCTGGCCCAGTTTGAGCACAACATCGCCCAGGCGCTGCCCGAAGTGATTCCGGCCATCCGCGAATACTGGCAGCAGCACGGCGATGACGACGGCCTGCCCGAGCCGACCAAGCGTCCCGGCCGCGCGCAACGTCGTCACTGATCCGCCTTATTAATACGCAAGTCTTGATTACGGAAACCAGCGCCTCTTGAATACCCAAACCGTCTCGTTTACGCCGGTAGACAATCGCCGGCTGTCCAACCTGTGTGGCGTGCTCGATGAGAACATCAAGCAGATCGAAAACGCGCTTGATGTGACCATCGCGCGCCGCCAGGAACACTTTAAAGTCAGCGGCCCCGGCAAAAAAGTGGAGCTGGCCGTCACCGCGCTGGAACACTTCTACAACGAAGCCGACAAGGAACTTGGCCTCGATGATGTGCAACTGGGCATTATCGAGCTGACCAATCCGTCGACTGAAGGCGGCGTAGAAGAAGGCACGCCGATCCTGCGTACCCGGCGCAATGATCTGCGCGGCCGTACGCCGCGGCAGACGCTGTATATCAAGGCTATCCAGGAACACGACATCACCTTTGGTATCGGCCCGGCCGGTACCGGCAAAACCTATCTGGCCGTGGCCAGTGCGGTGGATGCGCTGGAGCGTGATCTGGTCAAACGCCTGGTGCTGGTGCGCCCGGCGGTTGAAGCCGGCGAAAAGCTGGGCTTTCTGCCGGGCGATCTGATCCAGAAAGTCGACCCGTATCTGCGCCCGCTGTACGACGCGCTGTATGACCTGATGGGCTTTGACAAGGTCACCAAGATGTTTGAGCGCGGCGTAATCGAAATCGCCCCGCTGGCGTTTATGCGCGGCCGTACGCTGAACCACAGCTTTGTGATTCTGGATGAAGCCCAGAACAGCTCGCCGGAACAGATGAAGATGTTTCTGACGCGGATCGGCTTTGGCTCCAAGGCCGTCATCACCGGCGACCCGACGCAGGTGGATTTGCCCAAGAACCAGAAATCCGGCCTGGTCGATGCGCAAGAAGTACTGCAAGACGTGCGTGGCATTGCGCTGCATTACTTTAATAGCGAAGACGTGGTGCGCCATCCGCTGGTGCAGAAAATCGTCGACGCGTATGACCGCGCCGGCAAGCAGCGCGACGCCGAAGCGGCCCAACGCAAAGCCGAACGCGAAGCCCAGCGCCGCGCCGAACAAGCCACCCATCAAGACGATCACCCGAAATGAGCAAGAAACTGAAACTGGCGCTGCAGTTGGCCACCACGGCCACTGACGCGCCGGGCAAAGCGCAGATCAAAACCTGGGCCGAAGCCGCATTGCGGCCCAGCGTCAAGCAAGCCGAAGTCACCGTGCGCATTGTGGATGCCGAAGAAGGCCACGCGCTTAATCGCGAATATCGCGGTAAGGATTACGCCACCAACGTGCTGACGTTTACCTTTGACGAAGACGGCGACATGCCCGAGATTGCCGGCTTGCCGTTGATGGGCGATCTGGTTTTGTGCGCGCCCGTGGTCGCCCAAGAGGCCGCCGAGCAAGGCAAACCGCTGCTTGCGCACTACTGTCATCTGGTCGTGCATGGCATGTTGCATCTGCAAGGTTATGACCATCTGGAAGACCAGGAAGCCGAAGAGATGGAAGCCCTGGAGACGCAAATCGTCATTTCTTTGGGTTATGATGACCCGTATCTGACTGATCCGGAGCTGTAAGCCCTATGGACGACGACGCGCAGCCGTCCCCTGCCCCGAAGGCCTCCTGGCTGGAGCGCCTGACCCACTTTCTGTTACGCGAGCCGGAAAACCGCGGCGAGCTGGTCGATATTCTCCACTCTGCTTTTGAGCGCCATCTGCTGGATGCCGATGCACTGGCCATGATCGAAGGCGTGCTCAACGTCGGTGACATGCAAGTGCGCGACGTCATGGTGCCGCGCAGCCAGATGGACGTGATCGACATTTCCACCCCGCCCGACGAATTCGTACCCTTTGTTATCGAAGCCGCGCACTCGCGCTTTCCGGTCATTGATGGCAGCAAAGACGATGTGCTGGGCATCTTGCTGGCCAAGGATTTGCTGCGGTATTACGCGCTGGAAGAAGAATTTGATGTGCGCGACATGCTGCGCCCGGCCGTGTTTATCCCCGAATCCAAACGCCTGAACGTCTTGCTGAAGGACTTCCGCAACAATCGCAACCATATGGCGATTGTGGTGGATGAATACGGCGGCGTGGCCGGGCTGGTCACCATCGAAGACGTGATGGAACAGATCGTCGGCGATATCGAAGACGAATACGACTACGACGAATCGGAAGACAACGTGGTGCTGGATCGGCGTGGCCATTGGCGCGTCAAAGGCGGCACCGAGATTGGCGACCTGAACGAAGCCATCGGCGCCAGCTTTAATGACGAAGAATTCGATACCGTCGCCGGCCTGGTCACCAACAAGTTTGGCCACGTGCCCAAGCGTGGCGAAGCCATTGCCTTTGATGGCTATCGCTTTCAGATCGTGCGCGCCGATAGCCGTCGCGTGCACAGCGTGCTGATCGAAAAAATCCCGCAATTTACTCCCACCGTGGGCGACGACTGACCGCCCCGATGGCTTGATGCCCCCGCCCTGCTGCGGGGGCCGCCTTCACAAGATCTTTATGCGCCTCTCCCTCCGCCCGTTTGTATTGCCCGCCGCGCTGGCCGCCGTGGGTGCCTTGTCCGTGCTGTCGTTTGCGCCGATTAATGCGTTTCCCTTGATGTGGCTGGCGCTGGCCGCGCTGAGCTGGAGCATCGGCCAGGCGGGCAGCGCCAAACGCGCATTGGCCTTGGGTTATGCATGGGGCCTCGGTTTTTTCTGCGCCAATATCTACTGGATTTACATCAGCCTGCACACGTTTGGCGGCATGCCTGCGTTGATGGCGGCAGGCTGTGTGTTTTTGCTGTCGATGTATATGGCGCTGTTCCCCGCGCTGGCCACCTGGGCGGCGCGGCGCTGGATTGGCCATCGCGTCTGGCGCATGACGCTGGGCTTGCCGGCACTGTTTACGCTGACTGAATGGCTGCGCGGCTGGCTGTTTACCGGTTTTCCGTGGGCCAACGTCGGCAACTCGCAAGTGCCGATGACCCCGCTGGTGGGCTATTTGCCGGTGGTGGGCGTATACGGCGCGGGGGGCTTGTTGCTGCTGTCGCTCGGCGCCTTGATGGCGATGCGCGGTTGGGAACGCTGGGCCACCGGCCTGGGCGTGTGGGCCTTGGGCGGCCTGCTGATGCTGATGCAATGGACCTACCCGGTCGGCGATCCGGTCAGCGTCAGCCTGGCGCAGGGCAATATCCCGCAGGATGAGAAATGGGCCGAGGCGCACTATCTCGACAATCTGCGCACCTATCTCAATCTGACCGCGCAAGCACAGGGCGATATCGTCATCCTGCCCGAGACCGCCATTCCATCGTTTATGAGCGATACGCCGACGTGGTACCTCGAGCGGCTGGTGAAAGTGGTGCAGCCGCGCACGCTGGTGACGGGCGTACCGCTATCGGGCCCGCATGCCGAGGAGTACTACAACTCGGTGACGGTGCTGACCAACCCGAAACTGCCGATGTACAGCAAGCGCCATCTGGTGCCGTTTGGCGAATTTGTGCCGCTGCCGTGGTTGTTTGGCTGGATGTATCACTATCTGAATATGCCGCTGTCCGGCTTTACCTCGGGCGCAGCAGAACAAGCGCCGTTTGTGATCGGCAAGCACACGCGGCTGGCGCCGGATGTGTGTTACGAGGATGCGTTTGGTCGCGAAATCATCAAGGCATTGCCCGACGCCACCCTGCTGGTCAACGTGTCGAATCTGGCGTGGTTTGATGGCTCATGGGCGGCCTGGCAGCAAACGCAGATGTCGCAAGCGCGCGCCATCGAAACGGGTCGCTACATGCTGCGCGCCACCAATACCGGCGTGACGGCAATCATTGATGAGCGCGGCCATGTGCTAAGCCAGTTGCCGCAAAACAGCCGCGGCGTGCTGGAGGGCAAAGCGCAGAACTTTGCCGGCACCACGCCCTACGTGGTGTGGGGCGACTGGATGACTTTAAGCCTCAGCGGGCTGTTGCTGCTGTGCGCGTGGTTGTTTGGGCGCAAACAATAAGCGGGTGCCAGCCAGTCGGTCGTGCAGAAACTGGCGGTCCCGATCCAGATAGGCCCACACAAACGGCAGAATGCACCAGGCCAGCGACAAGCGCGCCCACGGTATCCACGCTGCGTTGTGCCAGGCGCCAAACGTCAGCGGCAGCACCGGACCAAAGCACAGCAGCGCCACGCCAAAGCGGATCAGGATGGCGCGGCGACCGGGCGAGTTGCCGGTCGCGCTGTCGACAATGCGGATACGCCAGGCTTTCATGGCCAACGTCTGCCCGCCGCGCTGCCAGCACAGGCCAAAATAGGCCAGCATGCTGGCCAGCAAGGCCACAAACAATCCCCACGATGCCGGTCGGCTTTGCGAGAGCTGGTCCACCGGCAATTGCGTCAGCAAGGCAAACAGGCCCTGGTAAATCAGCGCCACAATCAACAACACCGGAATCAACAGCAGGATTTCATACCACCAGGCAAAAAAACGCCGCCACCAGCCCGCGCGAACCGGCGCGGAAGTTTGCTGCAACGAACTGGTCAACGTGTTTTCCCCTGATGGCCTTTGACTTGTTGCACCACGCGCGCCCGGGCCTCGGGCGACATGGCTTTAAAGCGCTTGTAGTTTTCCCGCGCGCGTTCGCGTTCTTCGTGCGTCATCGACGCCCAGCGCCCGATGCGCTCACGCACCCGCGCTTGTTCTTCTGCATTCAGTTGGGGGTAGCGCTGCGCGATATGCAGCAACATCTCTTGCGAATCGTCCGGCAGCTGATCCCACTGCGTGCCGACGGGCGCCAGCAACTGTTTTTGTGCGGGAGTCAACGATTGCCAGTCCGAAGGCTCGGCCCACGCCGCTGCCGGCAAAGCCAATGCCAGCAACAAGGAGAGGCGAGCGAAATTTAATCGCGCAGGGTATCTGGGGCGGTTTGCCATTGTTCGAAACGGACGTCAGTAAAGGTATCCAGCGGGGCTTCATCCGCCAGCAGTTGCACATCGAGTGCATGATCGGGAGTTGCGGTTTGCAGATGCCACCAACCGCCCACAGTCAGCGCCACGGCAAACGCCACACCCGCGCTCCAGGCGGCCGGATGTGCATGCCAGCGGTCAGACATCCAGCCCGACAAACCCGCAACGCGATTGACCAGCACCGGACGACGTTGACGTGCGGCCGCATGCGCCACCGCCGCCTGGCGGGCTTGCGCCAGCCGCGTTTGCGCGTGGGCGGACAGCGGGCTGTTATCCAGCACCGACGCCACTTTTCGACCGAATTCGTGTTCTGTTCCAGACGGACGTTCCATCTCAGGTCCCTCCCCGTATGCCTGACCAAACGATACCTTGCTGCTTGAGCCGTTGCGCCAGCGCGTGTGTCGCGCGGGAACAATGCGTCTTGACGCTGCCTTCCGAACAGCCCATTGCGGCTGCGGTTTCGGCAACGTCGAGTTCTTCCCAATAACGCAGCATGAAGGCCTCACGTTGACGGGCTGGCAGTTGTGCCACGGCGTCTTCGATGGCGGCCATGGTGCGAGCCTGTTCGTGCTCGTCTTGCGGGCTGGGCGCCTGTTCCTGGTTGGGCAGCCATTCCAGCGGATCACCGGCGTCGCCGTCGTCATCCTTGCTCTCAAACGCCGAAAACAGCGTTACCCAGAAACCACGCACCTTTTGCCGACGGAAATGATCCCGGATGGCGTTTTGCAAGATGCGCTGAAACAGCATCGGCCATTCTTCGGGCGGCTTGTGTGCATAGCGCTCGGCCAGTCGCATCATGGCGTCCTGCACGATATCGAGCGCGGCGTCTTCGTCCTGAACGGCATAGTACGCCTGCTTGAATGCGCGGCGTTCTACCTCGGCCAGAAATGCCGCGAGCTTGTCCGTCCCTTTCAGAATACGTCTCCGTGGCGCGTCAACCCGAACCCTGGCGACATCGGCACCAGGCACTCAGTAAATTGAAACAGGCGCGAATGGTAACAAACGGCCCAGGCCGTGTCCTTTGTTTATTCCGGGGCTCCGGCAGACGGCGGCTGCCGCCGATGACCGCCCTGCGCTGGTGCGCGATACACACGCAAAATTGAAAAGCTTGCCACATCTGGTGCGTTTTGGTAGCGTCTGGGGTTCTACACCCAGTCTTTTAAAGCGTTCGGGCCTACTCAGCCCGCCCGCGCCGAACGGCAACCGCCAGCGCACTTTTTATCTGGTCGTCACTTTTGCGGGCCACAAGCCTTGCATGTAGGGTTGCAAAACGGTTACTCCGTGGTTTTCGAAGTCGCAATTCGCCGCTGATACGCACACTGGCACACCCGCCCGTTTGCACGTCTGCATCGCGTGTTATGCCTTCACGGCCATGGCCTTGACCTTTTGCGTAGCTCTTTGACGGCGGCAAGCCCGGTACATCAATCAGGATCGCAACGCATGCACCTGGTCGTGATGGAATACATACATTGCATCCAGCCATGCGCGGGTCATTCCTGGCGTATTTGTTGTCGCACACCGCGTTCACATCATGTAACCGTGTTGCCCATTTGCGCCGTCGTCCCTGCGATCCCGACATCGTTAACTCGTTCGCACAAAGGTTGACCCATGGAGATTTCGGGCGCAGAGATCGTAACGCGCTGTCTGCAGGAAGAAGGCGTTGAATTCGTCTTCGGCTATCCTGGCGGCGCCGTTCTTGAAATTTACGATGCCATCTTCAAGCAAGAGGTATTCAAACACGTGCTGGTGCGCCACGAACAAGCCGCGGTGCATGCCGCTGATGCTTATTCGCGCTCCAGCAACAAAGTCGGCGTGGCGCTGGTCACCAGCGGCCCGGGCGCTACCAATGCGCTGACCGGCATTGCCACCGCATACATGGATTCGATTCCGCTGGTGGTGATTTCGGGCCAGGTGGGCACCAATGCCATCGGCCTCGATGCCTTCCAGGAAGTGGATATGGTCGGCTGTTCGCGCCCGATCGTTAAACACAACTTCCTGGTCAAAGATATTCGCGATCTGGCCACGACCTTCAAGAAGGCGTTCCATATCGCCGCAACGGGCCGACCGGGCCCCGTGGTCATCGACATCCCCAAAGATGTCACGATGAACAAGACCACGTTCAGCTATCCGTCGTCGGTCAGCATCCGCAGCTACAACCCGCCTACCAAAGGCCATCCGGGTCAGATCAAGAAAGCAGCCAATCTGATCGCCGAAGCCAAGCGTCCGTTCCTGTATGTGGGCGGTGGCGCCATTCAGGGCGGCGCGGGCAAGGAAGTGACTGATCTTGCCAATCTGCTGAACCTGCCCACCACCAATACGCTGATGGGCCTGGGCGCGCTTGATGGCACCCACCCCAATTTTGTTGGCATGTTGGGCATGCACGGCACTTACGAAGCCAACCTGGCGATGCAGTATTGCGACGTGCTGATTGCCGTCGGCGCACGCTTTGATGACCGCGTGATTTCGGTGCCCAGCCAGTTCCTGGCCTCGCCCAAAAAGATTATCCATATCGACGTTGATCCGTCCTCGATTGCCAAGCGCGTCAAGGTCGACATTCCTATCGTGGGCGACGTCAAGCACGTGCTGACCGATCTGCTGGCGCAATTGCGCGAAAGCGGCCAGAAGCCCAATGCCGAAGCACTGGCCAACTGGTGGAAGCAGATCAACGAATGGCGCAAGCCCAACAGCCTGCTGTACACGCCGTCCACCGAGGTGATCAAGCCGCAGCACGTGATTGAAACGCTGTGGAAAGTCACCAACGGCGAAGCGATTGTCACATCCGACGTCGGCCAGCATCAGATGTGGGCGGCGCAGTACTACAAGTTCCGTCGTCCCAAGCAGTGGATCAATTCCGGCGGTCTGGGCACGATGGGCTTTGGTTTGCCGGCCGCGATGGGCGCGCAACTGGCCAACCCCGATGCGCAAGTCGCTTGCGTGACCGGCGAAGGCTCGATCCAGATGAACATTCAAGAGCTGTCCACCTGCAAGCAATACCACACGCCGGTGAAGGTGCTGAGCCTGAACAACCGCTACCTGGGCATGGTGCGGCAGTGGCAGGAATTCTTTTACGGCACGCGTTATTCCGAGTCGTATATGGATGCGCTGCCTGACTTTGTAAAAGTCGCCGAGGCCTATGGCCACGTCGGCTTCAAGGTCGAAAACCCCGCCGATGTCGAGCCGGTGCTGAAAGAAGCGTTTGGCCCCAGCCTGAAAGAACGCCTGGTGTTTATTGATTTCCGTACGGATCAAACCGAGAACGTGTTCCCGATGATCCAGAACGGCCGTGGCCTTAACCAGATGGATCTGCCGCCGCACATGCGCGACTATCAGCAAGTGCCTTTTGAAAACAATCGCGACTACGGCAACCTGAGCTAAGGGGACGAACAATGCGCCACATTCTGTCCACCCTCCTCGAGAACGAAGCCGGTGCGCTCAGCCGCGTGACCGGGCTGTTTTCGGCGCGGGGTTATAACATTGACTCGCTGACCGTGCAGACCACGGAAGACCCGACGCTAAGCCGTATGACCATCGTTACGCATGGTTCGGACGAAGTGATCGAACAGATCACCAAGCAACTGAACAAGCTGATCGAAGTGGTCAAGGTAATCGACCTGAACGAATCCGAGCACATCGAGCGCGAGCTGATGCTGATCAAGGTTCGGGCCACCGGCAAAGAGCGCGAAGAAATGAAGCGGATGGCGGATATTTTCCGCGGTCGCATCATCGACGTGACTGAAAAAACCTACACGATCGAACTGACCGGCCCCGGTGAAAAACTGGATGCCTTCATCAAGGCGATCGATAGCACCGTTATTCTGGAAACCGTCCGCACCGGCGCCTCGGGCATCGGCCGCGGTGAACGCATTCTTAAAATCTGAGTGAGGCGTTCGCCGTGCGGCATGCCGCGCGGCCACCTCACGTCTCACAAAGCCAAGTCAGGAGCACTACACAATGAAAGTTTTCTACGATAAAGACGCCGACATCTCCCTGATCAAGGGTAAACAAGTCACCATCGTCGGCTACGGTTCGCAAGGCCATGCCCACGCGCTGAACCTGAAAGACAGCGGCGTTAACGTCACCATCGGTCTGCGCAAGAATGGCGCTTCGTGGTCCAAGGCCGAGAACGCCGGCCTGGTGGTTAAAGAAGTGGCCGAAGCCGTCAAAGCCGCTGACGTGGTCATGATTCTGCTGCCGGACGAAAACCAGCCCGACGTGTACAAAAACGACATCGAGCCGAACATCAAGCAAGGCGCCGCGCTGGCGTTTGCTCACGGCTTTAACGTGCATTACAACCAGATCGTGCCGCGCGCGGATCTGGACGTGATCATGGTTGCCCCGAAAGGCCCGGGCCACACCGTGCGTTCGGAATACCTGAAAGGCGGCGGCGTGCCGAGCCTGATCGCGGTGTACCAGGACAAGTCGGGCAAGGCGCGTGACGTGGCGCTGTCGTACGCCGCAGCCAACGGCGGCACCAAAGGCGGCGTGATCGAAACCAACTTCCGCGAAGAAACCGAGACCGATCTGTTCGGCGAACAAGCCGTGCTGTGTGGCGGTGCGGTTGAACTGGTGAAGGCAGGCTTCGAAACCCTGACCGAAGCCGGCTACGCCCCGGAAATGGCTTACTTTGAATGCCTGCACGAACTGAAGCTGATTGTTGATCTGATGTACGAAGGCGGCATCGCCAACATGAACTACTCGATCAGCAACAACGCTGAATACGGCGAATATCTGACTGGCCCGGAAGTCGTGACCGCTGCGACCAAAGAAGCCATGAAGAAAGCGCTGTATCGCATCCAGTCGGGCGAATACGCCAAGCAGTTCATCCTGGAAGGCAAAACCAACTACCCGGCCATGACCGCGCGTCGTCGCCTGAACGCGGAGCACCCGATCGAGAAGGTGGGCGCGCAACTGCGTGGCATGATGCCGTGGATTGCCAAGAACAAGCTGGTTGATCAATCCAAGAACTGATCAAGGTTGTTGGGCTGCCGCGCTGCGGTCAGCCCCACAGCATTGCAAAACACCGTCTGCCTCTGCAGACGGTGTTTTTTTTGGGGGGCCGCTAACGCAGCGTCAGCCATAGCCGCAGATCAAACTCCAGCTGGTGGTAGTCCGGTTCCATATGGCTGCACAGCTGATAAAACGCTTTGTTGTGGTCTTTTTCTTTGAGATGCGCCAGTTCGTGCACGACGATCATGCGCAGAAATTCCGGTGGCGCCTGGCGGAACAGGCTGGCGATGCGGATTTCGTTTTTGCGTTTGAGATTGCCGCCCTGCACGCGCGCGGCAAAGGTGTTGGTGCCCAGCGTGCCGCCGGCCAGCACCATCTGGTTATCAAACAGTACCTTGGCCAGCGGCGCGGCGTTCTTTAGATAGCGTTGTTTCAGTTCGATGGCGAAGTCGTACAGCGCCTTGTCGGTCTGCACGCTGTGCTTTTCGGGATAGCGTTGCGCCAGCCAGGGCGCCAGCGTGCCCTCCGAGAGCATGGCGCTCACGCGTTCCAGCACGTGCGGCGGATAGCCGTTGAGATATACCAGATCAGTCATGCGGCGCATTGTACCGCGCCGCATCTGATCCATCATGCCCGCTCAGGCCCTGGCGCCATCAGGCCAGCACCGAGCAACAGCCCCACGCAATGGCCCCGCCGATCAGACCCAAAGCGGCCAGACGCGGGCCGTGCAGACGGCTCCACAACAGAAAACCGGTGATGCATAAGGTGACCAGTGCGCCAGCCAATGTGTCCACCAGCAGCACCCACGCCACGCCCGCGCCCACACCTTTATGCAGATTGGTGATGACGCCCCAGAAATTGGTATCGCTGCGTTTGACTTCAACCAGCTGGTTGCCCTGGGTATAGGTGGCGCTAAACGAATAGTTGGGCCTGGCCAGCGTGACTTGCCACTCGGCGGGCTTCTGCACCGGCATATTGTTCCAGACCACTTGTTTGGCCGGGCTTACCCGCGTGCGAGCGTGGCCGCCCAGCCGGGTATAGCCGGAGAACCATTCGGCAAAGGCCTTGGGATCGGTGCGCGCGGAGTCGGGCAGCGCCACTTGCACGGTGTTTTCCACCGGCGTCACTGCGTTGATCTTCATTTGCGCGCGATGGTTAAGCAGAAAGCCCGACACGCCAAACATCAGCCCCAGCGCGGCACCCCACAAACCCAGCCACGCATGCACGCGCTTGAGCCATTTTAAAAAACTGCCTTTGCGCAGACTGTCGGGCAAAAAACCCTTGTGATTTTCTTCAAGCAAACCGGCGATCATGTATTTCCCCAACAACAAATAAACAGACAGCCACCGTTGCTGATGGCGTGTTACGGCCCTGACCGATGCAAACGTGCCTGGCCAGGTGGCAGTGCGCGCGAGCTATTTTATGTGGGATCGACCGACGGCTTTTACGCAACTTGTACCGTTCAAATGTCTTAACTTTGCAAATGCGAAGCGTTCGCATTATTATTGTCGGCTGTTTCCAATGCAAGTAGTTCTCATTAACGATGAACCACCAGACCGCAATCCGGCTGGGCGTAGTAAGCGGTGCCCACCTGTTGGTAATCGGTGCGCTACTGCATACGGTGCAAGCCACGCCGCCCGTGCCGCCCAAAGAAATTATTGTCACGCTGGAAACGCCGGCGCCCTTACCCGTGGTTGCGCCGCCACAGCCCAAGCCCAAAATCCAGCCCCCGCCGCCGCAACCGCAGCCACGTCCGGTGGTCAAGCATCAGCCGGTTCTCAAGCCGATCGCCCCCATCCCCGTGGCCCGGCCCGACGAAGTCGCCACTGAGCCGCAACAACCTAAAGCAGAACCCGTCGCGCCGCCGACGCCCGCCGCGCCCCCCGCACCGGCGCGTCCGGCAGAACCGGCGCCGATTTCGCAACCGCGCGTCGACGCCAATGCCAATGGCAACGTCAAACCGCCGTATCCCGCCATCTCGCGCAAGCTGGCCGAAGAAGGCACGGTAATGCTCGAAATCTACGTGCGCGCTGATGGCCTGGTGGGCGATCTGCGTGTGAAGCAAAGCAGCGGCTATTCGCGCCTGGATAATTCCGCACTCGAAGCCGTGCGCAAATGGAAGTTCACCCCCGCCAGACAGAACGGCCAGCCGATCGCGCTCTGGTACGTGATGCCCGTCAAATTCTCGCTGGACGCCGCGTAACCGCGCCCGCGTACACGAACCGCCAAACAAGGAGATTTTCATCATGCAAGCGCAGCAATTCAGTCTGTCCCACCTGTGGGATCAGGGCGATTTCATCACCCATACCATCGCCGCCATCCTGCTGATCATGTCGGTGGCCAGTTGGTACGTGATCGTGACGCACACTTTGCGCGTCATCGCCAACCGTCGCCGCGCGGCTGCCGCGCACGGTTTCTGGCACGCTCACCGCTTTGACGAAGGCCTGGCGCTGCTGACCGGCAAGGCTGAGGACAATCCCTTCCGCCTGCTGGCACTGGAAAGCCAGGCCGCCGTGGCGCACCACAAAGAAAACCAGGCCGATCTGCACGGCCAGCTGGCACTGTCGGACTGGTTGATCAGCTGCCTGAATGGCGCGATCGAGGAAGGCACCGAGCGCATGCAACGCGGTCTGTCCATCCTGGCTTCGGTGGGTAGCACTGCGCCGTTTGTAGGCCTGTTCGGCACGGTGTGGGGCATTTATCACGCACTGATCGGCATCTCCGCCGCCGGTGCCGCCAGCATCGACAAGATTGCGGGCCCGGTGGGCGAATCGCTGGTGATGACGGCATTTGGTCTGGCCGTCGCCATCCCGGCCGTGCTGGCCTATAACGCGCTGGTGCGTGGCAACCGCGCGGTGGTGGGCAAGCTCAACCGCTTTGCGCAAGACCTGCACGCCTACTTTGTGACCGGCGCCCCGGTCGCGCGCGAACAGCAAGGCAGTCGGCCGCAACTGGCGGTGGTCAACGGCCAAACCAAACGCGCGGAGTAAACCGTTATGGCATTCAGCAAATCTATTGGTGACAACAGCGAGGTGATGAGCGAAATCAATATGACGCCGCTGGTCGACGTGATGTTGGTGCTGCTGATCATCTTTATGCTGACCGTGCCGGTGCTCACGCACGCGGTCAAAGTCGACTTGCCGCGCGCGGCCAATCAGCCGGAAATCGTCAAGCCGGAGACGGTGAATATCTCGGTAGTGACGGATGGCTCGATCTATTGGGATGAAGCCAGATTAAGCGACGCCGAGTTCAAGACCAGACTGGCCGCGATCGCGCGCAAAGACCCGCAACCCAATATCCGCCTGCGCGGTGATCGCAAAGTGCCCTATGAATTTGTGGCGAAAGCCATGGCGGCCATCCAGTCGGCCGGGGTGCAGAAGCTGGGGTTTGTGACTGAACCTGATCCGCAGTAAAGCTTTGGCACATTGTTAAAAAAACGCCCGTCTCCGGGCGTTTTTTTGGCCATACGAACTTAACCCTGGCTGGCAAGGATGGTCACGCGCGGCCAGCGTTCTTGATAACGTTTGCTGGCAACACGGCGTTGATATTCCGCCGCACTTGCGCGCGTTGGATTGTGGCGCACGACCATGCCAAACAAATCATCCAGTCCATGCGGCGCGACGATATCTAGCGTTGCATCGGCCTGTAATTGCACGGCGACACAGGTCGCGTATTCCGGCCATGTGGCCACAGCCTCGCTGATTGAGGTCAAGGCAGGCACTGCAAAGCCAAAGTGCTGCTGGTACCAAAGATGGACGCGCGCCTGGTTGGTCACTTCCCATGGCAAACGAGGCACCGTGTGGCGCAGTTGCTCGGCATAGCGTGCTTCCGTCACGGCCGACAAGTCGCTCGCATCGAAATAGATCAAGTCAATATCGCCTGGCGGCAACCGGGTGCTTATCCCATGCAGATGATCCCAAACCAGGGCGCGCAGGGCTCCCGCGCCGATATACCAATCTGGCGCGGCAACCTGGCGTGCGGCATGTAGCATGGCCATAAAAGCACTCGACTGCCGGATGAGCTGTCGCAGCTGCGTAGCGTGGTCTGGCATGGCGAATCCGTTCCTTCCAACAAAGAGGCAGTCTAGCGCCCCGCCCCACGTTGCATAGCCCTCCGTTGCAACAAGCCCTGGCGCAGCCGCAGCAAAGGCTGGATTTGTGTAGCTGGGTCCGGATGCGTTAAGGCTGTTTCAAAGGGCTGGCGTCCGGCAGTCCGGCCTCGTTCTTTGCGGCGTAAGCAAAGCTGCGGCGGGGCGACGAACTGGCCGCGGCGTTCTGGGTTGATGTTGATGACCGTCAACAAACGCGGAGAGCAACGCGGACAGACTGCGTTTTCCGCCCCTCCCCCGCCGATCGTTTTCCCGCGAGACATTCCATGACCCAGAACCGCACGCTACGGCTGTTTGAAGAAGAACCCACGCTGATGGAGGCGCATGCCCACGTGTTGGGTTGTCGGGCCGATGGCGGCATCGTGCTGGATCGCACTATCTTCTGCCCGCGCCATGCCGATCTACCCGGCGACGTGGGCTGGTTGCATAACGCGGACGGGGGCGCTGTGCGTATTGTTGATACGCGGCTGGATCGTGATGAGCCCGGACTGATCGTGCATATGCCGGAACAAGCCGTGCTGGGTCTGGCCCCGGGGGCAAGCGTAACCCTGCAAGTGGACTGGATCCGCCGCCTGCGGCACATGCGCATGCACACGGCGCTGCACCTGCTGTGCGCGGTGGTGCCGACGGAAGTGCAAGGCAGCGCAATTGCCTCGGGCATGGGCTATGTCGATTTTGCCCAACCCCAAGGCCCGATCGACAAGGCCTCGCTCACCGAGAAAATGAACGAGCTGATCGCTAAAGACCTGGCCGTGCGGCCGCGCTGGCTGGAACACAAACAGGCCATGAAAAAACCCACCATCGCGCGTTATCTCAGCAGCGCCGAGCAAATGGGCAGCGACCCCATCCGCGTCGTCGACATTGCCGGCCTTAGCGTGTTGCCTTGCGGCGGCCCCCATGTCAAACGCACCAGCCAGATCGGTCGAGTGCGTTGCTTTGGCATCGAACGCGTGAATAACCGTGCGGTGCGGGTGACGCTGGGCTTTGAAGACGATCAGGAAGAGTGAGGGGCAGAGACCCGCTTGAAGCAGCTCAGGGTTGATGCGCGCCGCATCAGCCCGGCAGTGTCGCCAGCTCCAGCTGAGTTAGCCAGCGCAAGGCCGCAGGCGCGCTATCGCCACACATTTCGGTAGAAGGCTGCAGCCCGGCGCAAAACGCGGGCCGCTCCGGTTGGCCGAAGATGCCGCAGCGCGCATCCGGCAACAAATTAATGCAGGCCACACCAGCGGGCTTGCCATGCGGCATGCCGGGAATGGGGCTGGTGATGGAAGGGGCGATGCAGCAGGCGCCGCAGCCCGGTCGACAGGATAAAGACATGGGCGCGATTGGACCGCGCCGCTGGCGCGCTGGCAAGTGCCATCCATCCAGCCCTGCACACCATTGCACGCAACACATGCGCAGCTGACATGGCTTGGTGTACGCTTGCCAGCACAAAAAAAGCCGTCTTGCATGTTGGAGCATGCAGATGGGCATGATAGAAAGCCGGACGTAATACAAAAGCAGAGCGCGCAGATCGGGATACCCGGCACGCGACTCTACAATCCCGGCAAATCAGGAGGATGGATCATGGGCATGATTGCCCTTGGGCTTACGCTCGCGCTGCTTTGGGTCAACCTGGCAGGGCTGGCGCACCTTGTGCAGCGGCGGCTACCAGACATTGATCTGGCGCGCGCAGTCGGGGTGCTGGCGCTCTGCCTGGCGCTGTTTTTTGTTGAACACTTTGTCGGACTGGGTTCGCTCGCGTGGGCCTGGCCGGTCTGCACCGTGCTCAGCGTGATTGCGCTGCGCAAGGTGGCGCGTGCTGCCGCGTGGTGGGAGCAGCACTATGCCTTTGTGCTGGCCTTTCTGCTGGCGCTGTCATGGCGCTTTGTGTTTCCTGATCTGGATGCCCAATCCGAGCATCTGACCGATCTCTTCTTTATCGCCAATTACCTGCCGGGCCAGACCCTGCCGCCGCCGGATCAATGGCTGCCCGGCTACCGCTTTGACATGTATTACGGCTTTCTGCATTACGCCGCGGCGTTGCAGGCGCGGTTTTTACATCTGGATGCCGGCCGCGCCATGAACCTGGGTTTCTGCACCACCTTTGGTTTGATCGGCTCGCTGGTGTGGAGCCTGTCGCGCCGTTGGCTCAGCGGCCGCGCCCCGCGCGTGCTGCTGGCGGCTGCGGTGCTGATCGGGGGCACCGGGGTCGCGCCGCTCATCCCGCTGATCTATGACTTGCCCCATGACGATGCCAGCGCCGTCACGCGCTTGTGGAGCAATACGCGCTTTGTGGGTTTGTACGATCAGCAAGTCAATACATCGCTCGGCCAGGCTTTGTTCCCCCGCGCCGAAGCGGGCACAGAACCGCGCGATCTGCCACTGGAAACGCTGTCGTATTACACCTATCTGGGCGATCTGCATCCGCCACTGGGCGGCTTTGCGCTGTTGTTCCTCACGCTGGGTTTGATGGGTGTGCTGGCGTGGCGCAACCGCCCCGATGCCGGGGATGCACTACCGCCTGCGACCACCGCCGCCCCCAGCGCCAGCACGCTTACTTTTCTGATCGGACTGGCGCAGCCGGTTTTGTTGGCGCTCAACCCATGGACCTTGCCGTTGCAAGGGCTGTTGGTGCTGGGCTGGGCAGTCTGGCAACACCGCGCCCCGCAGGGGCTGGCCTGGCATGCTTTGCTGGCCGGTCTGATCGTCGGCGCGCTGGCCATCTATCCCTTCCTCACCCACTTTGCCCCTAACGCCCTCGGCACGCCGATCCGCCTGGTGCAGCCGGAAGACCACACCCCAGTCCGTCAGTTTCTTGCCCTGTGGTGGCCGGTGTTGTGGCTGCTGGCAATTACGCTCAGTGCCGGACCCAAAGCGCGCGGCAGTTGGTGGGCGGCGTGGGGCGTGATCGTGTTGTTGGCCATCACCGAAATCGTGTTTGTTGATGACCCCAACGCCGGGCGCTACAACCGCTTTAACGCGGTCATTAAATGGTGGTCATGGTTGTATCCGGCGGCACTGGCGGTGCTGGGCATTTTTGCTTTGGCGCTGCCGTGCAAGCTGCGGCGGGTGCTGGCGTGGATGCCCTTGCTGGCGGTCTGCCTGTATGTGATTCCGCAAGCGCAATACTGGGCGTTTCATCCCAAAACCCATGCGGGCCGACTGGCTGGCGAAGGCTGGCTCTACGAGCAGCAAGGGGCGCGCAGCATGGTTACTTATCTGCGCAATGCGCCGCGCGGGCTGGTGCTGGAAGGGCTGGATGCTGGCAGCTACAGCGTGCATGGCGCCTATGCCCTGCACAGCGGCCAACCGTCGGCACTGGGCTGGCCTGATCACGAAGGCCTGTGGCGCAATCAGCCATGGTTTATCGGGCGCGATGCCGATATGGTGCGCGCGCTTTACCACGGCGGCTTGCCCGATGCCGGGCGCTGGGCGGCCGATCATCGCATCCGTTATATCGTCTGGAGCCAGACCGACCAGCAACGCGATGCCGCCGCGCTTGAGCGCATGAAAACCGCGCTGGCGGGCCAGTACATCTGGCGTGCCTTCAATAACAATAACGGGCAGGAAGTCGGCCTGTGGGAGCGCCGCTGATGGCGATGATCTTTTTGCTGGGCAGCCTGGCTTTGTTGTGGCTGCATCTGGCGGGCGTCACTTTGCTGTTTGGCCGTGTGCTGCCCTATCCGCTGGCGCGCGTGGTGGGCGTGCTCAGCATCACGCTGCTGGTCTGCGCGTTTGAGCATTTCTGCGGCTTGGGCAATATCAACTGGGCGTGGCCACTCACTGCCGCCATCGCCGCCGCCATCGTGTGGTGGGAACGCCCACGCTGGAATACCTCGGCGTTCTGGCGCGGCGAAGTGGTATTGGGCGTGGCCTTTGCCTACGGGCTGATCTGGAAATTCCTGTTCCCCAGCATCTACCCGACTTCCGAGCGCGTTACTGATCTGTACTTCATGCAGAACTACTATCCAGGCGACACCTTGCCGCCGCTGGATATCTGGTACCCGCCGCATCGCTTTGATTTCTACTACGCGTTCGAGCATTACGGTGCCGCCTTGATGGGCCGTTTGCTGGGCTGGAATGCCGGCTTTGCCTACAACATCGCCTTTGTGCTGGTGATGGCGCTATCGGCCACGCTGGCCTGGGATTTCGCCAGCCGCCTGATCAAGAACCGCTTGCCACGCCTGGTGTTGGTGGCCGCGGTAATGATAGGCGGCACCGGCATTTCGCCGCTGATCCATCTGGTGGTCGATGACAAACCGGCCAATCCGCCCGAGTGGAACGCCAACGATCATATGTGGGCCAGCGCCCGCTTTATCGGCAGCTACGATGCGCGCATCGCCGACTACGGTACGGCGTTGGGCCGCAGCGTGTTTCCGCCACTCACGCCCGAAACCAGACCGACGCCAGACTTTGAGGCGCGCGATCTGCCGATGGAGAACTTCGGTTATCAATATTTTCTGGGCGACTACCACCCGCCGCTGGGCAGCTTTTTGCTGCTGTTCTTGCCGCTGGCCTTGCTGGCCTGGCTGGAAGTCGCACCCGCCGCCTGCCGGCATCCGCGTCTGGCGCAAGCCTTGTTGCCCGCCACCTTGCCGCTGATGTTGATTACCAACACCTGGATTTTTCCGTTTGCCCTGGTGCTGCAAGCGGCGTGGGTCGGCTGGCGTTATCTGCAAAAACGACCACCGGATTGGGCCGCGCTATTGGCCGGTGGCCTGATCAGCGCCTTGCTGGTCTACCCCTACCTCAGCGGCCTGGCCAACCAGGCCATCAACACGCCCATCCACCTGGTCAAATGGATGGATCACACGCCCTGGCTGCGCTATGTGGCACTGATGTGGCCACTGCTGCTGTTGCTGCTACTGGCTTTGTTTGAGCGCCGGACCCGGCCGTTTGCGTTGATGCTGGTGCTGGCGTTTGGCGCGATGCTGATCCTGAGCGAATTTATCTACGTGCAGGACCCGTCCGGCGGCAAGTTCACCCGCACCAATACCACGATGAAATGGTGGGGCTGGATGTGGAGCGGCGCCTTGCTTGCGCTCGGGGCCATTGCGCTGGCCAGTGCCCGGCGCTGGATACGTGGCGTGGCGCTGGCGGCGTTGCTGTTGATTACCGTCTGCTACGGCTACGACACCGTCTATTACTGGTGGGCCACCCCCAAGGGCGATATGGGCCGCATGAATGGCGCCAGCGGCTTTACAGGCGACCCACCGATGCGTGACATGGTTAACTTTCTCAGCGTGGCGCCGCGCGGCATTCTGCTGGAAAACGTCACGGGTGACGCGTACACCAATCAGACGCTGTTGCAGTTGTTCTCGGGTCAGATCGAAATGCAGGGCTGGCCCAACCACGTCAGCCTGTGGCATGCGGCGCCGGCCGATGTCTGGATGCAATCGGACCGGACCAAGGCTTTTTATAAAGGCACGCTGCCCGATGCGCTGGACTGGCTCAGCGTGAATCACGTGCGCTATATCGCGTGGACGCGGGTGGATTCCGCCGCCGGGCTGGCCGCCTGGCAGACCATCAATAACAGCATCGGCAGTCAGTACAGCTGGCACCCGTTCTTTGCAGATAGCAACTCACAGGTAGGCCTATGGATACGTCGGTAAACGCGCCGCGCCCCCTGCTGTCGGTGGTGGTGCCTTGTTATAACGAAGACCCGGTCATCGCCGAAACCGCGCGCCAGTTGCGCATGTTCTGCGACAGCGTGGCTGCCGATACCGACACCGAACTGGTGTTTGTCGATGACGGTAGCCGTGACGGCACACGCAGCATACTCAAGCTGCTGGGCGAGCAAGATGCACGCATCCGCGTGGTCGGGCTGGCGCGCAACTTTGGCCACCAGATTGCGGTAACCGCAGGCATGGACGCGGCACGCGGCGATGCCGTCATCATCATAGATGCCGACCTGCAAGACCCGCCCGACGTCATGCGTTTGATGCTGGCCAAATGGCGCGAAGGCTACGACGTGGTCTACGGCACTCGCACCGAACGCCCAGGCGAATCCATCTTCAAACTGGCCAGTGCGCGCCAGTTCTATCGCTTGCTCAACAAGCTATCCGACGTGCCGATTCCGCTGGATACCGGCGATTTCCGTTTGATGAGCCGTCGCATCGTCGATGTGTTGCGCGCCATGCCGGAGCGTGATCGCTTTGTGCGCGGCATGGTCAGCTGGGCGGGCTTCAAGCAGATTGCCTTGCCCTACCAACGTGCACCGCGCCTGGCCGGCGTCAGCAAATATCCGCTGCGCAAAATGCTGCGCTTTGCCACCGACGGCGTGCTGTCGTTTTCCACCAAACCGTTGCAACTGGCTATCGGCCTGGGCATGGCGGCCGCGGCGCTGTCGATGCTGGGCATCATTTATGCGCTGCTGCTGCGCATGTTTACCAATATCTGGGTGGAAGGCTGGACCGCGCTGATGATCGCCGTGCTGTTCCTTGGCGGCGTGCAACTGGTGTGCGTCGGCATCCTGGGCGAATACATCGGGCGCATTTACGGCGAGGTCAAACGGCGGCCGCTGTATGTGGTGCAGGAATACATCGGCTACGCCAGCCGAGCCGAGGAACCCATGCTCAGTCGCAGCCCGGTGGGTGACCGGCGATGACGGTGCCGGATTACAGCGGCCCCGCGGCCAGCACAGCGCCCGCCAAAGCGCGTAAATCCAGACTGCGCCTGCTGCTGGGCACGATCATCGCGTTGGCGTTTGTCTGGCTGATTGGTCGCAATGTCAATCCGGGCCAATTGCTGCATGCCTTTGCCACCGCCAATCCGGTGGACGTGCTGGCCGCGCTGCTGCTGTTTGGCATCGGCTACACGCTGCGCATTGCACGCTGGCAAACCATGCTGAAACCGGCGCGGCCCGATATCGCCTGGTGGCGTTGCGCCGGTCCCTTTATGGCCAGCTTTGCCGCCAACAATGTGCTGCCGCTGCGGGCGGGCGATGTGCTGCGTGCATTTGGTTTTAACCAGCGGCTGGGAGTGAGTCCGGGCGGGGTGCTGGCCACCTTGTTGGTAGAGCGGTTGCTGGATTTGCTGTTGCTGTTGCTGATGCTGGGCCTGGCGCTGGCCGTGTTCGGGCTGGAGGCCTCCAGCTTTGCCGGGGTCGGCGCGGGCTTTTTGCTCGGCGTGGCGCTGCTCATCCTGGTCATCCTGGTGTTTCCGCAAGCGTTTGCCCCACTCGCGCGCGCTGCGGTTGCGCTGATCGCCCGCTTTGCCCCACGGATCGCGGCCAGACTGCGCGCCGAAGTGGACCTGGGCCTGCACACGCTGGCGCAACTGGCCAAAGGCGGCACCATGTTGCGTTTGCTGGCTTTGTCGCTGGGCGCGTGGTTGTGCGAAGGCTGCGTGTTCTGGTTTGCGGCGCGCGCCCTGGCTGATCTGACCACTCCGGCGGCGGCCTGGCTGGCCTTGCCGGTGGGCACGCTGGCCACACTGATCCCGTCCACGCCGGGTTACGCCGGCACCTTTGATTACTTTGCCATCCACGCAATGACCACGCTGGGCAACGCCGCTACGCCTGCCACTGCGTTTGCCTTGCTGGTGCATTTGCTGCTGTGGCTGCCGCCGACGCTGATCGGCGGGCTGTATCTGATCATCCGCCCCGTGGCCAAAGCCCGTCCTACTGGAAAGACCTCGTGACCGCACTCCCCGCTTCCACTCGCGTCGCCGTTATCGGCGGCGGCTTCACTGGCCTGTCCGCCGCCTGGGAACTGGCGCGCGCAGGTATCGCCGTAACCGTGCTCGAAGCCGACGCCGAACTCGGCGGCCTGGCCGGCGCCTTCGACGTACAGGGCCACAAGCTGGATCGCTTCTACCATCACTGGTTTACCAATGATGTCGAAGTGATGACCTTGATCGACGAGTTGGGCCTGCATGATCGGGTATCGATCAATCCCACCAATACCGGCGTCTGGTATGGCAACCATTTTTTCAAACTGTCGACGCCGATGGATTTGCTGCGCTTTACGCCGCTGCCACTGGCCGACCGCGTGCGGCTGGGCTTGCTGGCCTTGCGTGCGCGCAAGGTCGAAAACTGGATGGAGCTGGAACACAAAACTGCTTCGCAATGGCTCAAGGAGCTGGGCGGGGAAAAGGTCTATCGCGTGGTGTGGGAACCGCTGCTGAAAGGCAAGTTCGGCGCGGTGGCCGATCAGATTTCGGCCGTGTGGTTCTGGAACAAGCTCAAGCTGCGCGGCAGCAGTCGCGGTAAAGGCGGCGAAGAGCGGCTGGCGTATTTCAAGGGTGGCTTTGTGGCGTTGGCCGAAGCCATGGCCGAGGGCATTCGCGCCGCCGGTGGCCAGGTGCTGACCAGCACCGCTGTGCAGCGCTTTACGCCGCAAGCGGGCGGCGGCTTCCGGCTGGAGACCAGCGCGGGCGAGCTGGTGGCCGAACAACTGATCGCCACGCCGGCCTTGCCGCTGATTGCCGCTATGGCAGACGACTGGGCGCCCGCGCCGTGGCTGGCGCAGATGCGCCGCATCAACTATCTGTCGAATGTGTGCCTCGTGCTGGAACTGGAACGCAGCTTGTCCACCACCTATTGGCTGAACGTCAACGATCCGACTTTCCCGTTTGTGGCGGTGATTGAACACACCAATTTTGAGCGCCCCAGTGAATACGGCGGCCGCCACATTGTTTATCTGTCCAGATATCTGCCACATACCGACGCCATGTACGGCATGAGCGCCGACGAAATGCTGGCCTTTGCCACGCCGTGGCTTAAAAAGATGTTCCCGGCGTTTGACCCGGCGTGGGTGCTCAAGCATCACGTATGGCGCGCGCGCTATTCGCAACCGGTGGTGGAGCAGCATTACAGCAATCTGATCCCAGCCAGCGAAGGCCCGGCGCCGGGGCTGACCATAGCCTCAATGGCGCAGATCTACCCCGAAGACCGCGGCACCAACTACGCCGTACGCGAAGGCCGCAAAGCCGGGCGCGCGGTTGCGCTGAAGTTATAGGGTGGGTCAAGACCCACCATTCAGAGCCATTGAGCAGAACTGATCGACGTGCGGGCTTGTTCTTTGCGGCTTTGCCAGGTGGGTCTAGACCCACCCTATGAAACCGGACTGTGGCGCGGAACGTACAGGTGCGGCGGCAGTCGGTATCAAGCGATCGGACCGCACATCGGTCACGGCGGCTTCTTTCGTGACGTTAATGCCTTCCTGGCCTATCGATCCGCGCTGTAAGCCTTTCCCGCAGCACCGCAGCCGACACACCGCGATACAGCCCCAGCCTGACAGCCCCGTCGGCACTGGCTTCCCACTGGTTTTGTTGCCGCCGCAAACATCGGCATATACCCGGGTCGGCAGCGTAAGCCGTGTGTCCGTCAGCGCCGGCGCTGACCATCCGGTCGCCGCCCATCCCGCAGGTCTGACCGTTCATTCCAGCGCCCACAAACACCCCGACAAAACCGGGCATCCTGCCGCCCGTACCGCTCGCAACACCGCGCGCTTATTAGTCTTGTCTTATTTGAGAAGGCGTCGGTATCATCCTGCGAACAAGGAATGACCATTGCATATTTGCGTGGCCGTTACGGGCTTCAAACGCTCAAAACCGCGCAGCGGATTTCGTTAGATCAATAAAGCAGTGGCATCGCATCAGGAGGAGTTCCATGTCGAGTCTTGCCGGCGTCAAGGTGATGGTGATCGATGACAGCAATACCATCCGCCGTAGCGCAGAAATCTTCCTCGGCCAGGCAGGTTGTGAAGTGATCCTGGCGGAAGACGGGTTTGACGCGCTGGCCAAAGTCAGCGACCACCTGCCCGACGTGATCTTTGTTGATGTGATGATGCCGCGTCTTGACGGTTACCAGACGTGTTCACTGATCAAGAAAAACCCGCGCTTCAAGGCGACGCCGGTCATCATGCTATCTTCCAAAGATGGCCTGTTTGATCGGGCACGCGGGCGCATGGTGGGATCAGACCAGTATCTGACCAAGCCTTTTACCAAGGACAGTTTGTTGACCGCAGTAGGCGAACACGTTCGCACTGCGTAGCCAGCTTTCCCGAAATCCAAGTTACAAGAGTGAACACAGACCCATGTCTATCAAAAAAGTACTGATCGTGGATGACTCCCCTACCGAGCGTCATTTTCTGGGCGAGCTGCTGACCAAAGCGGGCTACCAGGTACTGACCGCCGAATCGGGCGAAGAAGCCGTGGCCAAGGTCAAAGACATCATGCCCGACCTGATCCTGATGGATGTGGTCATGCCCGGCATGAATGGTTTTCAGGCCACGCGCACCATCACCCGCGACGAAGTCACCAAGCATATTCCGGTGATCATGTGCACCAGCAAGAATCAGGAAACCGACATGGTCTGGGGCAAACGCCAGGGCGCGGCGGAATACATCGTCAAGCCGGTAGACCCGCAAGAACTGTTTACCAAGATCGCCGCACTGGGCTAAGCCCGGCCCGATCATCAGCAGAACGCACAGAGAACAGCACAGTCATGGCCAAGCGGATCAGTTTGCGCGAGTACCAGGAAGGCGTGGTCGCGCGCCTCAAGACGGCAGCCGCCACCGCGCAAGTGGATGCGCGCCTGGGCGTACGCATCGGTGGCCATAACTGGCTGCTTGATCTGGGCGATGTGGCCGAAGTCATGCCGCTGCCCACCGTGTCAGAAGTACCGCTGGCGCAGCACTGGTTTCGCGGCGTGGCCAATATCCGCGGCAACCTGGTCAGCGTGACCGATCTGGCCGCATTTTTTGGCGAAGCCCCGCTGGTGCCCAGCGCTGCATCCCGCCTGATTTTGCTGCACGCCAAACATATCCTGCATGCCTCGGTACTGGTTGAGCGCATGCTGGGGCTGAAGCATCTGGCCGATATGACCGTGGTGCCCGCCAGCATGAACCACCCCTGGGTGGGTGAACATTATGCCGACGCCGCGGGTGGCGCCTGGCACACGCTCGAAGTAAGCCGGTTGTCGCAAGACGCCGCCTTTCTGCAAGCCGGGCTGCACTAAGGCAACACGTCGTACCCAAGCAATACAGGCACTGGCCAGACCCGCCGCATGCGGCTTTTTTTGGCACTGGCCCTGTCAGGGAATCAACAAAAACGTAAGGCGCCCGGCAAAGTATCGGGCGCTGGCAGCAAACACTTTTAGACCGGTGATTACACATCATCATTAACCGTTAAAACCGTAAGAACAGGCGCATCCGCTGACAGATCACGGTGGGCTTTTCTTGCAGTTGGCGCGCCACGCTGGCGCGCCCTTGGGCAGTATCGGGAGAGAGGCAAAGCATGGCGACGTTGAAACTGGGCAACCTGAAGGGAGCGTTTGCCCGGAAGGACAAAGCGGCGGACGGGGCTCGTAAATTCGAGCCGATGAAGACCACGTGGATTCTGGACAAACTGCGTATGCCGGAATCCGGCGAAGACGGCGTATTGCGTCCGGTGCCGTTCATTGGACATCTGCCGTCGCGGACACAGGTCGGCTACCTGCTGGTGACCGTGGCAGTGGCCGGTGTGGCCGCTGTGGGTGTTGCCTTCCTGTCGTTCAAGGCGTCCAGCATCAACGCCGAGCGGCGTTCTACCGCCACCGAAATGCAGATGTTGTCGCAGCGGATTGCGCGGGCATCCACGCTGGCCGTGCGCGGCGATGCCGAGGCCTTCAAGATTCTGGAAGAGTCGTACAACAAGTTCGACTCCGATCTGGAAGGTCTGGGCGCCCCCACCGTATTCAGTGTCTTTGTGCGCAGCCCCGGTGCCACCCTCGACCAGATTCATCAGGTATGGAACCAGTCGTACCGCCCCAACCCGGCGCGCCCGACGGTCGATACCATTCTCAAGCAAAAGAACCAGCTGATTACCGTGGGCAAGAGCGTTGCCGGTATCAACGAGGATGATGCGCGCTTGCTGGAACTGACCCAGCAGTTTGCCGCGATGCTGGCCGAAGGCGGCGGCACCGCGCGTGAACTGGATTACGCCAACCAGTTGTCGATGCTGTCGCAACGGATGGCCAAGAACGCCAACGCCCTGCTGGCCGGTGACCTGATCAACCCCGAGACCGTGTTCTTGCTGGGTAAAGATACCTCCACCTTCGGTGACATCATCCAGGGCTTTATGGATGGCAACGAAGAAATGCAGATTCGCCCGGCCAACACCTCGGCCATGGTGGACAAGCTGAAAGAAGTGCGTTCGTACTTCCACCATTTTGAAATCGTGGTGGCGTCGTTCTCGCGCAACATGCAGCCGCTGGTAAACACCCGCCTGGCAAACCAGGCCATCGTGCGTGATTCCGAGCCGCTGCTGCGCGACACCATGCAACTGGCCGACGTGTACGAAAACACGCTGGGCAGCGCACTGGTTACCATTCTGGAAATCTTGTTTATCGGCGTGGGCGTCACCGCGCTGTATTTCCTGCAACGCGTATACAACCAGGATTCGCTGCGTCGTCGTCTGTTGTCGGAAAACGAGAACAAAAAGAACCAGGAAGCCATTTTGCGCTTGCTGAACGAAATGTCGGATCTGGCCGATGGTGACTTGACGGTACGCGCGTCGGTAACCGAAGACCTGACCGGCGCCATCGCCGACTCGATCAACTACACGATTGAAGAGTTGCGTTCGCTGATTACCGGTATTAACCGCGCCACCGACCAGGTGAGTTCGGCTACCGGCGAGGCGCAGGGCGTTTCGACCGAGCTGATTGCCGCTGCTGACCGCCAGTCGCGCGAAATTACCAGTACCAACAACACGGTTGAACAGATGGTGCGCTCGATTCAGGGCGTATCGGCCACCGCAGCCCAGTCGTCCGAGGTGGCGCAAGCGTCGCTGGCGGCGGCAGAACAAGGCGCGGCGGCGGTAAACAACCAGATCAAGGGTATGAATGAAATCCGCGAGCAGATTCAGGAAACTGCAAAACGGATTAAACGTCTGGGCGAATCGTCACAGGAAATTGGTGAAATCGTTGAACTGATTTCCGACATTACCGAACAGACCAACGTGCTGGCGCTGAACGCAGCCATCCAGGCCGCAGCCGCTGGTGAAGCCGGTCGTGGCTTCTCGGTGGTGGCGGAAGAAGTGCAGCGTCTGGCTGAACGCTCCGGCGAAGCCACCAAGCAGATCGGCGCGATTGTGAAGACCATTCAGACCGATACGCACGATGCCGTGGCCGCTATGGAAGTGTCGACCCAGGGTGTGGTGGAAGGGGCCAAGTTGTCCGATGCCGCTGGCCGCGCGCTGACGCAGATCGAGTCGGTAACGCGTGATCTGTCGGCACTGATTCAGTCGATTGCCCACGAAACCGAAGATCAGACCGCATTGGCCGCCCGCGTGAATGCCTCGATGCGCGACATTCTGGCGGTGACCGAACAAACCTCCGCCGGTGTGAAACAGTCCGCTAACGTGGTCGGCCAGCTGAATGGCCTGGCCGTCGGCCTGAAGAGCTCGGTCGCCGGCTTCAAACTAAGCTGATGAACAGGCGCGGCCCCGGCCGCGCCCCAGACATTGATCTTGCCAGCACCGACCCCAGTCGGTGCGCGGCGACGCGCGCCCCTGCCCGATGTAGCGCGCTGCGCCTTATCGCTTACCGAACTGAGTACTCCACATGAGCGTGCATACCGAATTCGACCACGGCTCTTTAGTCTGGGTGAAGGGTGAGCTGGAACAAACCCTCGATCGCGCAGCCACCGCGCTGACGCAATACCAGACTGCGCCCGATGCCGCGCTGCTCAAGCATGCGCAAACGCATCTGCACCAGGCCGTTGGCGCCCTGCAGATGGTCGAGCTGGCAGGCCTGGCCCGCTATTGCGAAGAAATCGAACAACTGGTGGCCAGCGTGGCGCGTGAGCAAACGCCGCCGCAGGCGCTGGGCACCGCCATCGGCGCCATCGGCGACACCACGCGTTACCTTGAGCGGATTTCAGCAGGCGCGCCCAATGTGCCGCTGGCGCTGCGCGCGCCGTTTGCCGAGCTGGCGCAACTGCATGGCGCGCAAGGTTCGGGCGCTGAATTGTTCTTTCCGCAACTGGGCGAGCTGGAAGTCCCGGCCAATCTGCCGACGTCGCAAGTCGATGCCGCCGCGTGGTCGACCTGGGTGCGTCAGCAACGCACGCGCTTTGAATCGGGCCTGCTGCGCTATCTGCGCAACAAGGATGCGGGCGGTGCCACCGCCATGGCGCGCAGCTTGTCCGAACTGGCCGCCGCGCAACACACCAGCATTACCCGCGCCTTCTGGTGGAGTGCCGCCGCCGTGGTCGACGCCCTGCCGACCAACCGCGCCGAACTCGATCTGGATGCCCGCGCGCTGTTGATGCGCATGAATCTGCAATTGCGCCGTCTTTCGGATGGCTCGGGCAAAGTGGCCGAGCGTCTGTTCCGCGATCTGCTGTATATCCTGGCGCACCAGGATAGCCAGAGCACGCTGGCGCAGCATCTGCGCACCGCATTTGAACTGCCCGGCATGCTGGCTGACGCCGCTGCCGACACGTTGTCGCCCGAAGCGCAGGCGCGCCTGCAAGCCGCGCGTGCCCTGCGCGAAGATCTGGCCACCACCAAAGAATTGTGGAGCCGCGTTGCTGCCGGCCAGGCCGAGCGTTTGCCCGCCTTGAGCAGCGACGTGGAACAACTGGAACAACGCGCCGCCGCGCTCGACATCCCGGGCCTGCCCGGTTTGTGGAAAGGCGTGCGGCTGGCGCTCGAGCGTTATCGCCAGGGTGGCATCGGCGAAAGCGAAGCGCTGGAACTGGCCACCGCCTTGTTGCTGGCCGATAACGCACTGGCCATCTACCCGCAAACCGCGCCCGAATTTACCGAGCAGGCGCAAGCCATGGTGCGGCGCCTGGAAGACCCGCACGCCGACGTCGAACTGCCACAGCTCGACGCCGTCAGCCGCGAGGCGCAAGAAAAACTGCTGGTTGCCCAGTTGGCGCAAGAAATGCGCAGCAATCTGCAAGTGATTGAAGAATCGCTGGATACCTTCTTCCGCGATGCCAGCCAGCGCGAGGTATTGCATGCGCTGGACCCGAGCGTGCGCCAGGTGCAAGGCGCGCTGATGATGCTGGGCTGCGACGACGCCGTGCTGCTGTTGCAAGCCTGCCAGGAACGCGTGCAGATGTTTGCCGCGCGCGAAGAAGCGCCGACGCATGCCGAGCTGGAAGAACTGGCCGAAGGCTTCTCCGTCATCGGTTTCTATATCGATGCAATGGAACAGGGCCGCGACGAAAACGCCACGCTGGTGCAGCCGATGCTGACCCGCATGACTGGCTTTATTCCGCCGCAACCCGAAGTCACCGACGTGGCCGCCGCGCTGGAAGCCGAGCCGCCGATGATCGCCCCGGCCGCCGCCGCCGTAACGCCGGAAACCGCCGCCCCCGAAATCATCGAACTGGCCGAGCCCCCGCGCGCGTTGCCGCAATCGGATGCAGCGGTCGATGCCGAATTGCTGGAGGTGTATCTGGAAGAGGCGGTCGAAGTGCTGGCCACCATCACCAGCCAGATCGCCCTGTGCCGGACCGCGCCGCATGATCGCGAAGCGCTGACCGTGTTGCGTCGCGCATTCCATACCCTGAAAGGCAGCGGCCGCATGGTCGGGCTGAATCACCTTGGCGAAGCCGCCTGGGCGATTGAACAAGTCATGAACAAATGGCTGCAGGCCGAGCAAGCCGCCACCCAGGATTTGCTGGGACTGATCCAGGACAGCCACGACGCCTTCCAGCGTTGGGTGGAACAACTTTCGAGCACCGGCAGCGCCACCGTCGATTCGGATGAATTGATCCAACGAGCCGACGCGCTCAAGACCGCATTGGATAACGCGCCAGCCGGTGGTTTGCCCACCGTGTCGGTGGCGTCGATTACGCCCGAAGCGGCGCCGCAAGCCGCAGCTGACGACAGCCCGGCCGATGTGCAAGTTGGCGAGGTCACCGTCTCGGCCACCCTGTTCAGCATTTTCCGCGATGAAGCCGAGCGCCATCTGAACGTGCTGGTGACGGGCCGCAATGCGCTGGCCCAGGGCAACCGGCTGCCACCGGACTTTTTGCTGGCCGCGCACACGCTGGGCGGCATCGCTTCGACCGCGGGCTTCCGTGGCCTCGGCGAGTTGTCCTATGCCATCGAACACGCGGTGCAGGAACTGGGCGAACGCGTGTACGAACAAGCGCCGTTGCTGGGTGGTTCGGTCACCCGCGTGGAAGAACAACTGCATCAGATTTTTAATCGCCAGGCGCCGACCTACGCCGCCTTCGAAATTGGCCAACTGGCCGCGCTGCATGAAGAAGCGCTGGAATTGTCGCTGGAAGACAGCCCGGCCGCCGCGGCGATTGAACTGGATGCGATCTCGCCCGCCGATTTTGCCAGCGTCGAAAGTGCCGAAGAATTTGCCGCACACGCTGCGCCAGAAGCCGGGTTTGACCTGGCCGATGACGCCGCTGCCGCGCAAGTCGCCGACGATGAATTCACCTTTGATCTGCCCTCAGACGAGCAAGACCCGTCCGCTCACAGCGCCGATCTGGAATTGCTGGAAGCCAGCAGCCCTACGCTAAGCCGCGCAGAAACCAGCGCCGCCATGACCGCCGAGCCGATCGAGTTTGCGACGGAACTGGACGCGGACGAAGCGGCCAACTTCAGCTTTGAATCGGCCCCGGATGCCGCCGCACCCAGCGCACCCGCTGATCCGGCCGACAGCCTGGTGCTGAACCTGGATGCACCGGGCATCGAAGACGTGTTGAGCCTGGATCTGAATCTGGATACGCCGCAGCTGGCGCACGAGGACGACGAGATTTCGCTGGCCGATACCGCGCTGGACCTGGCGCTGGAAGACAGTGCTGCGCTGGACCTGAGCCCCCCGGTAGCGCCGCCCGCCCTGAGCGCTGAAGCTGAAGACGACGAGATTTCGCTGTCGCTGGATGAGCTGGACCAACTGGTGCCGGTGGAAGACACGGTCGATATGGCCGCGCCGGAATTCCAGATTGCGCTGGATGAAGCCGATCTGAACCTGGATCTGGACGCCGCCGCCAGCAGCAGCACCGAAATCAGCGGTGCCGAAGCCATGGCGGCGGAAGCCGAATTTGAAGACCCGCCCGTAAGCAAGCTGGCGCCGCTGGAAGGCCAGGCGCTGGCCGTGGCCGAAGACCTGCTGCCGGAAGACGTGTCGCTCGAAGCCGCAGCGGCCGACGACCTGGGCACGCATCTGGAAAGCACCATCCTCGATCTGCCGCACGACAGCTGGAACACCGAAGTTGCGCCGTTTGAGCCGCACGATGCCGACAGCCACGCCCTGCATCACAATGCCCATCACGACGCGCCGGTTGAAGTCGACCTGGCTGAAATCGACGCCGAAGCCGCTGCCTATGCGCCGGCCGCCGCGCTGGGTCTGGCTGAGCCGGTCTTCGCGCCGGAACAACAACTGGCCTTTGTACCGCCAGTGGCCGATGCCGTTGAATCGCCGCTCGACAATCTGCTGACGCAAGGCGGCGGCACGCTGGGTGAACGCAAAGCCGAGCTGGACGACGCACTGACTGATGAAATTGATGAGCAGTTGCTGCCGGTGTTTATCGAAGAAGGCGACGAGCTGCTGCCGCAAATCGGCGCGGTATTGCGCTCGCTGCATGAAGGCGACGACAGCGATGCCGACAAGCTCAAGCGCGTATTGCACACGCTGAAAGGCAGCGCGCGGATGTCCGGCGCCATGCGCATGGGCGAAGCCGTGCACCGCATGGAATCGCGTTTGCTGGCCGCTGGCGCGCATTTCTCCGGCCCGCTGCTGGAAGAACTGGAAAACGATTACGACCTGACCAGCTTGCTGTTCGACGAATTGTCGGGCCGCAAAGCCAAGCCCGCCGACGTGGTGAGCGGCATTGCCGTGCAACAGGCCGCGCCGCGCGCCCAGGCGCTGGTGGCCGCACCCGATGCCGAAGGCAAAACCACCATCCGCGTTAAATCGGAGCTGGTGGATGAGCTGGTTAACCAGGCCGGTGAAGTCTCGATTTCGCGTGCGCGGATCGAATCGGAAATGCTGGCGCTAAAGAGCTCGCTGCTGGATCTGACCGAAAACGTGACGCGTTTGCGTGGCCAGATGCGCGAGCTGGAAATCCAGGCCGAATCGCAAATGCAGGCGCGCGAGAAGGACTTGGGTAACTCGCTCGAAGCGTCGTTTGATCCGCTGGAATTCGACCGCTTTACCCGTCTGCAAGAGATCACCCGCTTTATTGCGGAAAGCGTTAACGACGTGTCGACCATTCAGCACAACTTGCTGAAGAACCTGGACGAATCGAGCGCAGCGCTGAACTCGCAAGCGCGGATGACCAAAGAACTGCAACAGAGCCTGATGCGCGTGCGCATGGTGCCGTTCTCCAGCATTTCGGATCGTCTGTACCGCTTGACCCGCACCACCGGCAAAGAAACCGGCAAGAAGGTCAACCTGGAATTGCGCGGCGCGCGCGTTGAAATTGACCGTGGCGTGCTGGAAAAAATGATTTCGCCGTTCGAGCACATGCTGCGTAACGCCATCGACCACGGTCTGGAAAGCCCGGAAGAACGCGCTGCTGCCGGCAAGAGCGAGTTTGGTGAAGTGTTGGTGGAAGTGCGCCAGGAAGGCAACGAGCTGGTGCTGCTGTTGAAGGATGACGGCAAGGGCCTGAATCTGCCGCGCATCCGCACCAAAGCGCTGGAGAAAGGCCTGATCAGCGAAGGCCAGGACGTGGCCGACCGCGATCTGATGCAGATGATTTTTGAGCCGGGCTTCTCCACCGCATCGTCGGTGACGCAGCTGTCCGGCCGTGGCATCGGCATGGACGTGGTGAAGAACGAAATCGGTAACCTCGGCGGCCGCGTGGATGTAAGCAGTGAAGCGGGCGTGGGCACCACCTTTACCATCAACCTGCCGCTGACGCTGGCCGTGACGCAAGTCTTGCTGGTGAAGGCAGCGGGCCGTTTGTACGCGATTCCGTCGGTGATGATCGAACAGGTGCAGGAACTGAAGCAGGAGCCGCTGGCACGCTTGTACGACCAGCGCGCCCAGGAATGGCTGGGCAGCCGCTATCCGTTCTCTTATTTCCCGCGCTTGTTGGGTGACGCCACCAGCATGCCGGAAACCAAACGCTTCTCCACCGTGCTGTTGCTGCGTTCGGGTGCCAACCGGATGGCGCTGCATGTCGACGAACTGGTCAAGAATCAGGAAGTCGTGGTCAAGGCCATTGGCCCGCAGCTGGCGCGGATTCCTGGCGTGGCCGGTTCGACCGTACTGGGTAACGGCGACATTGTGTTGATCATGAACCCGTTGGCGCTGCTGGCCCGTGGTGAAGTGGCCACACAAACCGGCCAGGCCGCGCCGACGCGGGCCGAGCAGCTGAAGACCGTCCCCGTCATCATGGTGGTCGACGATTCGCTGACCGTGCGCAAGATCACCGGCCGCCTGCTGGCGCGGGAAGGCTTCCAGGTGCAGACCGCCAAGGACGGCGTCGACGCGCTGCAACAGCTGCAGGATCTGAAACCGGCGGTGATGCTGGTCGATATCGAAATGCCGCGGATGGATGGCTTTGAACTGACGCGTAATATCCGCGCCAACGACGACACCCGCCATATTCCGATCATCATGATCACGTCGCGCACTGCCGATAAGCACCGCAATTACGCCAATGAACTGGGCGTGAATGTGTTCCTCGGCAAGCCCTACCAGGAAGATGAACTGCTGGCCCATATCCGCCAGTTTGTGCATAGCTGAGCCCGGTTCCGGGGTTGATGTGTTGGGTAAAAAGGCTGCTGCGGCAGCCTTTTTCTATGGGCGCGCCCCCGCCGCCAGCCCCGGCGCGGCCACCGCCCATTTGTATCTGCCTTGTATCAAGGCAAGCCCTTTCCTACTGTTAGCCGTGACCTGGCTGGCTTGTATACATGGCCTTGATCGCTAAAACAGAGGCCTGTTGCCAGGTCCGATAAACCAGAGGAAAGAGGAGTTTTAAATGAAACCGGTAACACATCTATCCGCAGCACGCTGCATCATGACCCCGCTCTGCCTGGCCCTGCTGGCCGGGCTGGCGCAACCCGCGCTGGCGCATGGCTCGATGGAATCGCCCATCAGCCGCGTGTACCAGTGCTTTAAAGAAGGCCCCGAAGCGCCCACTTCGGCGGCTTGCCAGGCGGCGGTAGCGCAGTCTGGCCCACAGATGTTGTACGACTGGGCGGGCGTAAACCAGGCCAACGCCAACAGCAACCATCAGGCCGTGGTGCCCGATGGCCAGTTGTGCGCGGGCGGCAAGGCCAATTACAGCGGGCTGGATTTGCCGCGCCAGGATTGGGCCACCACGGTGATCGCGCCGGACGCCAACGGCAAGTTCGACTTTGTCTGGAACGCCACCGCCAAGCACGCCACCAAGGCGTGGACGCTGTATGTGACGCGTGACGGCTGGAGCGAAACCACGCCGCTGAAGTGGTCCGATCTGCAGCAGTTCTGCACGCTGGGCAATCTGACCGCCGACGCCAACAACCGCTATCACCTGAGCTGCACCTTGCCCACCGGCAAAAGCGGCCACCATGTGATCTATGCAACGTGGCAGCGCTCGGACAGCACCGAGGCGTTTTATTCGTGCTCGGATGTGAGCTTTACCCCGGTGGTGTCGAACTTTAAAGACCTGGGCACGGTGACCGCCGCGCAGAACCTGGCGGATGGCACCAAGGTGGTGTTCCGGCTGTTCGACAAAAACGGCGCCGATCTGGAAACGTGGTCCACCACCATGAGCACCTACAGCGCCAATGGCGATGCCATGTATCTGGCGGCCAACTGGCCGTTTTATATGGCGCAAACGGTGAACACCTCGTCGCGCTATGTGAGCATCGGCAAGCTGGCTGCGGATGGCACGGTATCGCCGCAGAAGAATGCGACGGGCAACCATGTGTATGCGCGCGATGGCAACACGTATACGTGGCAAGTGGATGTAAATGGGGTGACGCCGACGCCAACCCCCGCACCGACTCCGTCACCAACGCCAGCGCCAACGCCAACGCCAACGCCGGTTCCGACCCCGGCTCCGACGCCGGTGCCCACACCGACGCCAACGCCCGCGCCCACCCCGACGCCATCCACCAGTTGCGCACCGGCATGGGTGGCCACGCAGGCATACGCCACCGCAGGCACCAAGGTCAGCTACAGCGCGCACAACTACCAGAACAAGTGGTGGACGCAAAACGATAACCCCTCGGCCAGCGGCCAATGGGGCGTCTGGCAAGATCTCGGTAGCTGCAAATAAGCCATCGGGTGGGTCTAGACCCACCCGATGTGATCGCGCGACAGAAATAGGGTGGGTCGTGACCCACCGCTCAAAGCCGCGAAGAAGAACTTTGAAACCGCGTTGTTCTTCTCGTTGGCTTTGCCTGGTGGGTCTAGACCCACCCTATGTGATTCAGCGACTAGATATAGGGTGGGTCATGACCCACCGTTCAAAGCCGCGAAGAAGAACCTTGCAAGCCGCTTTATTCTTCTCGTTGGCTTTGCCTGGTGGGTCTAGACCCACCCTATGCGACGGGCGTCGGGTTTACCCGGGTTGGTCCGGGTAGCCGTGGGCGGTGAGGATGTAATCGAATTGCGCAGCATCCATCTGCTGCGCCACCCACGGCTGCAGCGCCTGAATGCGGCGGGCGTCCAGCATATAAGACAGCTTCATCTCGGGGTCGGGCCGGTCTTGCTCATGCGCGAACAAGCCAAACAGAAACGGCAGCGACAGCGTATCGGCCACCGGCAGATAGCCGACAAATGCGCCGTCCATGTCTTTTTCCCACACTTCAATCACCCGCACGATCTTCATGCTGCGGCCCTCACGCCAGCGCGGCCGGGGTGGGCGGATTGCCGTTGATGATGCGCGCCGAGCCCGGCTTGCGGGCGGCGCGGCGCAAGGCCAGATCGGCATCGGCGCCCAGTAACAGGTCTTCGGCGGTTTCGCGTTCGTCATGCAACTGGCTGATGCCCACGCCCACGGCAAATTCAAATTGCTGCCCATCCGGCAAGGCAACCGTGTGCCCGGCATTACGCGTCAGCAGGCGGTTGGCGACGATTTGTGCACCGGACTCAGGGGTATCAACCAGCACCAGCGCCACCTCGTCATTGGAGAAGCGCCCGACGATATCAAAGTCACGCAGATTTTCGCGGCACATCGCCGCCAGTTGCTTGATGACACTATCGCCGCCCGCATGACCATGCCGCTGATTAATCCCGTGCATGTCTTCTACGCCCACCAGAATCACGCTCAGCGGCTGACCATTGCGCTGCGCCCGGTTGACGGCAATGGCGGCGTCTTCCAGAAAGCGATCACGCAGCGACAAACCAGTGAGCGCATCCACGCCCGCCTTTTGCGCATAGCGTTGCCGCAGCCGCAAAAAGTCTGCGCGTAAGCGCCACCACGCCGCCAGGCCGCATGCAGCAAACAGCCATCCCGACAGGGCGAGGATCCAGACAACACGTACAGAAATATTCATGCAAGCTTCGCAAACGTTATCGATTAACCGCCAGTGTAGCCAGAACGGGCCGCCTGTGCCAAAGCGCGCGGCCTGCTAGAATGCCGCCCATGCCGAAAATACTGTTGGTCAAACTCTCTTCGATGGGCGACATCATCCATGCCATGCCGGCGGTGACGGACATGGCGCGCGCCCTGCCTGGCCTGCGTCTGGACTGGGTCTGCGAAGAAAGCTTTGCCGCCCTGCCCCGGCTGCACCCGGCCGTGCGCGATGTAATTCCGATTGCCATGCGCCGCTGGCGCAAGTCTTTCTGGCGTGCCGCAACCCGCGCAGACATCAATAGCGCCCTGGTCGGCTTACGCAAACAGCGCTACGACATGGTGCTGGACGTGCAGGGTTTGATCAAAAGCGCGCTGGTTGCGCAGATTGCCCACGGCCCGGTGGCCGGCCCGGATCGAAGCTGGGCGCGCGAACCGCTGGCCGCGCTGATGTATCGCAACAAAATCCCCGGAGTGTGGGAACAGCCCGCCATCGAACGGGTGCGCCAGATTGCTTCGGGCGCCCTTAACTACCCCTCGCCGCCGACCATAGACTACGGTCTGTCGCGCCCCGATATCACCCTGCCATGGCTACCCGCCGCGCCCTATGCCGTGCTGTTGTCGGCCACCAGTCGCGCCGATAAGGAGTGGCCCGAGGCTCACTGGATTACGCTGGGCACCCGGCTGGCGCAGCGCGGCCTGGCCTGCGTGCTGCCGTGGGGCAATCCGCGCGAACAAGCGCGCGCCGAGCGCCTGGCCGCCGCCATTCCACAAGCCATCGCCGCCCCCCGCATGAGCCTGACCGAAGCCGCAGTGCTGCTGGCCGATGCGCGTGTGGTGGTCGGTGTCGATACCGGCCTGGCCCACCTTGCCGCCGCGATGGCAACGCCGGTGGTTGCGATTTATTGCGCCTCTGACCCCAGCCAGACCGGCGTGCTGGCCACCACCTACGCCGTCAACCTGGGCGCCATCGGCGTGGTGCCCAGCGTGGATGAGGTCTGGCAAGCCACGCTGGCCGGGATGCGCACATGATCGTGCGCTGGATGTACAGCCTGCTGCTGTGGCTGATGACGCCGGTCGTGGCCTTGTATTTGCTGCGCCGCGCGCGCAAGCAACCCGAATATCGCCAGCATTGGGATGAGCGCTGGGCGCGCTACAAACAGCCCGCCCAGGCCAGCGGCGTCATCTGGCTGCATGCGGTGTCGGTGGGCGAAGTGCGTGCCGCCGTGCCTTTGATTGCCGCGCTGGAACGCGCCTGGCCCGGCCGCAAATTGCTGCTGACCTGCATGACGCCCACCGGCCGCGCCACCGCGCAATCCTTGTTGGGTGATCGCGTCGAAATCGCCTATCTGCCTTACGATTATCCCGGCGCCACACAACGCTTTTTGCAACGCTATCAGCCGCTATTTGGCTTGCTGATGGAAACCGAACTATGGCCCAACCTGGTCTACGCCAGCCAGCGCCACAAGGTGCCGCTGTTCCTGGTCAATGCGCGTCTGAGCGCCAGATCGGCCGAAGGCTACCAACGCGTGCGCTGGTTGCTCAGCCCCGCCGTGACCGGCCTGAGCGGCACGTTTGCGCAAAGCCAGGCCGATGCGGATCGGCTGATCGCATTGGGCGCCCGCAATGTCAGCGTGGTCGGGAATGTAAAATTTGATTTTGAACCGGCCGCCGAACTGGTGGCCCGCGGCGCACATTGGCGCAGCTTGATCGGTGACCGTCCGGTCTTGCTGGTGGCATCCAGCCGTGAAGGCGAAGAAGCGCTGTTGCTGGACGCGCTGGAAGCCGTCACCCTGCCGCCGCACACCTTGCTGGTGCTGGTGCCGCGCCACCCGCAACGCTTTAATGAGGTCGCCGATTTGTTGGCGCAGCGCGGCGTACAGTTTCTGCGCCGCAGCGCCTGGGAGCAAACACCAATCCCGCTGCAAACCACGGTCTTGCTGGGCGACAGCATGGGCGAATTGAATGCCTGGTATGCGCTGGCTGACCTGGCCATTATCGGCGGCTCGATCTTGCCGTTTGGTAGCCAGAACCTGATTGAATCTTGCGCCGCGGGTACGCCCGTGGTGCTGGGCCCGTCCACCTTCAACTTTGCCCAGGCCGCGCAACTGGCGCTGGAAGTGGGCGCGGCGCGGCAAGGCCAGGATGCGGGCGAGGTCACCCGCATTGCCGCGCTCTGGCTCAACAACCGCTCGGCGCGCGCCGAAGCCAGCAAGATCGCGACGCGCTTTGCCAGCAAACATCGCGGCGCCACGCAACGCGTGCTGGATATGCTCAAGCGCCAGCTGCCGCAGGATCGCGGCTAGCGCGCGAACTTCAGTGGGTGGCCCACGGGTGGCTGCTGATAAAGTCACCCGCCAGGCCACTGGCGCCATCCCACAAAATCTGCGCACCCAGACACAACAAGATAAACGCCGACAGCCGCATGAACACCACCGTGCCGGTGCGGCCGATCAGGCTGAGCGCCTTGTCGGCGTAGCGATCCACCAGATAAACAATCACCGCCACCAGGGCCACGCCGGCCACACTGGCCAGCGGCAATACAATGCGATGCGCGCTTTCGTCATGGATGCCGACGCCGAGCGTGATCGCCACCGTGATCGAACCCGGCCCCACGGTGAACGGAAAAGTCAGCGGAAAGAACGCACGTTGGCGCAACTCGTCGCGGCGCTGCGGCGTTTCGATGTTCTCGGTGGCATCGCCGATGGGCTCGCTCGAATCACCGGCGTTGCTGTCGTTCAATAATTTCCAGCCCGCCACCGCCACCAGCAAGCCGCCGCACACCCGCACGATCGGCAACGACACGCCAAAGAAATCCAGCACATAAGTGCCGACAAACATGCTGCCCAGCAACAGGCAGAAACAATAAATGCCAATCCGCCGTGCCAGCACCGCGCGTTCGGCCGAGGTGTAACGCGAGGTCATCGATAGAAAGATCGGTGCGGCGCCCAAGGGATTGACGATGGGGATCAAGCCCGCCAACACCAGCAATAACTTGGTAAAAAACAGTGCGATATACGGTTGCATACGCTCCCTGGCTCTGGCTGCAGCCGCTGGCCGATGCCGCGACTTTGTTGTTTATAAAATAAAAACCGGGCGGGCCCTCTTTATGCGCCCCGCCTTTGACCTCATATCACCCAACAGCAAATCATTTCCGCCCGACCCGCGTCGCGCGGACGCCCAATGATGCATAACGTATCGCAGGATTTCCACGTGCAAATGCAGTGAGCACGCTAGAATCCGCGCACCGGGCCGCACAATGCGGCCCTTACCTTTTTCGCCTGAGGAGCAAATATGGCTATTACCGTAAACGGCGTCGAAATCACCGACGCAATGATCCAGGCGGAACTGCCGCATCATGACGACGCGCCGAACGCCCATGACGCGACCGTGCAGGAACTGATTCTGCGCGAACTGCTGCTGCAAACCGCCAAGGCTGAAGGCCTGGACACCAGCGTGCCTGAAGAAGCCATCGGCGAATTGCTGTCGACCAAAGTGGCCCCGCCGGCAGCGACCGAAGAAGACTGCAAAGACTTCTATGCCAAGAACCCACAAGCCTTTGTGCGTGGCGAACAAGCCGAAGCCAGCCACATTCTGTTCACCCCGGAAAACGGCGTACCTGCAAGCTTGCTGCGCGCCAAGGCCGAAGGCATTTTGTCTGAGCTGAAGGCTGAGCCGTACAAGTTTGAAGCACTGGCCAAGCAACACTCGGCTTGCCCGTCGGGCCAGCAGGGCGGCGCGCTGGGCCAATTTGGTCGCGGCCAGATGGTGCCGGAATTTGATGCTGCGGTGTTCAGCATGGGCGAAAACGAGTTGCTGCCGGAACTGGTGGAAACCCAGTTTGGCCTGCACATCATCCGCACGGGCAAAAAGACCACCGGCGAAGCCGTGAGCTACGACGAAGTGAAGGATCGCCTTGCCGAATTCCTGACCGAAACCGCCTCGCGCCGCGCCATGCATGAATACCTGCAAAGCCTGGTGCAAAAAGCCGATATCCAGGGCTATCAGCTCTAAGCTGGCTGCTTAAGCGGAATCGCAAATGCGGCGCACTGCCCTGGCGGGTGGCGCGCCGATTGCCCCGCTCGGTTATCATGCGCCGGTGAGTTTTAACCCCGGAACCACTGCCATGTATTCCGTAGACCAAGCCCTCAGCCTGTTACTCGACAGCGCTATCCCGCTTTCCCCTACTTCCGACACCGAAATCGTCACGCTCAGCCATGCGCATCATCGTGTGTTGGCACATGACGTAATCGCCCCGCTCGACGTCCCCGGCTTTGATAACAGCGCCATGGATGGCTACGCGCTGAACGTGCCCGACTTTGCTGCGCCGCCCGCCAGTTACATGGTGGTACAACGCATCGCCGCAGGCGAAAGCGGTAGCGCCATCGCGCCTGGCCAGGCCGCGCGTATTTTTACCGGCGCACCGGTGCCCGCCGGCGCCAATGCCGTGGTGATGCAGGAAGATTGCAGCGTGTCAGGCGCAAGCTTGCGCGTTAACTTTGCGGTAAAGCCACAGCAACATATCCGCCCGCGGGGTGACGACGTGCGCGCCGATAGTGTGGTGCTGCGCGCCGGCACGCGGCTGCGCGCGCAGGAACTGGGGCTGCTGGCTTCGCTGGGGATTGCATCGATCAGCGTGATGCGCCCCTTGCGCGTGGCGCTGATGTGTACGGGCAACGAGCTGGTAGAGCCGGGCCAAGCCTTGGCCGCAGGCCAGATCTATAACAGCAACCGTTATCTGCTGCATGCCTTGCTAACGAGTCAGGGCTATCAAGTGACCGATTTCGGTATCGTGCGCGACGACGCCGCCGGAACCCGCGCCGCCCTGCTGCAAGCCGCCGCCGCCCACGATATCGTCATCACCACCGGTGGTGTTTCAGTGGGCGATGAGGATCATGTCAAAGCTGCGGTGGAAGCGCACGGCGCACTGGATTTGTGGCGTATGGCCATCAAACCCGGCAAACCGTTTGCGCTGGGCCATCTGCGCCGCGCTGACGACAGCCGCGCCAGTTTTATCGGGCTGCCGGGCAATCCGGTATCGGGATTTGTTACTTTTCTGGTGCTGGTCAAACCCTTCCTCGCCAAACGCCAGGGCGCGCTGCCGGATGCGACCGAGGTCCAGCGGGTTCCGGCGGGTTTCAGCCGGGGCGCGCAAACGCGGCGGGAATATCTGCGCGCCAATCTGCTTGCAGGTCGCGCCATGCCGGTGGCCAACCAGGGCTCCGGGGTGCTGACTTCAGCGGTGGTCAGCTCCGGCCTGGTGGTGGTGCCGGAAAACGTGGCCGTGCAGGAGGGCGATTTGCTGCAATGGTTGCCCTATGACAGCTTGCTTTGATTTCCTATGATCAAGACACCATGAAAACCCTCGAATTGCGTTACTTTGCGCGGTTGCGCGATGCCCTCGGCGTACAGGCCGAACGCGTCGACGTGCCCGCCGATATCATCACGCCCCGCCAGTTAATCGCCTGGCTGCGTTTGCGCGGCGGCGCGTGGGATAGCGAACTATCGGGCCAACGCCCGTTTCGCGTGGCCATCAACCAGGACATGGCGCAACTGGATGACACCATCCCGCCCGCAGCCGAAGTGGCCATTTTTCCGCCTGTGACCGGGGGCTGAGATGAGTGCTCACATCCGCATCAGCGTGCAGGAAGCCGACTTCGATCTGGCGGCCGAATACGCCGCCTTGCGCAATGGCGAACACATCGGCGCCATCGTTGCATTCTGCGGTCTGGTCCGTGCCTGGGATGGCGGTGTCGCGATGCGGCTGGAGCATTATCCCGGCATGACCGAACGCGCCTTGCAACACATCGCCACGCAAGCGCAGGCGCGTTGGCCGCTTGGGGGCATCAGCATCATCCACCGTGTGGGCGAATTGCAGCCTGGGGCACAAATCGTCTTGGTGCTGACCGCCAGCGCGCATCGGCGTGCGGCCTATCAAGCCAACGAATTCATCATGGATTATCTCAAAACCGAAGCGCCGTTCTGGAAGCAGGAAGTCAGCGCCGACGGCGGCCATTGGGTAGACGCGCGCGAAACCGATCAGACCGCGCGCCAGCGTTGGGAGGCGGATTATGACGGTTGATGCAGTCATCCTGGCCGGTGGGCAGGGCCGACGTATGGGCGGCCGCGACAAAGGCCTGGTGTCGTTTAACGGCCGACCCCTGATCGAATGGGTGATCCACGCGTTGTCGCAGCAGAGTGTGCCGGTCAACCACTTGCTGATCTCCGCCAACCGCCACTTGCCCGACTACGCGCGCTTTGGCTATCCGGTGTTGCGCGACGTACATCCCGACTTTTCCGGCCCCCTGGCTGGCATCCATGCCGCCATGTTGGCTTCGCCGGCCGACATCCTGCTGGTGGTGCCCTGCGATGTACCGGCTTTGCCGCCCGATCTGCTGGAACGTTTGCTCAATGCGCTCAACGAAAGCGGTGCCAACGCCGCCGTCGCCCAATCGAGCAACGGCCAGATCCACCCCACGCTGTGCATGCTACGGCGCGAAGTGGTGGGCTCACTGATTGAACGGCTTAAACGCCAACAACTGAAACTGGGCGACTGGCTGGAAAGCCTGGCGCCTGTCTTTGTCGAATTCCCCGACGCTACTTTTCCGAATCTGAACACCATGGACGACCTGGAAGCACATCAACACGGCGACAACGGCGGCACCCTTACCCACTTTGACGCCAGCGGCCAGGCGCATATGGTGGGGGTCGGCGCCAAACTGGAAACCCATCGCATGGCCCGCGCCTGCGGCGAAATCCGCATGCTCCCGGCGACGCTGCAACTGATCGAAGCCGGCAACCACAAAAAAGGCGACGTGCTGGGCATCGCCCGCATCGCCGGCATCATGGGCGCCAAACGCACGCCGGACCTGATTCCTCTGTGCCACTCCATTGCCCTGACCCGCGTGACAGTGGATTTCCGCATGGACAGAGGCAGTTGCAGCGTGCACTGCGAAGCCACCGCCGAAACCGTCGGTCGCACCGGCGTGGAGATGGAAGCACTGACGGCAGTGCAGGTGGCGCTGCTCACCATCTATGACATGTGCAAAGCGGTGGATCGCGGGATGGTGATGACGGGGATCAAGCTGGTGGAAAAGGTGGGCGGCAAATCGGGGCATTGGCGGGCGGAGTAAATTTGATCGGCCGTGTTGCTGGCCGCCCCATTGCCGCCTGCTCGCCTTCGCCCCCGCCTGGCCATGCGCTGTTAACGCGGACTTGAGCGCGCCGGCAATTGCGCCGAGGCCGTTGTACTCGCGTCGTATGAGACCGGACGGTTGTGCGTCCAGTTAATGAAACCATTCAGCAAGGGATGAAACAGCGGTTCGTCCAGCCCGGCCGCGTTGAATGCGGTCTTATCCAGCATCAGAACCGTTTTTCCTGTCGAAGCGTCTATGGCTTTGATTGTGCCCTTGTAGTAATAGCCGCCCTGCCAGATGGCGTCGGGCTCAACAATCAAGAACGGGCCGATTTCCTTACTCAGATTATTCAAGCTGACCAGATCGGACACCGTGGGGACCTTGCTTCCCAGGTTGCGCTCAATGATCAATGTTTGCAGATCGTCCTTGGTAAGCACTTGCTTGAAGGCATGCGTCTCTTTGACGCCGTCAACAAAGAAGTCGACAAATTGCGCACTGGGTCGCTCTGCATTGACCTTGACGTAGACCATTTGCCCATAAGCCGGAGTAAAACTTTCGGCAACGCGAACCTCGGTGGGGGTGAGCGCGTGGTTGGTGCTGTAGAGCCCTGAAGTCGGGTCAGGCTTTACGATCTTGAGGGTGGAGGCACATCCGGCAAGAAGGCCGACAAAGAGAAAAGCGGAGGCAAAACGTAACATACAGTACCCATAAATATTCAAGATGGCGGCTGCTGGCTTCCTGTCAGTACGACACGCGCACGTCGTAACTCATTGATGCATAGGCAGTAACACCGCTGCCGCGAAGGGCTCATTAAAACAGCGGGCAAGCCGGAAGTAAAAAACATATTAGAAAATTATGATGTAGATACAACGCCGTACTCTGGCGGCCAGGTCGATTTTGTTGAGATTTGTCTACAAGCAGCGGCACGCCGGCTCCGTGGCGCGGCCGGGCAAAATAACGAGCGCCAGCGGCATCCCATCCTTCACCATCTTTACCTGGTTTTACCTGCGCGCCCCCTGCTCAGCGGGCGGGCCGGCCCCTATGATTGCCAGGTCATTCGTCTCTACTGCCCGCCTGGATGCTGCCATGCCCGTATCGCGCCTTTTGCCTGGTCTGTTGATTTGCGCCAGCCTGCTACCTGCCGTCCGGACATGGGCGGAAGAGACCACTGAGGTCGCCGCGGTCACGGTCACTGCCGTCCGCGATCCGGGCCTGATGCCTTACGCCAAGGTCGATGCATTACGGAGCGCCTTACAACAGGACACTGATCCGCATGACAAAGTCCGCGTCATGTTTCGCGTGATGGACGCCAAAACGCAATTGCCGGCCAAGGATGTGCGCATCAATTTGTGGACCAATGACGCGGTGTATCCGGTGCCGCTGCAAGACAGTTTTATTGCGCTCGACGAACTGCCGCACACCAATGATCCGGATGCGAAGTTCGCCAGCAACAAGCGGGCAGGCGCGTTGGAGCTGGACTTGCTGCTGTTTGCCGTCTTGCCGGACGCGCAAAAATTCTCCGCCGCCGATGCTCAGGCCGCCATCGACCAGGCCAATGCGATCCGCAAAGCGGTCATCCCGTGGTATCTGCGGGCCTTTATTCCGCGCTTTACCCGACTGGAAGCCTGCGCAGCCAGCACGCCGGTCTATACCGTGGATGGCCAACCGTGGGCCGCGCCAGTGGCGGCCGAAGCCGGTTGTGTTTCGATCAATGAAGTGGAATTAAAAGCCCACCCGCAAGCGATGTTTGCGGCGGCCGGACCGATCAGTAGCTATCGCTTGCGCGGGCCGGGCAAGGACGATTGAAAGCGGGTAACCAGCCCCTGCGGCGGAGCGCCCCGCCCCGTTCGCCCCACTCTGGCGCCGTAACTTGCCCGAAGCAAGCAAACATACTGACCGTCGGCTCATACTTATCCATAACTTAAGCTCTCTTGATAATTTCATCGGTTGTAATTTATATTCGGGGCGCGAGCGCTTCGAGGCGGCTCGGCAACCCATTCCTATAACGTCAACCGATCAACTGGAACGAGCATGGGCCTACTGCGATTTTTTCTTGCGCTGTCTGTGATCGGCGCCCACGCCGATTCCACGGTATTCGGCTTCTATGGCATACGCGGCCAATACGTGGTCGACTTTTTCTTCATCATTTCCGGTTTCTACATGGCCATGGTTTTGAATGGCCGCTACAAGGAAACCGATCCGCTGCATTTCTACTTAAACCGGGTGTTGCGGCTTTTCCCCACTTATTACATCGGCCTGCTGTTTGCCCTGATTATTTCCTGGCACGAGATCGCGCAATTCTTCGGCCAGCTTAGCCCGGGTGCCAAACTGTATTTTGTGCTGCAGAACATGTTTATTTTCGGCCAGGATTCGGCGCAATTATTCTGTGCCCATCTGGCCAGCGGGGCGGGTTGTGCTGATCCGGCCAAAATGACCATCAACCCGCCGATGTGGTCGCTGGCGGTGGAATGCTGCTTTTTTCTGGCGGCGCCGTTTATTCTGAAGAGCGAAAAACGTACGTTCATGATGGTGCTGGCGGGCTGCATTTATGGCATTGCCCTGCGCCGTATCCTGTTTCCGCTGGAAGGCATTGCCGGCCTGGGCAGCGCGCAGCACTACGCCATGAATATGTATTTCTATCCCGCTTCGTTCTTGTTCTTTGGCGGCGGCGCGCTCAGTTTTCATTTGAGCAAGCGCGCTACCGAGCCTAATTACATCGCCTTTGTTTTCCTGATCGTGGCGATGTCGTTCTCGTGGACCATCATGCCGCCGTGGCACATGCTGCTGATTGCCGCGATGATTCCGGTGCTGTTCAATTACACCAAAAAGAACAAATTTGATCGGGCGCTGGGGGATCTGACCTATCCGGCGTATATCCTGCATTTTCCGTTTATCGTGCTGCTGCAGCCCATTGCGCGCGAGTATCCGGAATACTTCAGATATGCAGGATTAGGCACCGTGGTGGCGGTGATTTCGGTCACCTTGGGCCATTTGATTCATGTGACGGTAGAAAACCGGGTTAATGCATATCGCAAATCGTTTGCCTTGAAGGCCGCAGAACGCGAAGTGCTTGGTAACGTCAATCCCACCCCGTGGCCACGTTATGCGCCCGTGGTGCTGGCGCTGTATGCGCTTGCTCCGGTGCCCCTGCTGTTCCACATCTTTAATACGCAGGTCCAGCAGCGCAACATCACCTGGACCGATGCGCTGCGCCATTCGCCCTACAAGCCGACCAAACCGGTCGACGCGGACCGGGTGGCTGCACAAAACGAGAAGCTGGCGGGCCAATAACAAGCGTACGGGGGCCGGGGCTGATGTCAGCAGCGGCCCGCCCCGTAGGACATGGATAACAGACCGTGTCCAGACGGAAGCACTGCGGCGCACCCCGGTGCGGCAGGGCAGCCAACGCCAGCCACAGCCAGTGCGCCAACCCGCCTCAGTTTTCGCCGGCGTGACGTGCGCGCGGCGAGCGCCACCTGACTGGTTTCGCCACCTCCCCCACCCGTTCTTGACAGGCAGCGGCGGGGCCCCGCACGGCTCAACCCTGCGCAGACCAGCGCTGTAGCCAGTTGGCAGCCCGCTGCCTTTCCACGGTCCGTCAGAAATGTTGCGCCGCATTACTAAATTTGCAAGAATCATCGCAAACGAGCATTTTTAATACTTACACCATACGATTGCTGCGCGCTTTCATTTTCCTGCCAGGACTCACATGCCCTTCAATCTCTCCCGCAACGCGCTACTGTGCGCGTATGCCGCGGTTGCCTTCTGGCTGATCTACGCGATTACTTATGCCCTGACGGTGACCGTGGACTTGCCTTTCTTCCACGTTGATGGCGCGTTTCAGACCGCCAGTGGCCTGTACCGGCTGGATGCCCATCTGTTTCCGGGCCGCGACTTTCTGCCTTACCTGGGCATCGGCCCGCTTCTGCTGCTCTACCTGCCCTTCAAGATCATGGGCGCCAACCTGGCCGCCTCGACTGCCGGCGCCTGGATGCTGACGCTGATTGCGGGTTCGCTGGCAGGCGGCACCATCATCCACCTGGTCACCGGGCAGCGCCGTTTTGTGGTGTCTCTGGCCATCGCCAGCACCCTGTTTTTGTTTGGCGTGGCCTTGATCATGCTGTTTCACCCCACCGCCATGGGGCGCTTGCCCCAGTTCATGATGGCGTCAGTCACACCGGGCAATTCGCAGCGGCCACTGCGCGCATTTGCCCCTTATCTGATGGTGTTGTTGTTCAGCTTTTTTAGCCCAAGAATGCGCTCGCCCTGGAGCCTGACGCTGGGAACGGCCTTTATCGCTGGCGTATTGCTGCTGTGGTCCAACGATTTTGCCTATCCCACCGCGCTGGTGTTCGGGCTGCTGTTTGTGTTTGTGCTCCTGCCGCAACGCGGTGGCCGTTGGGTCCACCGCATTGCCTACGCTGCCGCCACCCTGGTGATCTGGCTGGTCTTGCTGACCCTGTTTACCGCAGGCCATCCGGGGGCGATGCTCAGCTACAACTTTATGGATGTGGCGCGTGATCAGTGGTGGCTGTTCATGCCTTACGACGACGCCGAGCGCTTTTACGGCATCAAGGACATCGGCAACCTGATGTTGCCGGTACTGCGCTTTCCGGGCGTGATGCTGATTGGCATCACCATCTGGGCCTGGCGCACACGGCAGCAACGGCATGTACTGCTGGCGGGTCTGGGCTGGACCACCTTGTTGGGCGGCATGCTGGCCTGCATCGGCGGCCACGTGCTGGCGGCGTATCTCTATAACTTTTCGTTGTGGGGCTATTTCACCGGCCTGGGCCTGGTGGTTTATTTCATACCCCGCGTGTTTTCCAACGCAGCCCGCCGCAGCAAGCCGTGGACCATCCTGCTTGGTTTGATGGCGCTGGCCGGCCTGGTGGTTGCTGGCCTGCAAACCGCGCGCTGGCAGCGCGATCTGCACGCAGCGCAAGCCGATACCCAACGCTTTTATGTGCCGGAACTGGGTGGCTACCTGAGCACGGACTGGCGCGAGTACATCCAGCTGGCTCGTAGCTTCAAGGGCACGGTCATCGAAGAATACTGGGGCCTGTTCAGTGCTACGCGGCGCAGCTTTTCGCTGTGGCACGTCGATGCGGTCATCCATGCCATGGGCTCACAACGCGCCAAGGCCGCTGCGGCGCTACCGCAAGCCGACATGCTGATCTCGACGCGTTCTGACTTCCACCCGATCCAGCAATGGAGCCTGACGCACGACTACTGGTTCTATCGTGAGCTGGCGCTCAATCGCAAGGTTGCGGGCTACTCGCCCACCACCGTCATCTGGACCCGCAAAGCGCCCGCTGACATCGTCATGCCGCCGGTGATTGCGTGTAATGCCAACCAGGCAAAATCGCGCTATGAGTTTGTCGCGCCGCAAGCGGGCTATTACGAGCTGGACGCGCAATATGACGCCCCGGCGGGTGGCCGCAAGCTGGTGATGATCCAGACCAATGTGAAGATGGTGATGGAGCCGTACTACGAGGCCTCGATTGATCCGGCCGCCAAGTCGGTGCAGCAGATTGTGTGGGTGGATAAAGCTGGCCCGACTTCTTTCTATGTGCAAGGCCACGGCGCCGAGCCGTTTGAGGTCAAGCTGGGCGCATGCAGTGCCTTCCGCTTGCCCGTGTCGGACCCCATCGCGTTTTATAATGCCCATCCTTAAGCTTTGCAGGATATCGGTGTGAGTAACGCAAAAGTGCAGTTGTACCTGGCCGTGCCGTTTGCCGAGAAAGATCAGGCCAAGGCACTCGGCGCGCGCTGGGATGCAGCTGCCAAAAAATGGTATGTAGCGCACGGGGCGGATATCAGCCCGTTTGCGCAATGGTGGCCCGAAGCTTTACGCGGCCAGGATGTGGCAGATGTGCTGGCGCAACTGGCCGCCGCAGCGCCGCCGCGCGCGCCGCGAAAACCCAGGGCCAGTGCAGCACCGGCACCGGCACCGGCTGTGCTGGCCGAACGCTTGCCACCGCCCCCTATTGATCCGAACGATCCGCCGCCCTGGCTGTGAGCGTTGGCTTGATCTGCAGCGGCGCTGGCGGGATGCGTATCTAGCGTTTTCTGGCCAGCGTCATGCCGTCGCCTATCGGCAGCACGCACAGATCAATGCGCGCATCGGCATGTAGTTGCTGATTAAGCTGGCGAATGATGGCCACGCCAGGTGGCTCATCTGCCGCCGGCCTGGCGACGCGGCCGCCCAGAAACATGTTATCCAGCACAATCAATCCGCCCACCCGCAGCAATTGCAAAGCGCGCTCGTAATAATCGGGATAACCGGGCTTGTCGGCGTCGATCAGTACGCAATCAAACGTCCCCGCTTGCCCCTGCGCCAATAACTCATCCAGGGTATACAAGGCGGGCTGCAGCACCAGCTTGATGCGCGCGGCCACCCCGGCCTGCTGCCAGTGCTGCTCAGCCAGCGCGGTAAATTCGCGGCTGACGTCGCAGGCGATGACCTCGCTGCCTTCGCCCATCGCCAGTGCCGCCGTCAGTGCGCTATAGCCGGTGAATGTGCCTGCTTCGATATAACGGCGCGCGCCGATCAACTTCAGCAGCAAATCCAGCAACGCGCCTTGCTCGGGCGCCAGTTGCATTTTAGCTAGCCGGTGCGTGGCGGTTTCGCTGCGCAAGGCGGCCAGCGCGGGGGCTTCGCGCCAAGCGATCTGCGCAAAGTATTCGATCATGGACGGGTCTAGCGTCAGCGTCTGGCGGGTCATGGGCAGGCTCTACATCGACAAGGCCGCCACTGTATGCCGCGGCCTGGCAGGCGGCAAGCCGGTTGCACGCTCAGGTGCCAAGGCCCGGGGGTGCGAGCATTTCGCCTTCGTACAAGGCAAAGTCGTGCGCTGAGTAGCAGCAGAAAATCACCTCTTGCGGCATGGCCGCGTCTTCGGTGACTTCGCGCACGGTATTAATGGCAATGCGCGTGGCCTCATCCAGCGGATAGCCATACACACCGGTGCTGATCGCCGGAAAGGCAATGCGCTTGATGCCATGCTCGGCAGCCAGTTGCAGGCTATTGCGATAGCACGCCGCCAGCAGTGCCGCCTCGTTGGCCTGCCCGCCATGCCAGACCGGGCCGACGGTGTGGATCACAAATCGGGCAGGTAGATCGAAGCCCGGCGTGATGCGCGCCTCCCCGGTGGGGCAGCGTCCCAGTTTGCGGCAGGCGTCAAGCAAACGTGGCCCGGCCGCTCGGTGGATCGCCCCATCTACACCACCGCCCCCGAGCAGCGATTCATTGGCCGCATTGACGATGGCATCGATCGCGAGCGTGGTGATATCGGCGTGAACGGCGCGCAGCAGGCTCATGGCTAACCTCTTCGATGATGTGGCGAGGGTGGAATGGACACGGGCCGCTTGGGCATCGCACGGCAGCCGCCCTCTCTGTTTGTAATACACCAGAGCGACTATCCCTGCGCCAGATCGACCAGGCGCGTGTGCAATCCCGGGCGTCGGTCTGAGCGTAGAAGGGGAAAACAGATGCCGAGACCGGCGCAAAACCGGGCAGAAAAAGCGCCGCAGGGCGTACGAAAGTGCAAAATCTGCGCTCGCGCGCGTGTGAATAATACCTTACGGGGGTGCGCTGATTCTGTCCGCGCGTTCGGCTTTACGTAAACGACGCGCAAAAGAAACCCCGGCCCAAGGGGAGAATGACCGGGGTGTAATACGCCCCGGCGCTAGGCCGAGGCACCCGCTCAGGGAGGAAAAGCGGGAGGTGCAGGGGCGCACCTAGCTTTTAGGATAGAAAGCTACGCGCAAAGTTCAAGGAATTATTCTGCGCCGTCTGTCACTTGAGGCTCTATCGCCTCAAACCATTGACCTACAACGGTTTCCGTCTCTTCGGCGCCCTGTTTTTTCAGGCTGGAAAATAACTGGACCGTCACCTTGTCATTATCAGCAAACTCTTTTTGCACCTTGCGAAGCACGGTTTGCTTCTCCTGGTTAGAGAGTTTGTCAGATTTTGTAAGCATGATATGCACCGGCTTGCCGGTCGGCAGAAACCAGTCAAGCATGCGGCGATCCAGCTCCAGCAAAGGCCGCCGCGAATCCATGATCAGCACCAGGCCGATCAGGTTCGGGCGCTCTGCCAGATAGCGTCCCAGCATGGTTTGCCAGTGCCGGCGTACTGCTTCGGGCACCTCGGCATAGCCATATCCAGGCAGGTCGACCAGGCGGCGATCATTGCCAAAGTCGAAGTAATTGATGTGTTGCGTGCGACCTGGCGTCTTGGAAACAAAGGCAAGGCGCGTATGGTTGGCAAGGGTGTTGATGGCGCTGGACTTGCCGGCATTGGAACGCCCGGCAAATGCAACCTCTACACCTTCGAGGGGCAACATACGCAGGTCGTTAACGGTGGTAAGAAAGCGGAGTCCGCGAAACAAGGGCATGGGTGTGTAGTCTGGCTTTTGGTCTTGATATAGAATATCAGGATTTGACACGCCGCCGGTCCTGCCGACGGGAATACCAATAAACACAAGGGAGCTAGTTATGCGCAGCGCGCCTGTTGCAGCCCTGTTCACAGCATTAGTGATGATGAGCGGTAGCGTATTTGCCGCAGGGCCCACCAAAGGCGATCCCGCCAAGGGCAAGGAAATCGTGGACAAAGTCTGTGCGGCTTGCCACGGCGCGGATGGTAACAGCGTCGTCGCGGCTAATCCGCGCCTGGCTGGCCAGCATCCCGAATATATCTACAAGCAACTCACTGAGTTCAAGACGCAAAAGCGCAAGAACGCAGTGATGTTCGGCATGGCTTCGCAACTGTCTGACGCCGATATGCACAATGTCGCCGCGTACTTCAGCCAGCAGAAGCCGAAAGAAGGTGGCGCGTCCGACAAGACGCTGATCGCAGCCGGTGAAAAAATCTATCGCGGTGGTATTGCCGCCAAGAGCCTGCCCGCCTGTATGGCCTGTCACGGCCCTGCGGGTTCCGGCATGCCGGCACAGTTCCCGCGTGTGGCCGGTCAGCATAGCGCCTATGTGATTGCGCAGCTGAACACCTTCCGCACTGGTGAACGCAATAACAACCAGGTGATGGAAGACGTCGCCGGTCGGATGTCCGACCAGGATATCAAGGCTGTCGCCGAGTATATCCAGTCGCTGCACTGATCTGCCCACCCCTGCGCCTGAGCCCTGGTTCCGGCGCAATGTATACAAGAGGGGCGCTTGTCGCTCCTTTTTTGCTTTATGAGCCCGACCATCGCCCGCCCTAGCCGCCAAGTTCCATTCAGCCGTGCCCTGTACGAGCTGCTTTCTTCAATGCGCTTTGCAGTGAGCTTGCTGGCGGTCGTGGCGATAGCTTCGATCATCGGAACGGTGCTCAAGCAGGGCCAACAGTTCGTCGATTACCGCATCGAGTTCGGCGATTTCTGGTTCGGCATCTTTGAGCCGATCGGGCTGTTCGATGTGTATCACGCCGCCTGGTTCATGACGATCCTGGGCTTTTTGATGCTGTCGACGTCGCTCTGTATCTACCGGCACGCGCCGGGCATGATCAAAGACATCCGCAGTTTTCGGGAACATGCCACGCGTAATTCACTGCGCCTGATGGCGCATCACGCCGAGGTTGAGGGCGATCAGGTGGTCGATCGCCAAGCCGCGCAAGATTATCTGAAGCGCGCTGGCTACCGCTGGCGCATCAACGAAGCCAACGGCGTCTGGTTGCTGGCCGCCAAAAAGGGTGCGGCGCAACGACTGGGTTATCTGTTTGCGCATGCCGCCATCGTGGTGATCTGTATCGGCGGCTTGATGGATGGCAATTTGCCACTCAAGCTGCGCGAAGTTGTCGGCAACAAAAAGGCCGAAACCCGCGACATCCCGCAAAGCAAAGTCCCCCCGGAAAGCCGCCTCGGCATTGGCAATCTGTCTTTCCGCGGCAACGTCACCCTGCCGGAAGGCGCCGTGGGCGATGTGGTGTTCCTGAACGAGGGCGAAGGCTATTTTGTGCAGGATTTGCCGTTCGCATTGCGACTCAAGCAATTCCAGGTTGATTACTACAGCACCGGCATGCCCAAGCGCTTTGCCTCCACCATTGATGTGCTGGATCGCCAGAGCGGCAAAATCATCAAAAGCGGCGTTGTCGAGGTAAACAAGCCGCTGGTGGTCGATGGCATCGCCATTTACCAGTCCAGCTTTGGCGACGGCGGCTCGGCCCTGCAATTTACCGCCTGGGATCTGGGCGGTCGTGCGCCGTCCAGGCTCAACGCCACCTCCAAGACCAGCCAGAACGTCACGCTGGATGGCAAACCGTATACGCTGGAATTCGGCGATCTGCGCGTTACCAACGTCGAAAACATGGGCAAGCCGGCGGGCGATACGTCGACGGTGGCGGTGAACAAGGTTGAGCAAGCGCTGGCATCAGCGCAGTCGGTCAAATCCAGCCGTGCCCTGCGCAATATGGGTCCGTCAATTCAGTACAAATTGCGCGATCAGGCCGGCCAGGCCGTCGAGTACCTCAATTATCTGTCGCCCTTCTATGCCGATGGCGCGACCTATTTGTTGACCGGTGTGCGCAAGGACATCACGGCGCAGTTCCAGTTCATCCGCGTGCCGCTGGATAGCGAGAACAAGACCGACGCCTATATGCGGCTGCGCAATGTGATGCTGGACCCGGCCAATTACCCCGAGATTGCGCGGCGCACGGCGGACAAGGCCTTTGCCGACGGTGGCTTTTCCAGCACGCGCCGGGACGACTTCCAGTCTGTCACGCAAGCCATCCTGCGCCAGTTTGGTCAGGGCGGTTTCAATCAGATCGACAAGTTTATCGAGACCAAGGTGCCCGCGGACAAGCGCGCCACGGTCGCTCAGACTTATCTGAAAATTCTGCAAAACGCTACCGTTGATGCCATGGATCTGGCACAACAGAAAGCCGGGCTACCCCCGCTGCCGATGACCGCAGAAAACTATCACTTTTTGATGGACAGTCTGGTCGCCAGCAGTGGGTTCTATGAATACGGCAGTCCGGTATTTCTTCAATTTGACGCATTCACCGAAGTAAAATCCAGCGGCTTCCAGTTGACGCGTTCACCCGGCGAACCTGTGATCTTCTTCGGTTCCATCCTGTTGGTTATCGGCATCTTCTGCATGTTTTATATGCGTGAAGAACGGGTCTGGCTTCGCGTTGGCGATGGTCAGACCTTGCTGTCGTTGGCGGGCAATCGCCGCCCGGCCGAACTGGACACCACTTTTGCTGCGCATCGCAACGCCTTGTTGCCTGCGCCACCCCAAGGAGAATGAGCATGACCACGCTCAGCCTGACCCGGCGCCAGCCACTCGATTTTGTTTTCGCCGTCCTGATGTTGCTGGCGGCGGGTTTCGCCTTTAGCCGCTACGGCGCGCATATGGATTATTACGAGCAAGCCATTCTTGCCGGTGTGACAGCCGGGCTGATCTGGTTTGGCTGGTTCTGGCCTGCCATGCGTTATTTTCTGCCGGCCGCCGGTGTGCTGGCGCTGATTGGCACCGCGGCTTATGGCAATGATCTGGGCCGGGCACAGCACGCCTTCTTGCTTAAATATCTGCTGGCCAGCCAGTCGGCGGTGATGTGGATGTGCGTGCTGTACGTGTTATCAACATGCACCTACTGGTTTGGCATGCTGCGTCGCTCCGAGACCGCACTGGGCATCGCCTCCGGCATGGCATGGACCGCCGCGCTGGCCGCGCTTACCGCGCTGCTGGTGCGTTGGTATGAAAGCTATCTGATAGGCGCGGATGTGGGCCATATTCCGGTCTCCAATCTGTATGAAGTGTTCATCCTGTTCTGTCTGATCACCACGCTGATGTATCTGTATTACGAAGCCCGCTTCCGTGCGCGCAGCATGGGTGCCTTTGTCCTGCTGGTAATCTCGGCGGCCGTTGCTTTTATTCTGTGGTATTCGCTGGACCGCCAGGCGCATGAAATCCAGCCGCTGATTCCCGCGCTGCAATCGTGGTGGATGAAGATCCATGTCCCCGCCAACTTTATCGGCTATGGCGCATTCTCGTTGGCGGCGATGCTGGGCGTGGCGCAATTGCTGGTGTCGCAAAACATCCTGGCCACCCGCTTGCCGTCGTATGAAGTGCTGGGCGACGTGATGTACAAGGCGATCACGGTGGGCTTTCTGTTCTTTACCATCGCCACCATTCTTGGCGCTGCCTGGGCGGCCGATGCCTGGGGCGGTTACTGGAGCTGGGATCCCAAAGAAACCTGGGCGCTGATCGTATGGCTTAACTACGCCGCCTGGTTGCACGTCCGTCTGGTCAAAGGCTGGCGCGGCAATGTGCTGGCGTGGTGGGCGGTGGTGGGTCTGGTCGTGACCACCTTTGCCTTTATCGGCGTGAATATGTTCCTGAGCGGCCTGCATTCCTACGGCGGCCTGTAACCCGCCCACACTGGTGGTGGTAAACAAGGGCAAACCTGCGGGTTTGCCCTTTTTGTTGGCGTAATGCGCAGACCACCCTGCTCTGCTATCCCGTTTGATAACTCCGGTGGCAAACCGCCAGCTTGCCCGCTGACGAGAATGCTGAAAGCTTTACGGCAGCACGACCACTGGTCGCTTCCGCTGTCCCATCTGTCTCGTAAGCGTCACATCCTTCCCTACACGCTTTCAGTTACAGGACAATTGCAGTAAAACACGAAGCTCTAATATGCGAGTGCATCACTCCGCGCAGAGAGTGAGCCCGCGACGTTCTCGGGAGGGATCGACTATGCTCGACGTGATTTACCGCAAGACTGATCGGGGCCATGAAGAAATCACCACGCGCGCCAGTGGGCTATCGCTCAAACTGCGCCAACTGCTGATCATGATCGACGGCAAAACGCCCAACCATGCGCTGCCCCTGGCGATGGATGAAAAAGAACTGGTGCACCGATTGCTTGAACTGGAATGGGATGGGCTGATCGAGCGTCATGGCAGCATGCCCGCCAGCAAAACTGCCGCTCCGTCCGCGCCGGCAGCCCCAGGGCATGCGGCAGTAGCGCCCATTCACGCCAGTGCCAAGCTACCGGCCAGCCAGATCGCCCGCATCCGCGCGATTCTCAATGTGAGCAACCATACCCACCATGGCACGCTGGATAATCTGATCGGGCAAATGGATACGGTGCACACGCTGGGCGATCTGGAACGGGCGCTGGCGCAGTATCTGACGGCGATGCAGCAACGCGGGCGCGAAGCCGACGCCCAAAGCACGCTGGCGCAAATCCGCCAGGTTCTGCGTTAAGCCTCGGACACCGCGGCAGGGCGGATGCGGGCAGCCAGCAAGCGCTGCTCCACCGCCTGCCAGTCCGGCGCTACGCTGGCGGCGACAATCAGTTCAACGCGCGTGTCGCGGCGCCACGCCGACACGTTGGCGCTGGGATAGCCATCGACCCAGTCAAAGCGATACCAGTCGCGCTCGGTCTGGAACACGCCTTTAGCACGTTGCAGACCCGTCAGCCCCAGACTGGCGGCGTCATTCATGGCTTCAAACAGATCGGCGATTGCGCCGCTATCGAACATCACCTGATCGCTAAACACCCAGCCGCACGCATGTGAACCCAGGCTGGACTGCGTCTTGCGCACCGGCAGATCGCCCTGCGGCAATTCAGCCGGCGCAGCCACGGCGGCGGCCTTGCGCGTCGGGGCCAGCGGCGCGTGTTGATGCGCTTCGGGCGCCTTATGCTCGAACTGCCAACGCGCCGGATCCAGCGGCGCATCCAGCAAGGCCGGATCGATCACGCCCTTGCGCGTGCTGATCATTGCCAGCTTGGGCGGAAACAAAGCACGGCCCATTGCTTCAGCGCGATCAATCTGCTCGGCATCAGCCAGATCCACCTTGTTCAGCACCAGCACATCGGCCAACTCGATCTGATCGCGCCACGTCTCGTTGCGCGCGTAGCGTGCGTCCTCCAGATGACGCGCGTCGACCAGCGTCAGCACCGCGCGCACTTCGAAGGTCTTGGCCATGAACGGGTCACGCAGCAAATCGATAATGCCGGCGGGATGGCCGAGTCCGGACGGCTCAATCAAGATGCGATCAGGTCGCCGCCCTTGTACCAGCTTGTTCAGATTCACGCGCAGCATCGGGCTGGTGGTGCAGCAAATGCAGCCGCCGGGCACCTCGGCCACCTGCAAGCCGTCACCCGCCACTGACAAAGTGGCGCCATCAATCCCCACTTCGCCAAATTCATTCACCACCACGGCCCAGAACTCGTCGGCAGGCTTGCCTGCCAATAAATTGGCCACCGCCGTGGTCTTGCCCACGCCGAGAAAACCGGTGATCAGATTGACCGGGATACGTGCTGTGCTGGTTTCACTCATGCTTCGGGCGCCTTTTTGTGTGGGCGCTTTTTGGCGTCGTCGGTGTGAAGTTGCTGCATCGCGGTTTCCATATCGCCAGCCAGCATATGCTGCAGCAGGTTCTGCGCCCGCACCATCGCGCCGTCGATAAGTTCTTGTTCTTCTTTGCGCGGCGGCTTCAACACAAAGTTGACCACCTCATTCCGATCGCCCGGATGACCGATGCCAAGGCGCAGGCGCCAGAAATTGGGGGTCGATAGATGGGCCTGGATATCCTTAAGGCCGTTGTGGCCGCCATTGCCGCCGCCGAGTTTGAGCTTGGCCTGGCCCGCGGGAATATCGAGTTCGTCGTGCACTACCAGAATTTCATCCGGCAGCACGCGGTAGAACTGTGCCAGCGCTACCACCGATAAACCGCTGCGGTTCATAAAGGTCTGCGGCTCCAGCAACCACACATCTTTGCCATGCAGCCGTGCCTTGCCCACCAGACCATGAAATTTGCTTTCGTGGCGCAAGCTGGCACCGCCTTCACGCGCCAGTTCGTCAATCCACCAGAAGCCGGCATTGTGCCGGGTTGCTGCGTATTCGGCGCCCGGATTACCCAGGCCCACGATCAGTTTGATAGCCATAGCTGAAGCTTGTTTGCGCAAAGCGCCATCATACCGCCCCCATCGCAGCGGGTCAGCGCAGCAATACGTTTACGCGGATGCCGCGCATAAAAAAACGGCCAGATCAATCTGGCCGTCTTCTCAACAATCAATCAGCAAAGCTGAACGATTATTCGCCCTTGGCAGCGTTCAGGTTGGCAATTGCCAAATCTTCGCCACGTACCAGGGACATCAGCTCAACGCCTTCCGGCAGCTTGAGGTCGGACAAGTGAACCGAGTTGTTGCCGTTACCCAGCACGCTCAGATCAACGTCGATGAACTCAGGAATGCTGGTTGCAGCGGAGCGCACCAGAACTTCGTTCAGCACGTGGCTGATCGAGCCGCCGTCGAGCTTGACGCCCGGAGCAACGTCGCCGTTGATAAAGTGCAGCGGAACGCGCACTTCAACGCTGGTGTTGGCATCAACGCGTTGGAAGTCAACGTGCAGAACCAGCTGGCGGAACGGGTGGTATTGCACCGAGCGCAGCAGGGCCTGTTCGGTATCGCCGCCTTCCACTTCGATCTTGACGATCGAGGTGTGGAACGCTTCTTCCTTCAGGGTGTACCACATGCTGTTGTGATCCAGTTCGATCACAACGGGGGCCTTGCCGCCACCGTAAACAATACCGGGCAGCTTGCCGGCTTTACGCAGGCGGCGGCTCGCACCGGTACCCTGCGCTGCGCGACTTTGGGCTTTGATTTCGAAAGACATGGTTAGAACTCCATTTCACTATGTACCCGTGCCGCCCGCGACCAGAACGACACAGGATTCGAGGGACGATTCCCTCAAATTCGGGTTAAAACCGTCATTGGTTTAAATGACGAGAGGCGAGCACAGGCTCGCCTCGGTTAAATCTTGTTGCCCGATCAGCTCGGGGCTTAATCCACAAACAGCGAAGAAACCGATTCTTCGTTGTTGATGCGGCGCATGGTTTCTGCCAGCAAACCGGCAATAGAAACTACACGGATGCGATCAGAATGACGCGCGGCTTCCGACAACGGAATCGTGTCGGTGACCACCACTTCATCCAGCTCGGATTGCACAATCCGTTCGACCGCTGCACCTGAGAACACCGCGTGGGTGGCATAGGCAATCACGCGGGCGGCACCGTGCGCCTTGAGCGCTTGTGCGGCTTTGACCAGCGTGTTGGCGGTATCGATCATGTCATCGATGATCACGCAGGTACGGCCGGAAACATCACCGATGATGTGCATGACTTCGGCCACATTGGCCTTGGGACGACGCTTGTCGATAATCGCCATATCCACGGTCAGTTGCTTGGCCATGGCGCGGGCACGCAATACGCCGCCGACGTCAGGGCTGACCACCATCAAACCTTCGTGGTTCTTGGCGCGGATATCGGCCAGCAGAACCGGCGTGGAATAGATGTTATCCACCGGAATATCAAAGAAGCCCTGGATCTGGTCGGCGTGCACATCTACCGTCAACACGCGATCCACACCCGCCACCTGCAGCATGTTGGCCACCACTTTGGCCGAGATAGGCACACGCGCAGAACGCGGACGGCGATCCTGGCGGGCATAACCAAAGTAGGGGATAGCGGCGGTGATACGACCGGCCGAAGCGCGCTTGAGCGAATCGACCATCAACATCATTTCCATGATGTTGTCGTTGGTGGGCACGCAGGTGGATTGCAGAACGAAGACGTCACGGCCCCGGACGTTTTCCAGCAGTTCGACAGTCACTTCACCATCAGAGAAACGCCCAACCGTGGCACGGCCCAGCGAGATATCGAGATGATTAACGACGCTTTCGGCAAGCTTGGGATTAGCGTTGCCAGTAAATACCATGAGGCTGTCGTAAGCCATTTGCGTGCCTTGAAAAAACGAAAAGCGTGTAACCTGAGTACACGCTTTTCTATCTTCGAAACTGGCAGGGGAAGAAGGATTCGAACCTTCGCATGTCGGAATCAAAATCCGATGCCTTAACCAACTTGGCGACTCCCCTATTGAACCTGCTTCTTAACGATCCGAAGCAAATTCACGTAACTGATGCTGCTTGACTGACCTTACTGAATAACCGGTCATGTCATCAGGAAGCCGGGATATTACACGATCCGCATCGCCTTGTGAAGCACATCTTGTGAACACGCAGCTTCCTGATCCAGTCATCCGCGCAACACCAAACTGGCTCAGCCAGGCAAGGTATTCAGCAATCAGCGGATGCTGACCCAGCGCTACCGCTTGCAGATCATTCCTGCAGTCGATGTCGTTGAGGCCGCGCATTTTGACTAAGGGCGTATCCCTTGTCAAGCGTTCATCTTTAAAAATTGCCGGGGTCGAAACGTGCACCGGTGGATGCAGTACCACATAGGCGCAATCGGGGGTTTCGATTTCCTGCATCTGCTCGCCCACGCCTTCCACAAAGGCGTTGCGGCCAAAGATAAAGAACGGCACATCGGCGCCCAGCCGCAATCCCAGCTCCATCAAGACCTTACGTGACAGATCCAGGCCCCATAGCCGATTGAGCGCCAGCATGACCGTCGCCGCATCCGAGCTGCCGCCGCCCAGCCCCCCCCCCATGGGAATACGCTTGTCGACGCGGATATCCACACCTTTGGCCACGCCCGAATGAGTTTGTAACAAACGCGCCGCGCGCACCGTCAGATCGGTTTCTGGCGGCACATCGGGCAAAGGATTGTGGTGCACGATCTGCGTGTCGTCGCGCAGCCGCAAGTGGATGGTGTCGGCCAGATCAATCAGCTGAAACACCGATTGCAGCAAGTGATAGCCATCATCGCGACGGCCCACCACGTGCAAAAACAGATTGAGTTTGGCGGGCGCCGGATAGGCTTGCCAGCCTTTAGATACAGAATTGCTCACGATTTACTGCCATTGCCAGTCAGTCACTACGATGGTCACGGTGACCGTCGCCCGCGTTGCTTCGATGCGCTTGGGCAGCGGGCCAAAGCTACCGGCATCGACATGCCCCGAAGTATCGATAGACCAACCCGCCTGTTCGATATGGCGGCCCTGCTCGGTATCGCGTACCGCGGCAGGGGAAGACGGATCGGCCTTGCCCTGGATCCAGTAGCGCAAACCGCCCGCGGGCAGTTCCCAGCCGGTACGCGCTTTCAGCAGATCATCGGGCGTGGCGGCTACGGTTTCTTTGCCGGCCTGGTCACGCAAGCGCGCCGTTTTGCCGTCAAAGGTCAGCTCCGCCACGGTATTGCCCAAGGGGCTGGATAAATCCAGTTGCGCCTGCTTGCCGTCGTCGCGCCAGCTAAAGTTGGCCAGATTGTTCTCGGACGGCAGTTTGACCGCCACCCGCCCCGTCGCCACCAGCTCACCGGCTGAACGTGGCGGAGCCGGTGGTGTGGCGCAAGCGGCCAACAGCGCCGCCGCGACGCCAGCCAGCGCAAACGTGCGCAATGCTGTGCGGGTCATTGCGTCACCGTCTTGCTGATTTCAATCACGCTTTCATTGGTCGGATCGAGTTTCTGCGCGGTCGCCAGCACTTTGCGTGCTTCCGATTTATCGCCGTTGTGCCACAGCACCGCCGCCAGATGCGCGCCGATTTCGGCATCAGGCATCGCCACAAAAGCTTTGCCCAGCAAATCTTTGGCTTCGTCATAGCGCCCCTGGCGATAGCGCAGCCAGCCCAGGCTATCCTGGATAACCGGGTTATCCGGTTCTTTGGCGATGGCTTTTTCCAGATAGCCGTTGGCTTCGTCGAGGCGATCAGTGCGGTTGGCCAGGGTATAACCCAGCGCATTCAGGCCCATCACGCTATCCGGCTGCAATTGCAGAAAGCGATGCAGATCGGTTTCAGCGGCAGGCAGATTGTGTTGCAGGTCGGCGATCAAAGACCGGTCGTATAACAAGTCCGGCGAATCGGGCTGTTTCTTTAGCTCGGCGGAGAGCGCGTCCCAGGCTTTGTTGTAATCCTTGGCTTCGCGCCAGACTTGCGCTTCCAGTTGCGCCCGTACCACGCGTTCTTGTGGCGTGGTGGCCGGTTGGGCGCGGATCAACGCCAGGGCGTCGTCCGGACGGCCTTCGCGGGCGTACAGGCGCATCATGCGTTGCTGTGCGGCGTCTTTCATATCGCCATCAACGCCTTGATACCAACCCAGCGCCGTGGCGGTCTGACCGCGTTCTTCCGCAATTTGCCCCAGGTAGAGGCGCAGATTGTTGGTGGTGCGCGGGCTCTTGACCACGGCGGTGGACAGTCGCAAATACGCGGTGTCCAGATCGCGCATTTCCAGCGCCACCAGGCCGGAGCCGACCAGCGCTTCCGGCATATCCGGCTGTTTACGCAGGGCTTCTTCGTACAGATCGCGCGCTTCTTTAAACTGGCGATTGCTGACGTATTCGCGCGCCAGCGTGGTTTTGATTTGCGCCGAATCCGGGTTCTGCCGCATCGCATCTTTCAGATAATCAATGCGCGCCTGCACTGGCTGGTCCGCCATCAACTGCACTCGATACAGCACGGCGGGTTCCCACGCTGGGCGCAACGATTCGGCCGCAGTCAGCTCTTTGAGTGCGTCGCTGACGCGCGAGGTATTGGCATACGCCACCGCGCGGGCAAAGTGGGCTTCGGGCAAATTCAGATAAGGCTGGGTGACTTCTTCAGTAAAGCGGGCCGCTGCTGCGCGATCGGTGTTTTTGTCCCACAGCAAATGCATTTGCATCATGAAAGACGGCACGTCTTGCGGTTTGGCTTCGAGCAGTTTTTTCAGATGCGGCTTGGCTTCTTCCAGCCGGTTGGCCCGCAGCAACAGGCTCAGCATCACTTGTTGCGGGTTCAGCGCTTGCGGCGAAGCATCGATCCACAGTTGTGCGGAGTCGAGCGCCAGATTCAACTGGCCGGCCCCGATCGACACCTCGGTGGCACGGCGCGCAATGCGCGGATCGTGCGTGCGTTTGGCCAGATCATTCCAGGTTTGCGCCGCTAACGTCGGCTCGCCACGTTGCAGCGCGATATCGCCCACCAGAAACCGCATTACCAGTTGGTCGGTCAGTTCCACATTGGGCAAGGGCCCTTCTTGCGCGGCCTCGGCCGGGGCTGAAGCCGGAGCACTGGCGGTCTGTGGGGCGGTGGCGTCCGGGTGCGGCACCGTGGCGCAGCCCGCCAGTACCGCCAGGCTTAACCAGAGTGGGACAACAAGCTGTTTGCGGGTAAACGGCAGGGGCATGGCACGATCCGGCAGGTAATTGTGAGAAGGTTGCTGGGCAACCCGTTATATCTATTTATCTATTTTGATCTGGCCTGCATCGCGTTAAACGCGGCGCAATGCCGGCTGACCCGGGCACCAGGCCTTGATCTGGCACGGCTGACGCATATGACCGGCCCATATTAAGTTAAATTCCGCAGCCGGGGCTACTGCGTGGCGGGCCGCGGTATGCCTGGATATGCGGCCCGTCAGCCCATATATCAAACCGGCGTATGTAACCAGCACTGACACACGCGCCACGATCCCCAAGGATAGACCCCGATGCCAGAACTGCCAGAAGTCGAAACTACCCGCCGCGGCATCGCCGATATTGTGACCGGCACGCGCATCGAGGACGTCATCATCCGCAATCGCAGCCTGCGCTGGCCGGTGCCGGAAGAACTGCCGGAATTGCTGCGCGGCCAGCGTGTGCTGCAGCTGGAACGCCGCGCCAAATATCTGTTGTTCCGTTTTGAGGCGGGCACGCTGATCGTGCATCTGGGCATGAGCGGCAGCTTGCGGCTGGTGACGGCCGCGCGGGCGGTGGAAAAACACGATCACATTGATCTGATCCTCGAAGACGGCCGCATCCTGCGCTACAAAGACCCGCGCCGTTTTGGCTGCATGTTGTGGCAAGCGGCCACCGCCGGGCCGCATAAATTGCTCGCTGAGCTGGGGCCCGAGCCTTTATCAGACGCTTTCGATGCCGGTTATCTCAGCGAGCAGCTCTCCCGTCGGGGTTCTGCAGTCAAGCTGGCGATCATGGATCAACATGTGGTCGTTGGCGTGGGCAATATCTATGCCTCCGAAGCGTTGTTCCGCTCGGCGATCCATCCGGAGCGGCCCGCTAACAGCCTGAAAAAGCGCGAGATTGTGGCGCTGGTGGCGGCCATCAAAGCCACTTTGTCGGATGCGATTGCCGCAGGTGGCACCACCCTGCGCGATTACGTCGACAGCACCGGTAACCCCGGCTATTTTTTGCTGCAAACGTATGCCTACGGCCGCACGGATGAAGCGTGCCGCCAGTGCGGTACGCCGATCAGCGAGATCCGGCAGGGCCAGCGCGCCACGTTTTTTTGCCGTCAGTGTCAGAAATAAGCCGATAGACAGTGTGTAAATATGTATCTATGGCCGGACTGTAATACCATGCCACGGGGTTAAAGCCAGTGGCGATAGAACCAGGCATACCGTTGATTAAATGATTGAAACACGCGTGTAGCCCACGCATGGCGCCAAACACCGTAGCGTGTCTGCGCCCGCCCGGACGGCCACCCGCACAGCCGCCCGGCGCCTACAAAGCAAGCTTTGATAATCGGGAAAAAGATGAGCGCAGAATTTCTTCATCGCGACGCAATCGCGGTCAACGACGTCGATTCGACGGATCGCCTGGTCGGCGACTTTCAGGCCTATAGCGCCTGGCGCGGTCAGTTGTCGCAAAAAGTGTCCCAGCTTTCGCGCTGGTTGAACGAACAAGATCTGGAAGATGCGCAAACGCAAATGCGCATCCAGTCACTGCTGGAAAAACTCAAGGACGACAAGCTCAATATCGCGTTTGTCGCCGAGTTTTCGCGCGGCAAATCCGAGCTGATCAATGCGATCTTCTTCGCGCACTACGGCCAACGCGTGCTGCCGTCCTCCGCCGGCCGCACCACCATGTGCCCGACCGAAATCCTGTACGACGCCAGCCGCCCGCCTTCAATCCAGTTGCTGCCGATTGAAACCCGGCTGCAAAACGTCACCACCAGCGAATATCGCCGTTACACCGACGAGTGGGCCACCACCCTGCTTGATCTGGATAACGCCGAAGCCATGCTCGGCGCCTTCCGCCAGGTGGGCCAGACCAAACGCGTGCCGACTGAAGTCGCCAAACAGTTTGGTCTGTACGACGAAAACGATCCGGATCAGCGCATCGCGGTCGGGGCCGATGGCCTGATCGAAATTCCGGCGTGGCGCCATGCGGTGATCAACTTTCCGCACCCTTTGCTGGAACAGGGTCTGGTCATTCTCGATACCCCGGGCCTGAACGCGATCGGTACCGAGCCGGAACTGACGCTGAATCTGCTGCCCAATGCGCACGCCATCCTGTTTATCCTGGCCGCCGATACCGGCGTGACCAAGAGCGACATCGATGTGTGGCGCAACCATATCGGCAAGGCGCAAGGTGGCGCGCGCGGCCGGCTGGTGGTGCTCAACAAGATAGATGGCTTGTGGGATGACCTGAAGTCCGGCGCAGAAATCGAAGGCGAAATCAGCCGTCAGGTGCAAACCACGGCCGAGCTGCTGGGCGTGCCCACCAGCCATGTCTATCCGATTTCGGCGCAGAAAGCGCTGGTGGCCAAAGTGCAGCACGACGACGCCCTGCTCGATCGCGCGCGTCTGGGTGCGCTCGAAGCCGCATTGTCGGGCGAGTTGCTGCCGGCCAAGCAAGACATCGTGCGCGACAGCACCATCACCGAGGTCGATGACATCGTGCTGGCCACGCGCCAGATCCTGACCGCGCGCCGCAACGGTCTGCAGGAACAGCTGGAAGAATTGTCGCGGCTGCGCGGCAAGAATCAGGACGTGGTCGTGCAGATGATGGACAAGGTCCAGGCCGACAAACGCCACTTTGAACAAGGCCTGGTGCGCTTCCAGGCTTTGCGCAGCATTTTCAGCCAGCAGACCAACCAGCTGATGAGCCTGCTGGGCATGGACGCGCTCAAAGCCGAAATCGCCCGCATTCGCGACGAAATGGAACGCACCTGGTTCTCGTTTGGCGAAGGCGGCCTGCGCGCGGTGATGGAGCGCTTCTTTAAAGACACCAACGCCAACATCGCCCGCTCGGCCGAACAAGTGGCCGAAATCCAGGCCATGATGGCGGCCATGTACAAAAAGTTTAGCGAAGAACACGGCCTGGGCCAGGTGACGCCGCCGCCGTTCTCCACGCTCAAGTACCACAAAGAAATGGCGCGGCTGGAAAAATCCTTCCGCGAGCACTTCAACACCATCAGCCACCTGCTGACCACCGGCCGCAATCGCATTACCGCCAAGTTCTTTGAAACCGTGGCCAGCCGCGTGGTCACTGTGTTTGAAGTTGCCAACCGCGACGTCGAAAACTGGCTGAAGGCGGTGATGGCACCGATGGAAACGCAAGTGCGCGAACATCAGCTGCAACTGCGTCGCCGTCTGGAAAGCATCAAGCGCATCCACAAAGCCACCGACACGCTGGAAGGCCGTATCGAAGAGCTGGAAGAAATGGATACGCAGTTGCTGGAACAGCTCAACGAACTCGACGCCCGCCACCGCATGGTGCTGGCAGCGCTCAACACCGAGATCGTGCGCATGGCGGCCTGATTTCGGCGCTGAGGTTGGCATGACAAAAACTCCCGCTGTGGCGGGAGTTTTTTATTGCGGCGCCCGGACGTCGAACATGGTCCGCACAGTGCCCTTTCCCAAGTGCCCAGATAGCAAACGCCAGTTTCCGGTTTCACGCCGCACGCGCCCGGCAACAACGGCCACCGCGATATTCAGTTGCTGCGCCAGCGTTTCAGCATCGACCAGCGTATGGCTGTGCCGCACTGCGCTTTGCATCCAGGCGGCTTGTGGCACCAGGGCTTCGAACGCGATCGCATCCGCTTCTTGCTCAATGGCGTCCGCGCGCCGCATCTTGTCATCGAGGTGGTCGGCAATTTCAGGCCGCGCCTGACTTAAATGCCCTTTCAGATGGGCCAGCTCGTGCATCAGTACAAACCAGAAATGATCAAGCCGGTCATGCCGTAGCGTCAGGCCGATAACGGCGTAATCCTGTTCCAGCATCGCAGCGCCATCCAGCCACGAATCGCGGAACTGCGGCTCGATGACCAACGCAATGCCCACGCTGGCCAGCCGGGCGCGTGCGCGCAAAGGCCCGTCTTCAAAACGCGAGAGCTGAGCCAGCTCGGTAAGCCATGCTGTGGTTAGCGCGCGCTCATGCCACGGCCGGACAATTTCAGTGTGCTGCGCGATGCGGCGCACCTGCGTCATCCACACCAGCAACGCATAACGGTCGAGGTCACGAACACCGCGCTGGCCCGCGGCGGTGCGTAAAAAGCTCGGCCCCACGGCCGGACCCGCCTTTGCGGCGCCGGGGCGTTCCAGAAAGGCGGTGACCAGCTCTTCTGCCTGTTCTCGCAGCACGCGTTGCGGCGTATTGCGCGGCAGGCCGAACAGTCCGCGTTCATGCATCTGGGCCAGCGGAAATTTTGAATAATCCAGTTTTGGCGGACGGCTGATATCGAGCGGCACCGCGGGCCCAAGCAGGCTGAACGCTGGAATGCCCAAGCCATGATGAAGGCTACGTATCATGGCTAGCGTCAACGGTCGCTTGCGCGCCAGTAATTCCGAGGCGCGATTGGCCCCGCCGACGTAGGGCGCAAGATCTTTCTGCGTCATCCCCATCTGCTCCATCCGGAATTCGATGGCGCCAATCGGATCAACCACCGGCGTAGGGCTGTGTTTCCGCTCGTAATCCTCGATCACCAGCATCAGCAGTTCCATACGGTCGCGCTCCGCTGGATTGTTCTCAAGCATCATCTGATTAAGCAGCCGCCCGGCCGCCAGGCACTCTGCCTCGGTCTTGATGATTTTGATCGTATCCAATCTGCATTCCCCCCGGGCTGCAACTCTAAAAACGCTGCCTGTCGTACTGCGCGTGCGTGCCCACCCAATCAATGCTCACTATGCCGTCCAGATAAAACACGATGACCACCAGACGATAGTGATTGCTTTTGATATTGAAGATCACCCGATTGCCCGCAAGAAAATCGACATGCGCAAAGCGATCCTTGATGTCTTGCGGCCGCGTCCAGTCTGCGTTTTCAACCTCGACCCGCCAGAACGCCAGCGCGGCCCGCACGTCCGCATGTTCGCGCTGGAACTTGTCCAGTATCGAAGTGTTGATCAAGCGCATGGATCCGGCCGCCGGGAAGATCGTTTGCGCAGCATGATGCTTCCCGATCCGGGAACCATCAATGTAACAAACACCTCGCAGCCGCGTCGCCAATTTCAGGTTTCGTAATGCGCCCACCCGTCGCCGCAGGCTTCTCCGCCAAGCCCCGCGCCGTTATCATCCCGAACATTCGTTCTACATCCGTCTTGCGCCCCCGGCATGCTGCCTGCGTTACCCAACCCCTTCTATTACCTCGACAATTTTCGTGTGCTGCTCGACTGGATCAGCACGCGTTATGCCGATTTGCTGCTGCCCGCCGAGCTGGGGTTTGTCGATGGTTTTGCGCGCTTGCCGCATGCGTCGCAGGCTTTGCTGGTGCGTATGGTGATGCGTAAAGGCGAGTGGTTTCGCGCGGGCAAGCTCAACTATGTGGAGATCGGCGACACCCGCGCCGCCGCGCAGCCCTTGCTGGGGGCCGGCTGGATCAGCGCCGATCCACTGCTGACGCTGGCCCAAGTGGCGCCGTTGTTAACGCGTGCCGAGGTGTTGTCGCAATTGCCGCCGCAGGCTTCGACGGCGCGGCTGGCCAAAGATGCGCTGCTTGCCACCTGGGCCAGCATCGCGCCCGAGGCCCAGGCCTTCAGCCAGTGGTATCCAGCAGACACGCTGTACCAGCTTGATCTGCGCCCTTTATGTGATCGCTTGCGGCTGATGTTTTTTGGCAATCTGCGTCAGGACCTCAGCGAATTTGTATTGGCCGAGTTAGGCGTATATCGCTACGAAAAAGTCGATATCCCGGCCGAAGCGCGCGTGTTCCGCAGCCGCGCCGACGTGGATCACTACCTGTATCTGCACGACTGCCGTTCCCGCTTTGAAGACGGCGCGCCGTGTGAAGAAATCGCCGCCTTGCTCACCGAGCTGCAGCTGGATAACCCATGGCTGGAAGAGCGCCGTGGCCGCGTTTTGTACGCTTTGGGGCAGCAGTTTGAACGCCAGGCCGCATGGGACGACGCCGCCCGCATGTATGCGCTCAGCATTGATCCGTCCGCCCGCGTGCGCACCGTGCGGGTACTCGAACGTCAGGGCCGTCACGCCGAAGCGCTGCAAGCGGCACAGGCTTTGTTAAATCAACATGATTGCGATGAAGTCAGCGTGCAGCAATTGCATCGCATGTTGCCGCGGCTGCAGCGCGCCACCGGTGCGCCCATCATCCGCAAAAGCCGCAAAGCGGCCGTCGAGCGCATCGACCTGTGTCTGCCGCAGCCGCCCGCGCCGTTAACGGTGGAACATGCCGTGGTGGCGCATCTGCATTGCGACGACGCGCCGGTCATGTACGTCGAAAACACGTTGATCAACGCCTTGTTTGGCTTGTTGTGCTGGCCTGCGTTATTTGCGCCGATTGCCGGGGCGTTTTTCCATCCCTTCCATTTCACGCCCGCCGATCTGGCCAGCCCGCATTTCCGCCAGCGGCGCCAGGCTTTGTTTGATGCCGCCTTGGCCCAGCTGGAAAGCGGCCAGTACGTGGCAACCATCCGCCAGCGCTTTATCGAAAAAGCCGGCATTCAGAGTGGCTTTGTCGCGTGGTCCGTCATCGATCAAACCCGGCTGGATTTGGCGCTGGATTGCCTGCCCGCCGCGCATTTGCGGCTGTGGTTTGAGCGCATGTTGTGCGACATCACCACCAATCGCTCGGGCTTTCCCGATCTGGTGCAGTTCTGGCCCACTGAACGCCGCTATCGCATGATCGAAGTCAAAGGCCCCGGCGACCGGCTGCAAGACAACCAGACGCGCTGGCTTAACTACTGCCTCGACCATGGTATGCCGATGGCCGTGTGTTATGTGACGTGGGCATGAGCGCACCCGAGCCGCAAGTCGCCAGCGTCAGCCACCTCGGCCCGATCTATCAGGTGGCCGTGCGCGAGCTGTGTGAATTTACCGCCAAGCAAGGCGATCTGGATGTGCGCTTTACCCCGGCGCCCAGCGCCAGCGAAGGCATGGCGGGCCACGCCACCGTCGCCGGGCGCCGGCCCAATGGTTATGAGCGCGAAATTACCCTTACCGGCCAATACGGCCCGTTGCACTTACGCGGTCGCGCCGATGGTTACGATGCCGCGCGCAATCAGCTGGAAGAAATCAAAACCCATCGCGGCGATCTGAGCCGCCAGCCAGAAAACCATCGGCATCTGCATAGTGCGCAGGCGCGCATCTACGGCTGGTTGCTGTGCCAGCAACGCGGGCTGGAAGAACTGAATGTGGCGCTGGTGTATTTCGATATCGTCAGCCAGAAAGAAACCGTGCTGAGCGAACGCCATACTGCGGCCGAACTGGAAGCGTTTTTTAACGAGCAATGCGCCGCCTTCCTCGCTTGGGCCGAGCAAGAACTGGTGCACCGGCGCACGCGCGATGCCGCCCTGGCGCAACTGGGCTTTGCTCATGCGCAATTCCGCCCGGGCCAGCGCGATCTGGCCGAAGCGGTGTTCAAAGCCGCCAGCACCGGCCGCTGTTTGCTGGCGCAAGCGCCCACCGGCATCGGCAAAACGCTGGGCACGCTGTTCCCGTTGTTGAAGGCGTGCGCGGCGCAAGGGCTGGATAAAGTGTTTTATCTGGCGGCGCGCACGCCGGGGCGGCAACTGGCGCTGGATGCCATGCGCACGCTCAAAGCGCAGCCGGTACGCACGCTGGAACTGGTGGCGCGTGATAAAGCCTGCGTTTACCCCGATCGCGCCTGCCATGGCGGTTCTTGTCCGTTGGCGCAGGGCTTTTACGATCGCTTGCCCGCCGCCCGCGCTCATGCGCTGCAACCGGGGTTAAAAGAAACGGGCAGCCTAACCCAGGCGCGCATCCAGCAAGTGGCCGCCGCGCATGAAATCTGCCCCTACTACCTGAGCCAGGAACTGACGCGCTGGGCCGATGTGGTGGTGGGTGATTACAACTATTTTTTTGATAGCAGCGCGCTGCTCTACGCGCTAACGCAGCGCAACCAGTGGCAAGTGGGCGTGCTGGTGGATGAAGCGCACAACCTGGTTGAGCGCGGTCGCGGCATGTACAGCGCCAGTCTGGACCAGGCCACCTTGAAGGACGTGCGCAAACACGCGCCCGCGCCGCTCAAACGTTCGCTCACGCGCGTAGCCAACGCCTGGCGCAAAACCCTGCCGGAAACCGCCGCGCTGTATACCGAACTGGGCGATCCGCCCTCGGCGCTAACCAACGCGCTGCAAGAAGCCATCGCCGCCATCACCGAATACCTGACCGGCGCCGAGCAAGGCGCGGACAGCACGTTGCAGCGCTTTTACTTTGATGCGCTGCGGTTTACTGCGCTGGCCGACAGCTTTAGCGAGCATTCGCTGTTTGATGCCACGCAAGACGGCCGCAACAGCAGCCTTAATCTGCGCAATGTGGTGCCCGCGCCGTTTTTACGCACGCGCTTTGCCGCGGCGCGCAGCGTAACGCTGTTTTCCGCCACCTTGTCGCCGCATCATTATTTTTCCGGCTTGCTGGGCTTGCCCGATAACCACGTCTGGCTGGATGTGCCCGCGCCGTTCAGCCCGGACCAGGTGGATGTGCGGATCGCGCCACATATCTCGACCCGCTACACGCATCGTGCCGCGTCAGTCGCGCCCATCGTGCAATTGATTGGCGAACAATACGCGCACCAGCCCGGCAACTATCTGGCGTTCTTCAGCAGCTTTGAATATCTGCAGCAAGTAGCCGATGCGTTTGATGTGGGCCAGCCCGACATTCCGTACTGGCGCCAGGATCGCGGCATGGATGAAGCCAGTCGCACCCGCTTTATCGAACGCTTTGAAGACGGCGGACGCGGCGTGGGCTTTGCGGTTTTGGGCGGCGTGTTTGGCGAGGGCATCGATCTGCCGGGCGAGCGTTTGATCGGCGCATTTGTCGCCACCCTGGGCCTGCCGCAAGTCAACGCCATCAACGAGCAAATCCGCCAGCGCATGCAGGTGCTGTTTGGCGCGGGCTACGACTATGCATACACCTGGCCCGGCATGCAGAAAGTGGTGCAAGCCGCAGGCCGTGTCATCCGCACGCCACATGACAAAGGCACCATCCACCTGATTGACGATCGCTTTGGCCGCGCCGAAATCCAGGCCTTGTTTCCCAGCTGGTGGCCCGCGCCACGCTAGCCTGCGATATTGTCAGACATCCACCTTCATGCGGATGGCCGAACGTGCGACATACGTTAACGTGATCTTCGGCCAGATTTGGCAACGGGCGCGGCAACGGAGGATTTCCCCATGGCCGCCAGCGCGCCTGAGCGTCCTGCGCCGGGATGACCTTCCGCTGACGCGCCGCTGGCTGGCTGGTCGGGCAATCCCCGGCTGCCGGCCAGCAACCCCTCACCCAGCGTCCGAGCCCCCACTATGACCGCACTGTCTGCACTGGATCTCGCCCGCATCCAGTTTGCGTTTACCGTTTCGTTTCACATTATTTTTCCGGGTCTGTCGATCGGGCTGGCCAGCTATCTGGCGGTGCTGGAAGGGCTTTGGCTCAAAACGCAGAACCCGCTGTATCGCAACCTGTATCTGTTCTGGAGCAAGGTGTTTGCGGTCGGCTTCGCCATGGGCGTGGTGTCCGGCGTGGTGATGAGCTACGAGTTCGGCACCAACTGGAGCCGCTTCTCCACCTTTGCCGGGGCCATCACCGGGCCCTTGCTGGCCTACGAAGTGATGACAGCGTTTTTTCTGGAAGCCGGCTTTCTCGGCATCATGCTGTTCGGCTGGACCCGCGTGGGCCCCAAGGCCCACTTTGGCGCGACGCTGGCGGTGGCCGTCGGCACGCTGATCTCGACGTTCTGGATTCTGGCCTCCAACTCGTGGATGCACACGCCCGCCGGTTACGCGATTGAAGCGGGCCGGGTGGTACCGCGCGACTGGCTGGAAATCATCTTTAACCCATCGTTTCCGTACCGGCTGGTGCATATGACGCTGGCCGCGTTTATCGAAACCGCTTGCATCGTCGCTGCCAGCGGCGCGTGGCATTTGCTGCGCGGGCGTGATGACGCCGCCATCCGCAAGATGTTTGGCATGGCGCTGGGCATGTTGCTGGTCACCACGCCGATCCAGGCCTTGGTGGGCGACGCGCACGGCATCAATACGCGCGAACACCAGCCCGCCAAAATCGCCGCCATCGAAGGCCTGTGGGAAACCGAAACAGGCGGCACCGCGCTTAATCTGATCGGCTTTCCTGATATGGCGACGGAGACCACGCATTACGCGCTGCAAATTCCGCATCTGGGCAGCCTGATCCTCACCCACAGCTGGGATGGCGAAATCAAAGGCCTGAAAGAATTTGCGCCACAAGACCGACCCAATTCGCTGATCGTATTCTGGTCGTTCCGCATCATGGTGGGGCTGAGCGTGCTTACCATCCTGGCGGCGGCGGTAGGTTTGCTGTTGCGGCGCATGGGCAAGCTGCATCAAAGCCGCTGGTATCTGCGCTGGATGGTGCTGATGGGGCCCGCCGGCATGATCGCTTTGCTGATGGGCTGGATCACCACCGAAGCCGGTCGCCAGCCGTGGGTGGTGTACGGCTTGCTGCGCACGCGCGACGCGGTGTCGCCGGTGTCGGCGCAGCAGGTGGGCGTGTCGCTGCTGATTTTTGTGGTGGCGTATACGCTGGTGTTTGGCACCGGCATCTATTACTTGCTCAAGCTGTTGCGCACCGGCCCGCAGCTGGAAGACACGCACAAAGAAGCGCAACAGACCAACCGCAGCGTCGCCAGCCAGGGTCGCAACCCGATTGCGGCGGTCGATCAAGATATCGAGGAATAAGCCATGGAGCTCAATCTGGCCACCGTCTGGGCCGGCATCATTGCCTTGGGCGTGTTTATTTATGCGGTGATGGATGGATTTGATCTGGGCATCGGGCTGCTGTTTGCGTTCTTCCCCGACCAGCATGACCGCGATGTGATGGTGAATACCGTGGCGCCGGTGTGGGACGGCAACGAAACGTGGCTGGTGATGGGCGGCGCGGCCTTGTTTGCGGCGTTTCCGGTGGCGTATTCCACCATCCTGCCTGCGCTGTACCTGCCACTGATCTTGATGCTGACCGGGCTGATTTTCCGTGGGGTGGCGTTCGAAATCCGGCTTAAAGCCACGCGCACGCGGCCTTTGTGGGATCTGGCATTTATGGGCGGCTCGGCCGTGGCGACGTTCTTTCAGGGCGTGGCGCTGGGCACGTATCTGCAGGGTATTCCGATCACCAACAACCAGTTTGCGGGCGGCAGCTTTGATTGGGTTTCGCCGTTTTCGATCTTTACCGGCATGGCGCTGATGATGACGTACTCGCTGCTCGGCTGCGCCTGGCTATTGATGAAGACCGACCACAAGTTGCAACAACGCATGTTTGTGCTGATGAAGCCGCTAACGCTGATCCTGTTGCTGGTGATCGCCATCGTCAGCCTGTGGACGCCGCTGGCCGACCCCGCCGTGTATGCGCGCTGGTTTACGCTGCCCAATCTGTTTTACTTTCTGCCGGTGCCGATTCTGGTGCTGGCGTGCGTGTTCGGTATCTGGCGCGCGGTGGACAAGGGCAATGACAAGCTGCCGTTTTTGCTGGGGCTGGCGCTGATGGGGCTGGGCTATTCGGGCTTTATCATCAGCATCTGGCCCAATGTGGTGCCGCCCTCGCTGACGTTTGAACAAGCCGCCGCGCCGCATTCCAGCATGGCGTTTGCGCTGGTGGGCGCGGTGATCATTATTCCGATCATCTTGCTGTACACCGGGCTGGGCTATTGGGTGTTCCGCGGCAAGGTACGCCACGGCGACGAGGGCTACCACTGATGCGACCCGGCACGCGACGCATGCTCTGGGCCGTGGCGCTATGGCTGGGCGGCGTGCTGGCCGCCACACTGGTCTGGGCCATCGTCCGCGGCGCCACGCTGCTGCTGGTGCCATAGGGTGGGTCAAGACCCACCCATCAAAGCCGCGAAGAAGAATGCAGCGTTCTGATCATCCACTTTGAATGGTGGGTCTAGACCCATCGTATGCGCAGCGACGGGCGGATGTAACCGTCCGCAGCGCCAAGCGGGCCCCATAGGGTGGGTCAAGACCCACCATTCAAAGCCCTGAAGAAGAATGCTGCGTTCTGGTCATCCACTTTGAAGGGTGGGTCTAGACCCACCCTATGCGCAGCGACCGGGCAGGCGTCACCGTCCGCAGCGCCGAGCTGGCCCCATAGGGTGGGTCTAGACCCACCATTCAAAGCCCGGGAGAAGAATGCTGCGTTCTGATCATCCACTTTGAATGGTGGGTCTAGACCCACCCTATGCGAACGTGGCCGGGCGGGCGTGGCGTCCAGACCCGGCCAGATCGCTAATGCTGTTGCCCAATCTGTTTGCTCACGGCGGCGGGGCTTTCGTATTGCTGGTCGGGCAGATGTTCCAGCATATCCAGCGTCTGCTCATCCGCTTTGTGTTTGCGCGCCTGTTCGATAATCTCGGCGCGGCTGGCGGGGTAGTCGACGCCGCCCAGAAAGCGTTGCGCCTGGATGGGATTGGGTTTGCGTTCGTTGGCGGGCTCGCTGCGCGGGGGTTTCTGCATGGACATGGTGGGGCTCCTAGTACGACATGAAAGACACTCCCACCGTACGCCCACCACCCCGCCCTGCCTGACCTGCCCTTGCTGAAATCCCTGTCAGACGCTAGCCGGACGCGAGTATCCTGCTGCGATCAAATCGAAGGAAGCCACCATGTCTATCCTGCTGGAAATCTGCGCCGGTTCGGTCACCTCGTGCCTGGCGGCGCAAGACGGCGGCGCGGGCCGCGTCGAGTTTTGCGACAACCTGCTCGAGGGCGGCACCACGCCGTCTTATGGCGCCATCGCCAGCGCGCGCGACAAATTGTGGATATTGCTCAACGTCATCATCCGGCCCCGGGGTGGCGACTTTCTGTACTCCGACGTCGAGTTTGAAGTGATGCAGCGCGATATCCTGGCCTGCAAAAAAATCGGCGTGGATGGCGTGGTGATAGGCTTGCTGACCGCCGATGGCGAAATCGACGTGGCGCGCACCCAACGCCTGGTGGAACTGGCCGCGCCGATGCAGGTAACGTTCCACCGCGCCTTTGATGTGGCACGTGATCCGCTCAAGGCGCTGGAAGACATCATCGCCACCGGCTGCAACCGCCTGCTGACCTCGGGGCAGGAAGCCAATGCCCTGGAAGGCGCTGATCTGATCGCACAACTGCGCGCGGCGGCCGGCGAGCGATTGGTAGTGATGCCCGGCGCGGGCGTGCGCGTTAACAATATTGCCGAGCTGGTCACGCGCACCGGCTGCACCGAATACCACACCTCGGGGCGGGCGCCGTTTGCCAGCGGCATGCGTTATCGCAACGAGCGGGTCAAGATGGGTGGCCCCGGCCAGGACGAGTATTCGATCGTCGAAACCTCGGCCGAGCTGGTGCGGCAGATTCTGACCCACGCACGCACCGCCGCAGGCGAAATCGACGCGCCGGCTGCTTAATCCGCTGCGCCGTCGCCGCCTTGCTGGGCAATCAGCAGTTCGGTCAGTTGTTCGGCCGGCAGGGCGGGATGGTAGTAGTAGCCCTGGATCAGATTGCAGCCCAAGTCGCTCAGAAACTCGGCTTGCGCTGCGGTTTCGACGCCTTCGGCAATCACGCCCAGCCCCAGGTTCTGCGCAATCTGCACCATGGAACGGACCAGCGCCACATCGCGGCTGTTGTCCGGCAAGCCTTGTACAAAGGTACGGTCGATCTTGAGCAAGTCGATCTGGAAATGCTGCAGATACGACAGATTGGAATAACCGGTGCCGAAATCATCCAGCGCAAAGCGCAGGCCCGATTCGCTTAACGTGCCCAGCATCTGCGTCATGCGTTCGTTATCGCGCATCAGAATGGTTTCGGTCATTTCCAGCTCAAGTTGCTGCGGCGGCACCTGCCATTGCGCCAGATGCGCCATCAGGCTATCGGCAAAGCCGCTGCGCAATTGCAGGCCGGACACATTGATGGCCAGGCGCGGCAAATGCAGGCCTTGTGCGCGCCACGTGGCCAGTTGGCGCAAACCCTGCTGCAGCACCCAGTCGCCAATCTGCACGATCAGGCCGGTTTCTTCCGCAAACGGGATAAACAGGCCGGGCGAAATCAAACCTTTGTCGCGATGACGCCAGCGGATCAGCGCCTCGGCGCCGACGATGCGTTGCGTGCGCACGTCGTACTGCGGCTGGTAATGCAGTTCAAATTCGCGCCGATCCAGCGCAAAGCGCAAATCGGTTTCCAGCTTGATGCGTTCGAGGGAACGGCGGTTCATCTCGGACGAATAAAACAGCACGTCGTGGTTGCCCTGGCGCGCGCGATACATGGCGACAGCGGCTTCGTTGATCAGGCGTTCGGTCTCTTGCGCGTCATCCGGATACACCGAAATGCCGATATGCGCCGACAACATCACCGATTGCGTTTGCCCATCCAGCGCCAGCTCAAACGGTTCGGCCAGCGCATGCAACACGCGGCGCGCCACCACGCCCGCGTCTTCGCGTTGTTCAATATCGAACAGCGCAATATAGAACTCGTCCGCGCCAAAGCGCGACACCACGTCTTCTTCGCGCAGACATTCGCGGATGCGGGCCGACAGATCAACCAGCAAACGGTCGGCAATGGCATGGCCAAACGAATCGTTGATGTCCTTGAAACCGGACAAGTTAAAACACAGCAGCGCGCCGTGTTGTCTGTTGCGACGCGCTTCGGCCAGCGCTTGTTCGATCAGCGAAAACAACATCGCCCGATTGGGCAAGGTGGTGAGCGCGTCGTAATAGGCCAGTTGGTGGATCTGTTTTTCAGCAGCTTTGCGTTCGGTCAGATCAGAGAAGATGGCCAGGTAATGCGTGATTTCGCCCACCTGATTGCGCACGCTCGACAAAGCCAGCGCCAGCGGATAACTGCTGCCATCCAGCCGCGTATCCCAGAGCTCGCCTTCCCAATGGCCGGTGGCCACCAGGGACGCCTGCATCAAGGAATACACGCGGGTATCTGAAGCCAGCGCGGCAAAAAAGGTGGGTTGCTGGCCGCGCGCGATGGCGACCGGAATACCGGTGATGCGTTGGAAGGCGTGGTTAACCCGCACAATGCGATGCTGCAGATCGACGATCACCACGGCATCGCTGGCTTGTTCAAACACCAGGCCAAACAAGCGGTTTTTTTCTTCGGCTTCAAGGCGGTCGGTGATGTCGCGCACATACCCCATCAGGTGTAGCGGTGCGCCCGCGTCGTCGCGGACCAGAGACAGATGCATGCTGGCCCAGAAGGTCTCGCCATTTTTGCGACGGCGTTTGACTTCCATCTCGCCGCTGCCTTGCGTCAACACCGTGTTGAACAACTCGGCGTCGTGATCGTCTTCGTCGGCGTAGAGCACCAGAATGTGTTTGCCGATGATGTCGTCGGCGTCATAACCAAACAGTCGCGCCGCGCCCCGGCTCCATGCCAGCACATAACCGTCGAGATCAAGCGTGATGACCGAGGCGTCGAGTGAGGCAAACAGCGGTTGGGGCGAGATCGGGATGGGCGTCATGCCATGCTCCGCGCCAGTTGATAAACCCACGCCAGGGTAGCGACTTCGGTGTGGCGCCACTCCAGCGTGTGCGCTGCGGGCCAGTGGGCCAGCACGCTGAGATCGGCAGCTTCCAGCTGCGCCACCCGCTGCAGGGCGAGGCCGAGCTCGCCTTCGCCATCCAGCAAAGCGCGCAGCAAAACCGGATCGAGCGGCAGATCGTTAAGCAGTGCGGGCAACGGTTCGCCAAACAGCACATCAAGACACGACAACATGCCTGCGAGGAAAGCGGCGTCGGCCGATACGCTGCCGATCCAGCCCGCAGCGGCCCAGCTTTCCAGCCGCCGCGCGCGCAAGGCAACCAGCAATAGCAAGGGCGGCACGCCACCATCGGGCACGTATTGCTCCGCGTATAACAACAGCTGCAACCAACGGCGCAACTGGCGGCGGCCAAGCACGGCGATGGCTTGATGCAGGCTTTGCGCTTTGCGCGTGCCCGACACGGCGACCGAGTTGACCAGCCGCAGCAAGCGCAACACCAGTTGCGGCGAGCGGGCAAATACTGCTTCGAGTTCTTCGGTATCCGCGTCAGAAACAATCAGGCTGAGCAGTTGCAACAACACCGGCTGCGCCGGATTGCGGGAGGCTGGCTGCGCCGCCTGACCGGTGCGCGGCCACGGCCCGGTGCTCCAGACATCGTGCGGCAAACCCAGCGCAATGCCGGTGTGCACCACGCCGCTGACCAGGGCGGGCGCGGGGGGAGTATGCGTGGCGGACAAACGCCGGGCGCCGCCCTGCAAAGGCGCATCCGGCGGCAGCAGCGCATGAATGCCCGACGGCAAGGTTTCGGCGGCCACATCGGCGGTGCCCGGCTCGGGGCGCCAGTACACCGGCCACGCCGCAAGATCATGCTGCGCCAGCATCGCTGCCAGGTCTTTTAACTGGGAGGCCGGACTATGCGCCCGCAAGGCCGTCCAGGCCCCATCACCGCGCCAGACTGGTTCCAGTAAAAATGGGGCAGAGAGGTCTTCCATAATTCCTGACGGGGGATCCTGTGGTCGCAGTATGCAAAGGGCATAAGTCGCCTACATTATCGAACGCTAATGAAGTCGACAAGCTCGGCTGGCGCTGTATTCCGTACGTTAGTGCATCGGATTACATTTTGCGGGTAAAACAAAACGGTCCAGCCGGACCGTTTTGCATGGATGAGACAAACGTCGGTTTATCTCAGGACGGACGGCCTGCCCAGGCAAGCCCTCCAGCCGTGGTCACCTGGGCCAGTAAGCCGCTTAGTAACGATAGTGCGCCGGCTTGAACGGGCCGTTTTTCGGCACGCTGATATACGCGGCTTGCTCATCGCTCAGTTCGGTCAGGTTAGCGCCGATCTTGGCCAGATGCAGCCGCGCAACCATCTCGTCCAGATGCTTGGGCAGCACATACACGCCCACCGGATATTGCTCGCGCTTGGTAAACAATTCGATTTGCGCCAGCACCTGGTTGGCAAACGAATTGGACATCACAAACGACGGGTGACCGGTGCCGCAACCCAGGTTAACCAGACGGCCTTCGGCCAGCAGGATGATGCGCTTGCCGTCCGGAAAGACGATATGGTCGACTTGCGGCTTGATGTTGTCCCACTCGTACTGACGCAGCGACGCCACTTCGATTTCGCTGTCAAAGTGACCGATATTGCAGACGATGGCATTGTTGCGCATGGCTTTCATGTGCTCATGCTTGATCACGCCGACGTTGCCGGTGGTGGTTACAAAGATATCGGCCTGGCCGGCGACGTCATCCATACGCACCACGCGGTAGCCTTCCATGGCGGCTTGCAAGGCGCAGATCGGGTCAATTTCAGTGACCCACACGGTAGCGCCGAGGCCACGCAGCGATTGCGCGCAACCCTTGCCCACATCGCCATAACCCAGCACCACCGCCACTTTGCCCGCGATCATCACGTCGGTAGCGCGCTTGATGCCGTCTACCAGCGATTCGCGGCAGCCGTACAGGTTGTCGAACTTGGATTTGGTGACCGAATCGTTGACGTTGATGGCCGGGAAAGCCAGCTTGCCTTGCTCATGCATCTGGTACAAACGATGCACGCCCGTGGTGGTTTCTTCGGTGACGCCCTGGATTTGCGCCAGACGCGTGGAGTACCACTTCGGATCTTTGGCTACCTGCGCCTTGATCGCGGCGTACAGCACGGTTTCTTCTTCGTTGGTGGGGTTGGCCACCACGGACAGATCAGATTCGGCCCGCGCGCCCAGATGCAGCAGCAGCGTGGCGTCGCCGCCGTCATCCAGAATCATGTTGGCGTATTCGCCATTGGGCCATTCAAAGATCTGGTGGGTGAAGGCCCAGTATTCTTCGAGCGATTCGCCCTTGAACGCGAACACCGGCGTACCCACGCCGTTGTGACCATTGGCCGCGATACCGGCGGCGGCGTGGTCTTGTGTCGAGAAGATATTGCACGACGCCCAACGCACTTCGGCGCCGAGCGCTTGCAGCGTCTCGATCAGCACGGCGGTCTGGATGGTCATGTGCAGCGAACCGGCAATGCGCGCGCCTTTCAGCGGCTGGCGGCCAGCGGCTTCATCACGCACGGCCATCAGGCCAGGCATTTCGGTTTCTGCGATACGGATTTCCTTGCGGCCCCAGTCGGCCAGCGACAGGTCGGCAACTTTGAAATCGGAGAATTTGCTATCAGCCACAGCGTTCATCTGAACGTCCTTTACGATGTGGCCGGTCTGGGCAGGGATGGCGGTACGCACACCTGAAGCCCGTGTCCGGCACGGTTTGATCAGGTGAGCGCCGTTGAGAATTCCGGGCCTGGGGCATGGCTGGATCACAACCACAACTTGCAGCGCTCCCCGGAAGTGGCGGGATTATAGCCAAAACCATGACATTGGTCTGTAGGCCGTGGCTGGGCGGGCGGCTTGATCCGCATCAATCGCTGCGACGTTAGCGCTCGGGTTGAGGCACTGCGGCGGTCTACGCTGGCGCTTTTGCCGGAGGGAGCAATGTCGCGTTATTTACGCTTGCGACGCGGTGGCGCTGTTTCGTTTTTTACGGTCAATCTGGAAGACCCGTCTCTGGACTTGCTGACCCGCCATGCGCGCGGGCTGGGTGTTGCGGTCAGAACCGTGCGGGATACACATCCGTTTACGGTGCATGCGTGGGTGCTGATGCCCAATCACCTGCATTGCGTGCTGGAGCTGCCACCGGCGGATGATGATTTCGGGGTTCGCTGGCGGCTGATCAAAAGCGTGTTCTCGCGATCACTACCCATGGACGAAGCACGTTCCCCCAGCCGCGCCAACCGTGGCGAACGCGGCATCTGGCAGCGTCGGTATTGGGAACATCGCATCGAAAACCCGCAAAACCTGCGCGCGCACATCGACTATGTACATATCAATCCGATCAAGCACGGCTATGTAACCCGACTCGCAGACTGGCCATGGTCCACCTTCCACCGCTACGTCGCGCAAGGCCTCTACCCTCCCGACTGGGCAGGACCCCCATAGGGTGTGACTCGGCGTCCCCGCCAAGACCCACCATTCAAAATGGATGACCAGAACGCTGCATTCCTCTCTACGGCTTTGATGGGTGGGTCTAGACCCACCCTATCACCGCCACGCTAACGCTCCACCCCATAGGGTGGGTCAAGACCCACCATTCAAAGTGGATGACCAGAACGCTGCATCTTCTCCACGGCTTTGATGGGTA
>NZ_BAAIHC010000016.1:0-107172 GCF_054652575.1 Silvimonas sp. JCM 19000 | reverse complement strand
ATTTGTTCGGCACCAGCCGAACATCAAAACATGCGCCGCAGGCTCAAGCGGTTAAGGGTTTCAGGTCAGCCAAAACCGAACATCAAAACACGCGCCGCAGGCTAAGCGCCCAAACCCCAAAAACATAGCGCCCGCAGCGCCCGCCGCCTCACTTCCCGCTCGCAATCCGCTGCTGAATATGCTTCGCCCGATCCGCCGAAGACGGATGCGAACTCATGATGCTGCTCTGCCCGCCATCCAGCGTCGCCAGCTTCTGGAAGCTGCTCACCAGCGCCTGCGGGTTGTAGCCCTTGGATTTGAGCAGATCAAACGAATAATCATCCGCCTGGCTTTCCTGCTTCTGCGAGAACTGCGCATTCACCAGTTGCTCGCCAAAATCCGCCAGCTGCGATTTGCTCAATGCCGACACCGTTGAGTTACCCAAAGCCCCCACCGCACCGCGTGCCGCCGCAATGCCATATGCTGTCTGCGCCGCCTTGCGGCTGTGCCCCAGCGCCACATGGCCAATTTCATGGCCCAGCACCGCGCGGACTTCGTCGTCGCTCATCATGTCCATCAAGCCGCTGTATACCCGCACGCAGCCGTTAGCCATGGCCCACGCGTTGACCTCTTTGGTTTGATACACCTTGAAATTGAGCGCCTGGCCGTTGATCTCGGTGGGCAGGCCTTTGCTGATGCTGGCCAGCCGTTTGACGTAGTTGCTATTGGCCGCCGCAATCTGCGATTTGGCATCCATTTGCTGGCACGACTGCGCCGTGAGCGTGCGCATGTCGGTGTCGGTCAGCGTGGCCGCCTGGGCCGCTTTGACGCCGGAATCCAGCAGCGCGTTGGTATCCATGCCACTGCCGGCGCAGGCCGACAAAGTGGCCACCATGCTGCAGAGCAGGGCGTAACGAGTAGGGGTGTTCATAGCGATGTCCTTGTTGTATCCGACATGTATCTGTGCGGTAACCGGGCGCTCATTGTGCCGCAATGACATGGCGCTGACATGTGGGATAGCCCCCATTCCCGCCCAGCGCCGCGCCGGACGGCAAAAAGCAAAAAGGCCAGCCCGAAGGCTGACCTTTTCCGTCCCTGCCACAACAGCCCATTCACCTTGCGTAGCGAATGTGGTTAGGCGCGATCTGCGTTTTTTACAAAATCAGAATGAGATCGTCGCGGTAATCGTTGTTGAATACGTGCCGGCTGCCGGCGTGCTTTGCGGGGCAATCTGGCCATATACCGACAAGGTCTGCGCGCTGCCGTTGCCAACCCCGGTCATGGCGTCGACGCCCACGGTGTTGCCCCAGATTTGTGAGCGGCTGGAATCCTGATACAGCTGAAACGCCACCGTCGGGCCGCCGGCGCCAGCTTGCAACAAGCGGCTGGATACCGCTGAACCGGTCACGTTGCCTGCGTCCAGCCCCACGCTATAGGGCGCTGAGTTGGTACAAGTAACACTCAGTTGCGTGCTCTGGTTGATGGCCGAAGTCAGCACGCCCTGGGTACCAAAATTAAGCGCCGAAGAGGTAATCGTGCACGCCGCCTGCAACGTCAGGTTCACCTGGAACTGCGACGATTGCGTGGTGACGGCATAGGCGCCCGGTGCGCCGATCAAGGCGATTGCCGTAACGATAAAGCCAGCGATGTTCTTCATGATGGTGCGCTCCGCAAGACCGTGCCTGCCGTGGCTGAATGAGGGAAACACGGCGGCGATGCGTTGCATTGTGCGCAAACAGGATGCGGGCAACAGCTAGCACGGCTCCTGGCCAGGCGCAGTCCTGGGGCGGGGGCGCAAATGTGACCGGGGCAGCTTAGAAGGTGATGGTGGCGACGGCGCTCTGGGTGGCGCTGCTGTTGGCGCTGGCGTGCTGGTTTTGCGTTTGCGCGGCCGGGTTGTTGCTCACGGCTTGTTCTTCGGCACGGCTGAGCGCCGAGCGGGTTTGATGCAGATTGGTGTTGCTCACATCAACCAGATAAGGGGTACGCGCCGAGCAGCTCACATTGACATTGCTACCGACCTGACCGGCCAGCGCTTGTTGCGAGCCCACGGTGCATACCGAAACCACAGTGAGCGAGACCTGCAAGGTGGCGTGGTCGGCAGCACGGGCAGTCGGCAGCAAGGCGCTGGCAGCCAGCGTCATGGCGACGGCGGCGGTCTTGGCGGAGATGCGGATGGTGCGGAATGCCACGGTAAAGCCCCTGTTTTCTTGCAGTTTTTGTCAAGGTGCGGTGGATTGCAGCGGACAGGTGAATATTGCCAGAGGCAGATCACTTTGTCGCGTCAAAACCTTGCTCCGCGCCGTGTGCAGCGATGTCTGCACGAGGGGATATACGCAGGCGTCGCACTACCGGATGCACCACCTTGTAAGTGAAATTACATTTTTTTGCGAAATTCTGATTTTCGCGATCGGATAATTTGTAAGGTTTCCGCAAAGGCTTGTCGGACGATTTCCTACAGGGTACGCCGCAGGCTGCCGGGCCAGTTTTTGATCCCATTGTGCGCAAGTGAATAGCGGCAAGGCTTGCAGCGCCTTTAGCAGACAAATCGCTTCCCGCCTAACCAGGGTCGCTCCTGGGCTAAATCAGCCTGCAGACAGCACCAACCCAGTAGTTGTCCTGGGCTAGCTTGTAAGGAGCGCTCCTGGGTCAGGCACAGGCAAACTGGTTTTATCAGCCGATAAACGGTCTGTGGCATTGCTACAAAGCCGGGGCCGTGCCCTAGTTGCCGCTGACCGGGTGGCAGGTGAGCGGGCCCAGCGTGGGCAGCGGGTTGTCCGGCGTCGGCGCGTAATCAAATGCCACCTCGCAACGCAGATCAACGTCGTCCACGCGCAGCGTGTTGTGCGCCACCAGGCCTTCGATAAATGCCACGCCGTCAAAGCCAACCACAAATTCGCGCCCGCTTTGCAGATCTCGCACCCCCAGGCCAGCGGGCAGCGGGTTGCCCTTGCTGTCGTGCAGGATGACGGTGGCGGCGCGGTAACGCGTCACCGGAAAGTAGGCCATCGCGCCAGAACCGGCTTGCGGCACGATGTCGGATTCGGTGGTGGTCAGGCGCGCATCGGCGGGCAGGTTTACGCCATTGATGCCGACATGGTTGTTCTGCCAGGCGATCAGATCGGGCACCAGCAAATGCCCGTTGCTATTGGTCACGCCCAGCGGCCGATATTCATGCAGCACCTGCACGCCTTCCATGCCGTCGGTGCTGACCAGGGCAAACGCGTCGCTGATGCGGCGCGCGGCAATCACGTCGCTGTCCATCCACACCAGCGCGCCATTGATATCGAGCGAGTAGTTGTGAGTGCCGTTGCTGTTTTCCACCGCGCCCAGGACTTCGCCGTAGCGGCCGAGGTAATTGGCGCGCGCTTGCTGATACGGGCTGCCGCTATTGTTATTGTCCTGTAGCGCCCAACCCAGACCGCCGCTGTAATCCGCCGGCCGCGCCGCGTTCAGGCCCCAGCTTTTCTGGCCGTTGGCAGTGCTGAGCGAGGCCGAGGCGGTAATCTGGTTGGGCAAGGCAAAATTCAGGCTGGCATAACCGCCCGATTCGCCGCTGCCAGCAAAGTCGCGATACAGGCTGAGCAAAAAGCCGATATTGCGGGTGATTTCGGCGTTGTAGCTGAGTGAGCCCAGCCGGGTGATGGCCTGGCCGGACTGATGTTGTTGCACCAGACTGACCGACACGGTCTGGTGGCCAAACAAGGGCAACGACAGCGCAATCTGATCGGTTTCCAGCAGGATGGGCGAACCGGTGACCGCCGCCAGGTCACCAAAACGCGGCGTGGCGCGTTGGGTCTGCACGGTGACGCTAAAGCGTGGGGTGATCAATTGATAGCCCAGCTTGAGCTGCAGGCCAGACAACTCGCCGCCGCTGGCCGACACCGCGCCATTGATCACACCGGCATTGCCCAGTTTAACCAGCACCCCCGCGCCCGCATTGGCCAGGCCGCGGGTGAGTTCGGTATGGCCTTCCACCGTGATATTGCTGCTATAGCCATAACGGCCGGTGGCGCTAAGGGCGGGATGGCCGTAGTCGTAATCGAAGGAGGTCAGACCGTAGTTCTGCCGCACAAAACCGGTCTCGGCCGAGAAGCTGGACAGTCCGGCATTGAGCAAACGCGTATCTATATAAATTGGCACCGTGGTCGTCACTTCGCGGCCCTGGGCGTCCTTGACCACCACCGTGGCATTGCCCGCACCGACGATGCCCGGCGGGTCGTGCGTCACAAACGGCCCGGCCGGTACGTCGCCGCTGTATTGCTTCATGCTGTTGATATAAACGTCGACCGACGACGGCACCGCCGTGCTGCCGCCCAAAGCCGGCACCGGAAAGGTAATCAGGTCGGGCCGCAAAGAGAAGTTGCGCTGGTATTGCACGCCGCCCAGCCGCACCGCGCGGGTCCAGTCCAGCGATGAGCTGACCGCATCGCCCACGCGCAGCGTGGTCAGTTTCTCGGGGTCGGAATGGCTCAGCGTGGTATCGAAGCGCAGATAGTATTTGCGCGCGGGTGTGTCATACAGCGTGCCCGTGGTGCTGGCCACCCCCAGCGGCGCAAAGGCGCGCGCCTCGCTCCACAGCGAATAATCCCGCACGCCGCCGCTGCCCTGACTGAACAGATCGTAGTTGATGACCATACCAACGCCGCTGCTGGCCGGAATCAAGCGCGGCTGCACGCGGCTGATGTCCACCGCTTGCAACATGGTCTCGGGCACTTTGATGTCCAGCGTCTGCCGTGCCGACTGGTAGTCATAGGTGATTTCGGAAAGCTGGTCGAGCGAGATGGTGGCGCTGTCGTCGGTGATCGAGGCGGGCGGAATGATCCCCAGGGCTTCCAGATCTTTGCGCCGGACCATCAATTCGCCCTGGTATTCCAGAAAATGCGCCACGCTGCGCGTGGGTGTGCCGTTGACGGTCACCTCGGGGTAGACGTCGTGCGGCAAATCCATCGACGGCAATAGATCATCGGCGGCGTGGGCCCACGCGGTGATCAGGCTGGCGAGCAGTGCGGCTGCTCTTTTTTTTGTGGATAAGGCGGCAGGAGTCAGCTCAATGCTCCTCCGCGCTCGCCAGTTCCACCGGTAGATCGCTCGGCATGCCGTTGATGGTGGCGGTTACATGGGCGCCGTTGAGTTCTGCGCTGGCCACCGCCGGGATATCCCAGTTGCGCTGCTGGCCCGCCAGGGTATAGCCGAGCAAGCCTTCGGCGATGGTGACTTTCTTGCCTTGGGCGGTGACAAGGGTGGCGCTGCTGATGCGCGCATGCAGCTTGCCGCGATTGAGGCTGCGCAGGCTGAGCATTTTGCCTTTGGGCGCGATCGTCCATTTGAGGTCGGGCTGCGGCGTGCCGGGGGGCAAGACAAACACCGGAATCGAATAGCGCAGGCGCAAACGCACATTGTTCTGCTGATCAATCCGCCCGCCCGGTAGTTCGTCCACCAGCAGGCGATAGCTCTGTTCTTCGTTTACGCTGCCGCCGCCGGTACGCACCAGCCGCACCAACTGTTCGCCTTGCGGATCGACCTGAATAATCGGCGGGCTGGCAATGACGTCGGTAGCGGGCACCAGTTGATCTTCGCCATCGACTTGCGACCAGCGATAGACGCGCACCTGGCCATTGACGGCCTCATCGCCCGGATTACGCAAGCGCAGGCCGGCCGCCGTCTGGCCTTGCTGCATTTCGAGCAGGATGGGCGATATCTGCAAATAGTTGGCGGCATAGCTGGCATGGCTGAGGGCAACGGCCACGACGGCCAGCATGCAGCGTTGTAACGCTGCCGAATGACGTCGCACGATATGGTTTTCCTTAAGCATGGAGAGGGGCGGCACCGGCCCGCGATGAGTCGCGTCCCTGTCTCTCATTCAATAAGAAAATGGCCCAAATGCAAGTCGCTGCCCGGGGCCAGCGCCTGCTCGAAGCGCAGCGTAAAGCCTGGATTGATCAAATGCGTGACATTTGCCGTCGGCAAAAAAATCAAAGACTTAGCTAAACATGGCGCTAAAAGCCTTTAAAATCAGCCGTCTGGACTGACGTTTAGCCCACGCTACGGCCGAAACGATTGCGGTGTCGGGCGCAGCCGCTGGCCGGGACGGGCGATAGCGCCAAATACAAGCGCATGCAAATAAACTGATAAATCCGACAGCCGTGTATGCTGGCTGGAGCCAGAGGCTAGGGATTCGGCGCGGTCGGCACCAGTTGGCGCAATTCGGTGGGGCTGGCGAAAAGCCAATCCGGGTTTTCCGCGAGCAGTTCTTCGCGGCTGCCGTGGCCCCACAACACGCCCGCGCTGCTCAGGCCATTGCGTTTGGCGGCGGTGATATCGACGGCGCGGTCGCCGATCATAAGGCTGGCGTTGCTGACGGTGCCTGCCGCTTTAAGCGCCTCGATCTGCTGCCATTTGTGCACGCCGATCTCGCCGCCGCTGATAAAGCCAAAGTAGCGCTCCAGCTCAAACAAACGCAGGATGCGATCGGCAAAATCGGCCCGCTTGGACGTGCACACGCCCATCGGCACGCCCGCATCGGCCAGCGCCTGTAGCGCCGCCGGAATCTCGGCGTACAGCACGTTTTCGGCGTAGCCGATGTCGCCATAGCGTTCGCGATAGCAGGCAACCAGTTCGGCGATATGCGCAGCGGAGTCGCTGCCGGTGATGCTGCGAAATGACACATCCAGCGGCGGCCCAATCCAGCGGCTGATCTGGTCGGCGGCTTGCAAGGGATAGCCAAAGCGTTCCAGCGCGTGATTGATACTGCGGCCTATGCCCTGTTCGGGGTCGCTCAGGGTGCCGTCAAGGTCAAACAGGATCAGATCGTAGTTCATGCGATTCCAGCCAGAGTGAGGAAGAGGTCGGGCTGACGCTACAGAAAGCGCGTCAGTAGCCGCCATTGTTCCAGCTTTTCGGCATACGGTCTGGTATAGGCAGGGCTGCTGGAAGGCAGTAGCACGATATCGAGCCCGGCGGGTTGCGCCGCCAGTTGCTTCAGTCCGATGCGGGCGGCGGTGCCGCCATTGAAGGCGACGGCGCGCAAAGCGGGCAGGGTGGCGATCAGCGCCAGCAAGTCGTTGGCGGCGTGGTCACGGATATTGCTGTCGAGGCTGCCCGCGCGCGTGGCTTCGGCCACCACATCCCATAGCCCGACGTGGTGTGCCAGCAAACGCTGCAGGCGGCAGTCGTAATCCTGGCCGACCAGGTCTATCTGCAATACGTCGCCGAGCAAATGCCAGAAGCGATTTTGCGGATGCGCGTAATAACGCGCCGCTTGCAGCGATTTTTCGCCAGGCAGGCTGCCCAGCACCAGCAAGCGCGTGTGCGCATCCACCACCGGCGCGAAACACCGCTTGGGCGTCATGCCGCGTGCGTGGCCGTCAGCATGGCGCTGGCGTCAAAGCCCAGCCGCAATCCGCCCCAGTGCCGCCCGTTCACCATAATGGGCACGTCCAGTTCGGTCATGATTTCGCCGGTGTCGCGGGCATAGGTTTGCAGCAAAAAGCGCTGGGTATTGCGCGCGGCGCGCAAACCCGCCGGATCGTTAAAGATGCGCTTGTCACGGCTGTTAACCAGGTCGACAGCGGCGTCGCCGCTGGGCGCTTTGGAATACCAGCTGTTATGCGTGGCGCCGTAGCCATTGGTATCCACCGCCAGACAGAACTTGCCCCCCACCGCGCTGCGCGCCAGTTGATCGAACAAGGGTTGCAAGGCCTGGGCAAAGGCCTGATCCCAGCTGGTGCTGTATTTCTGCGGCTTGCTACCTGGCAGCGGACGATATTGCTGATCAAACACATTGACGCCCGAATTCGCCAAAGCCTCGATACGTTGTTGCACCTGGTCGCGCATCTGGCTGGCCAACTGGATATTGCCGTCCAGGTCGCCCTGGCCGACGGTAAAGCGGCCGATCAGTTCCTGCACCCGTTCGGCCGCGCGCGCCAGGTCTTGCGACGATTGCGCCGAGCGCGTCATGCGCTCGTTGACCGCCAGCGACAAATCATGGATTTGCGTCACGTTAAGGTTGACCTGGTCGTTGGCGACGCTGAATTCTTCCAGCGTGGCGGCGATGCCGGTGAGGGCGCTGGAGGTTTGCTCAAAGTCGGTCACCATGCGGGCAAATTGCGCTGAGGCGCTTTCTACCACCTGCCGCGTGTGCTGCGCGTCGTGCGTGATCAGATGCGTTTCATCCAGCGTTTCTGCCACTTGCGCCAGCATATTGTCGATATTGTGCGAGATGTCGTCGGTGGCAACGCCAACCTTCTCGGCCAGTTTGCGCACCTCATCCGCCACCACGGCAAAACCGCGGCCGGTTTCACCGGCGCGGGCGGCTTCGATGGCGGCGTTCAGCGCCAGCAGATTGGTCTGGCTGGCAATTTCCTTGATCAGATCGACGATGGACTTGATGCTGGCGGAACGCTGGTTCAGCCCGTCCACCGTCTCATTGAAGGTAGCGATACGGGTGCTGATGGCGTGGATGCGTGCGGTCACATCCTGTAGTTCGGCATAGGAAGCGCGCGCCATATTCAGGTTTTGCTGGGTGGTAGTGCTGATATCCTGGGTGCGCACCGAAACCTGATTGATGCCTTGGGTGGTGCCATTGCTGGCATCGACCACGGTTTGCGCCAGTTGATCCTGTTCCTGGGTTGAGCTGGCCGAATCCTTGATGTTTTTCAGCGACTTGGCGGCTTCCAGCGCGATGCCGACCGTCATGGTCTGCACGCTGGCGATCACTTCGCGTTGCTTGGCCAGAAAGCGGTTACAGCTTTGCGCCAGTTGGGCGATCTCATCGTTGGTGATCTCGGGCACGTCGCGCGACAAATCGCCTTCGCCGCGCGCCACTTCATTAAACACCCGCGTAATGGCCCCCACCGGGCGCGCGATCCAGAAATTGAAGTAGATCACCTGCACGGTAATAAACAGCGCGGCGCCCGCCAACAGTAACCAGCCCCACAAAGCCAGGTGCTCAAGGCTGGCATTCAAGTCAGCGGCGGTGCGCGCATCGAGGCCGTGCGCCTGGATGACCGCGCTGAGCTGGCTATGCGCCTGGCTGGCCAGCAGGGTCAGTAGCAGCGGAAACAACAGTAATAGATAGAGGAAGGCGAATTTGCGATTGAGAGAAAACAGCAGCGAGCGCTCCAGCGCCGCATGGAATTGATCGATCCATTGCATACCAGGGAGTCTCCACCGGCGGCGCGCCGATTTACGCGCCTGTTTTTATAGATATCGGAACCGCTTTGCAGAATCGGTAGGTATAACAAAGCCGCGAGCCCCCTCGCGGCTTGTCGCGCGGCACGCCCGGCCCATGCCCGGCGCGCCCGCCTGGTCGCGCTTAATCAGCGAAAGCCGATTGCAGATCTTCCAGCGTCAAATGCCAGCGCTTGAGCATATGGCGGAACACCACCAGCTCGACATCGCTGAAATCATTGTCCGAGCGCGCAATGCCCAGCGCGATCGCCGCCACCATCAGGCGTTTGCGCGGGTCGTCCACGCTATCGAGCAACTGGTCGATCCGCTCGGCGTCAACCAGACGGATATTGCCGTCCTCCGAGGCATCGTCGCTCAGATCGTTGCAGTAATCCTGCAGCACGGTAATAAACCCTTTGCGCGAAATATCGAGCGCTTCGTACACACGCAAATGCTCGAGTTCGTCGATTTCAGCAGGGTCGAAATTGCCGTCACACATCATCTGCATGACGAGGAGGCGCGCCATGGCTTCGGCGCTGTTGTTGGCATACTTTTTCATACTGCTTCAATCCTGTGGTGGGCGTGTCAGTCTGGCCGCCCAGGCGGCGGGCATGCTGGCCAGTTTGCGTGCGTTGTAATCGAAAAATGCGATCCCCGTTTTCGCGACGGCAACCAGCCGGGGGGCGGCGGTGGCGCTCAACGCGTTGACGGTGTAATAAAGATCGAAGCCGGCGCGCCAGGGTTCCGCACCGGCCATGGATATCTGCAACGTTTCGCCCAGAAATGCCTCGCTGCGATACATCACGGCAAGGTCATTCATGATGATGCCAGGCTCGCCTGCGCGGCCGGTCTCGGTTTGATCGTAATGCGCAAAGTACTGCACGCGGGCTTCATGCATCAGGCCGATCAATTCCTGGTGGCCCAGGTGGCCACCATAATTGATATCGGTCACCCGTATGGTCAGTTCAGTGGCAAAGTCCACCCATTGCGGCGGTTCTAGTTTGATGCGGGCCATAATGTGTTTGGGGTATGCCGGAACGGTGCAATCGAGTGTATTCGGATGCCTGCGCCGCCGCAACCAGCGCCGCTGTAGCACAGCGGCACAGGGGCAGACGGGCGGGGCCGATCTGCTAGACTGGCAAGCACAACAACATACCCGTCTCACCGGCAACAGGAGGAATTAACCATGTACCAACGTATTCTGGTTCCTGTGGACGACAGCGCCACCAGCGCCGCCGCCCTGCGCGAATCCATCCGCTTTGCCCTTGACCAGCATGCCTGCGTGCGGCTGGTGCATGTGATTGATCTGGCGCAGTTCGCCTGGAGCGCGAATGAATTCCTTGATGTGCCGCAGTTGCAGGATTCGCTGCGTAAAAGCGGTGAGCAACTGCTGGCCAGGCACGCCGCGGTGCTGGCTGAACAAAACATCAGCGCCGAGACCGCGTTGCTGGAAGCCTGGGGTGGCAATCTGGCGCGCAGCATCGTCGACGACGCGGCCAGCTGGAAGGCCGACGTGCTGGTGATGGGCACGCACGGCTATAGCGGCTTGACCCATCTTTTGCTCGGCAGCGTGGCTGAAGGCGTGATGCGCCATGCCAGCGTGCCCATCCTGCTGGTGCGGACGCCTGCCCATGCCTGAAGTGATTCCCTTGCAGCCGCTATCGCCTTCCGGCGCGGTGCTGCGCACTGACGACCATGCCCGTGATAGCGCCGGTTTTACTTATATATATCCGGTGGTGTCGCGGCGCGCTGGTGGGGTGTCGATCGGCGTAAATCTGAATCCGAATAACGCCTGTAACTGGGCCTGTGTATATTGCCAGGTGCCGGATTTGCAGCGCGGCGGGCCGCCACCAATCAATCTGGCGCAGCTCGAAGACGAACTGCGCGCCATGCTCACGCAAATCGTGCATGGTGACTTCATGCAAACCCGGGTGCCCGAAAATGCGCGCCGCATCAATGACGTGGCGTTTTCCGGTAATGGTGAACCCACCATGAGCCCGGAATTTGGCCCGGCACTGCGGGTGGTGGAGCGGCAACTGGCGGCGTTTGGTTTGCTGGGGCAGATCAAGCTGGTGGTCATCAGCAATGGCAGCCAGATGTACAAGCCCGAAGTGCTGCAGGTGCTTGAGCATATCGGCCGCATCAACGGCGAACTCTGGTTCAAGATCGATCGTGCACCGCAGGACGGCTTCAGCCCGGTTAATCGGGTGCAACTCAAGCGTGACGCGGTGGCGCGGCATCTGGTCGCGGCCAGCGCGCGCTGCGCGACCTGGGTGCAGACCTGTATGTTTGCGCTGGACGGCCAGTTGCCGAGCGAGGCCGAACTGGCAGGGTATGTGGAGTTTGTCGGGCAGATGAAGCAACAAGCGCCGGGCTTGCGCGGCGTTTTGCTATATGGACTGGCGCGGCCTTCATTGCAGCCGATGGCACCGCGTCTGTCAGCAGCAGATGCTGACTGGATGCAGGCCCTGGCAGCGCGGATCGCTACTCAAGGCCTGGAAGTGAAACTCAGCGTCTAACGCCGGGTGGGGAACTGCGGTCGGATCAGACTTCGCGAACCGGTACGCGCATAGCAGCAGCGGGGCGAGGATGTAGGCGTTCATGGGCTGCTTTTCGCAAGGTCTCGAACAGTTCGGGTTTGTATTCTTTGAGAAAGCGCAAAACGCGTAGGTCTTCGCCGCTCAAGTCTTCTAACGGGATTTGTTCCAGATGCACGATGCGCAATAATTCCTGCACCGGGCGCGGCATGCTGCGCCCGCTTTCGTAACGCGATCCACCGCTTTGGGTTACGCCTATCCGGCTCCAGAATTCTTGCTGGTTGAGTCCGGTTTGACGTCTTATTTCCCTCGGGTTATCCATGGGGAAGTTCATGGGGGCCTCCTGTGTGTGTGCCGATTTATGCCAAATGATTAAAAAATAGGATGACGTCATCTTACTGACGCCGCCCCGGCATAATCACGTGAGTTTTTGGTTTTTGGGCTGGTTATTAATTACGTCTTGTTGCACGAAACTTCTTGAAATAAAAGCGAAATGAGCGATTTCCTTACCGAAATTTCAGCCGCCTTATTGGAATGCGATATCAATGAGAAAATGCGTCGCGTCGCTGCGATTGCCCCACTCGGTACGCTGATTTTCGACCCCGCGGCGGCACCGCCGCAGCGCCTGTCCAGCCCCGGCCGCCCGCAGCGCCCGCTGCTGGTGCCGCCCAAGCAAGTGGGGCAGCGTGGTCTGGGGAGTGCCGAAGGCCGCGCTGCACTGATCCATGCTATCGCGCACATTGAATTCAACGCGGTCAACCTTGCACTGGACGCGCTCTATCGCTTTCGGGATATGCCATTTGATTACTACGTCGACTGGCTGCAAGTGGCGCAAGAAGAAGCGCTGCACTTCAATCTGTTGCGTGAGCACCTACACAGCTATGGTCATGAATACGGCGACTTCCCGGCGCATGACGGGCTGTGGACGATGGCCAGACGCACTGATCACGATGTGCTGGCGCGCATGGCACTGGTGCCGCGCATCATGGAAGCGCGCGGGCTGGACGTCACGCCAGGCATACAGGCGCGCTTGCGTGGGGTGGGTGATCAGCGCGCCTGCGACATCCTCGATGTCATTCTGCGTGATGAAATCGGCCATGTTCGCATCGGCAATCGTTGGTATCACTGGTGCTGTGAACAGCGGGGACTGGAGCCGGTGGCAACTTTTGTGCAATTGCTGCGTGAGCATGAAGCCCCGGCGTTTCGTGGCGCACTGAACCAGCCAGCACGATTGCAGGCTGGCTTTAGCGCGGAAGAACTGCAATTGATCGCTACCTTGCGCGATTGAAAGACTGATCTACTGATCTAAGCGCGGGGTGAGGGCTCAGGTCAGTACGATTTCGAGATCATCGCGCTCGCCGCTGGCGTCATTGAACACGCCCAACACGTCTTCAAAGTCATGCCGGGGCAACGCCGCTCTGGCAGCCAGCGCATCGCGCCAGATAATGCGTACCGGCCCCGGCAATGCTCCGGTGAGCACGTCATACAAGGCATCCAGGTTGTAGCCAAAATCAGCCGGAAAATCGAGTTGCTGCACCAGTTGCGCATACACCTCGGCCACCGTATGCACGTTGACCAGCGTGGCTTCTTTGACGGGGCGGGCGGGATTTACTGACATGGCGGAACCTGGATAAAAGTCTGGTAGTGATCGACGGTGACATAACGTTGGCCGTCGCGGCTGATGATCAAGCGTCGCGCGCCGCGTTTGCCGCCGCGGTAATCAAGATCGGCTTCCTGATATTGCCCGGCTGGCAGCCGTCGTTCGCGGTTGCCAAAGCGATCGCCGCCGATGGCTTTGCCCGGCAATACGCGCCATAAACTGCTACCCGATTGCCAGCCGGCGGCTTGCGCCTGGCGTTTGGTGACGTAGCGATCGGGCAGATGGCCCGTCTGCTGCAAGGTCGTCAGCGTTTGCGCCAGCGCATCCGGATCGGCCAGGCGCGGATTGAGCGTGGCGTTAAGGGCGTACACCACGCTCTGGCACGACGGCGCGGCCCAACAGGCGTTGCCAAGAACAAGGGCGGCGGTGGCCGCCAGCAGTCGAATCAGTTTCATCAAACCCGCCAACGGCGAAAAGAGTTGCAGCGTAGTGGCGCCCGTCGCGCTGTGCAAGGCGAATGGCGTTATGGGCGCGTCAACAACACCAGCTTCAGATGTTCCTGGTCTACCAGCTGAAATGTCATCTGGCGCAAGGCCAGCGCGCCGCGCGCGGGATGGTTAAAGCCGCGCTCGCCGCCGTGGCGCTCCAGCACGTCATAGCGTTTCCAGTATTGGGCAAACTCGGGGCTGCCTTGCTGCAACTCGGTCAGCAATTGATGGAAAGCCGGATCTTCCAGATGATCGCGGCTATCGGCGCGGAATTCAGCCGCGATGCGTTGCGCGCGCGTTTCCCAATCCTGCACCAGGCTGCGCGCGTGCGGGTCCAGAAACACAAAGCGCAGCAGATTGGGGGCGAGGGCGGCATCGAGCCAGTCACCAAACAGATCGCGCGCGCCGCCATTCCACGCCAGTACATCCCAGAACCGGCCCAGCACGTAGGCGGGCATGGCAAAGTCATCGACGATTTGCTGCAAGGCCAGCGGCGCGATTTCATCGGCGGCTTGCGGCGCGTTGGGATCGTGCTGGCCAGCCAGTTCAAACAGATAGGCGCGCTGGGTTTTGTCCATGCGCAGCGCCAACGCCAGCCGGTCGAGCGCTTTGCCCGATACGTTGATCTCGCGCCCTTGCTCAATCCAGGTGTACCAGGTGGGGCTGATGTCGGCCAGCTGCGCCACTTCTTCGCGGCGCAAGCCTTGGGTGCGGCGCCGTTGCCCGTGCGGAAAACCAAACGCAGCGGGCTGGCATTTCTGCCGTGTGGCCATCAAAAAAGCCCCGAGGGCCTGACGCTGGATCGACATGCTTCATCCTGTTACCGGGTAGTATTAATACCAGTATAAATCACCGCCTTGTTGCTGTTACAACAAAGTTCTAAGCTGCGAGCCAGGTTCTCTGTTCCCTCAACGCATTACTGGCTCTGCCGACGTTGCGCGCTGCTTGCCCGGCGCGATACGCCATCAAGGCAGGCAAACCAAGCCGCATCGCAATGCGGTCTCTCAGGATAAGCAAAATGGCTGCACAGACGCTTTACGACAAACTCTGGCAATCCCATGTGGTAAGCCAGTCCGACGATGGCACCTGTCTGATCTATATCGACCGCCATCTGGTCCACGAAGTAACCAGCCCGCAAGCGTTTGAAGGCCTGCGTCTGGCCAATCGCACGCCGTGGCGCGTGGATTCCGTAGTGGCCACGGCTGACCACAATACCCCCACCGATCATTGGGAACTGGGCATCCAGGACCCGATTTCGCGCCAGCAAGTTGAAACGCTGGACAGCAATATCAAGCATTTCGGCGCCAAAGCGTATTTTCCGTTCAAGGATTTGCGCCAGGGCATCGTGCACGTGGTGGGCCCGGAAAACGGCGCTACCTTGCCCGGTATGACCGTAGTCTGTGGCGATAGCCATACTTCCACCCACGGCGCCTTTGCCGCGCTGGCACATGGCATCGGTACCTCGGAAGTGGAACACGTGCTGGCCACGCAAACGCTGACCGCCAAAAAATCCAAAGCCATGCTGATCAAAGTGGAAGGCGAACTGGGCCACGGCGTCACCGGCAAAGATGTGGCACTGGCCATCATTGGCGAAATCGGCACTGCCGGCGGCACCGGTTATGCCGTCGAATTTGGCGGTTCGGCCATCCGTAGCCTGTCGATGGAAGGCCGCATGACCTTGTGCAATATGGCGATCGAAGCGGGCGCTCGTGCCGGTATGGTGGCGGTGGATGACAAGACCGTCGAATACCTGAAAGACCGTCCGTTCTCGCCCAAGGCCGAGCAATGGGATGCCGCCGTCGCCTACTGGAAAACGCTGGTGTCCGACGAAGGCGCCACTTTCGACAAAGTGGTTGAGCTCGACGCCAGCAAGATCGAACCGCAAGTGACCTGGGGTACCTCGCCCGAGCAAGTGACCACCGTCGGCGGCAAAGTGCCGAACCCGGCGCAGCTGGAAGACCCGGTCAAGCGCGCCAGCCTGGAACGCGCGCTCAGCTATATGGGCCTGCAGGCGGATACGCCGATCGAGCAAATCCAGATCGACAAAGTGTTTATCGGCTCCTGTACCAATTCGCGCATCGAAGATTTGCGCGCCGCCGCCGCCGTGGCCAAAGGCCGCCAGAAGGCCGCCAATGTGAAGCTGGCAATGGTGGTGCCGGGCTCCGGTCTGGTAAAACAGCAGGCCGAAGCCGAAGGCCTGGACAAGATTTTTGTCGCCGCCGGTTTCGAATGGCGTGAGCCTGGCTGCTCGATGTGCCTGGCAATGAACGCGGACCGGCTGGAACCGGGTGAACGCTGTGCGTCCACCTCCAACCGCAACTTTGAAGGTCGGCAGGGCCAGGGGGGACGTACCCACCTGGTCAGCCCCGAGATGGCAGCAGCCGCTGCCATCGCCGGCCATTTTGTCGACGTCCGCACATTTGCCTGAGGCCGGTGGCCATCAGCTTTTAATTCATACACTTGCGGAGTCTTAACACCCATGAAATCCCTGTTGATCGTTGTAATTGCTGTTTGTGCCTTGACCGCCTGTAACACCGTGCATGGTTTTGGCCAGGATCTGCAGAAAGTGGGTGAGAAGATCGAGGGCAAGTAAGGATCTGCCATGAAAGCGTTTACCCAAGTGGATGGGCTCGTGTGTCCGCTCGACCGTGCCAACGTCGATACCGATGCCATCATCCCCAAGCAGTTTCTCAAGTCGATCAAGCGTTCGGGCTTTGGCCCCAACCTGTTTGACGAGTGGCGTTATCTGGATCACGGCGAGCCGGGCATGGATAACAGCCAGCGTCCGCTCAACCCGGACTTTGTGCTGAACCAGCCGCGTTACAAAGGCGCGCAAGTGCTGCTGGCGCGCGACAACTTTGGTTGTGGCTCCTCGCGTGAACACGCGCCGTGGGCGCTGGAAGACTATGGCTTTCGCGCGGTGATTGCGCCGAGCTTTGCCGATATCTTCTTTAACAACTGCTACAAGAACGGCGTGCTGCCTATCGTGTTGCCCGAGGCTGCGGTCGACCAGTTGTTTGCTGAAACCGCCGCTGCTGACGGTTACACCCTGCATATCGATCTGGCCGCGCAAACGGTCACCACGCCGTCGGGCGCTGTGTTTGGCTTTGACATCACCGGCCACCGCAAGCACTGCATGCTCAACGGTCTGGATGAGATTGGCCTGACGCTGCAACACGCCGACGAGATCAAGGCGTTTGAAGCAAAGCACAAACAAGCGCAACCCTGGCTGTTTGGCTGATCAGTCGCTGCGCGGTGTTTGATCGAGGGCGGGCGGCTGCGGCTGGCGCTTGCTGGCGTGTTCTAAGGGCGCGCCAGGCACGCAAAGTCGCGCCGCCCCGCCTTTTACCCTTCGTTGTCCATCTGCTGCATTTGCCCCGTCAATATGCCGAAAGCAATTGATTTCGGAGTAACATTGGCGCTTTGCGCGATCCAGCCCGGGACGCGCGATGTATGTGTGGTACCCAAAAACATAGCCACGACACAGTGGCCGGGCACGGCAAGACCTGGATGGGCGACGCATGCAGACTTCAAATGACATCGATCCCCGTCGGGCTTGCGCTCACAGCAACTTGTGATGCTTCAATAAACCAGATGGGAAACGAAAACCATGATCCTGCATAAATTCAAAAACCAGTCCGAGCTGGATCGCGTTGCTGCCGATCTGATGCTGTCGGTGGTACGCGCCAAACCCAACGCCGTACTGGGGATGGCCACCGGGGGTACACCGGTCGGTCTGTACCAGGAAATCGTCAAGAGCTACCAGCAAGGCCTGGTCAGCTTTAAAGAAGCCCGTACCTTTAACCTGGACGAATACGTAGGTTTGCCGGTGTCGCACGCCGAGTCTTACCGCAGCTTTATGCAACGTAATCTGTTCGACCATATCGACATCGAGCCGGCCAATACGCATGTGCCCAACGGCAATGCGCCCGACATCGAAGCCGAATGCCGTCGTTACGACGAAATGATGTATCAGCTGGGCCCCATCGACATGCAGTTGCTGGGCATCGGCCACAATGGCCATATCGGCTTTAACGAGCCGGACACATCGCTCTCTCGGTTTACCCACAAGGTCACGCTGAAAGAAGATACCCGCGAAGCCAACAAGCGCTTCTTTAACTCGCTGGACGAAGTGCCCACCCACGCGGTGACCATGGGCATGGGTTCCATCCTGCACGCCAAGGCCATTCTGCTGGTGGTCAAGGGTCAGGAAAAAGCCGAAATCCTTGATCGCACGCTCAACGGCGCGATCACCACTGAAATTCCCGCATCACTGTTGCAGACCCATCCGCGCGTCATAGTCCTGACCGATTGCGATGTGAACTACAAGCTCTCGCACAGCTGATATTACCCACGATCAAAATCCGGTTTCTTGCCGTGCAGTACGGCGGCAGGGCCCGGATTTTTGTTTAAACGGCGATACCCCAACATGAAGATCCTGATTCTGCCCGGCGACGGCATCGGCCCCGAAATCATTGCACAAGCCACGCGCGTGCTGGACGTGCTGCGTAGCGACGGCCTGAAGGTTGAAACCGAAACCGCCCCGCTGGGTGGCGCGGCTTATGACCAGTACGGCGCGCCCTATCCGCAGGTAACGCAAGACCTGGCACGCGCCGCAGACGCCGTGCTGCTGGGCGCCGTCGGCGGCCCGCAATATGACACGCTGGACCGCCCGCTGCGGCCCGAGCGCGGTCTGCTGGCCATCCGCAAAGATCTGAATCTGTTTGCCAACCTGCGCCCGGCCATTCTGTACCCCGAGCTGGCCAATGCCTCGACGCTGAAGCCCGAAGTGGTGTCCGGCCTGGATATCCTGATCGTGCGTGAGCTGACCGGCGATATCTACTTTGGCCAACCGCGCGGCGTGCACGTTAACGAAGCGGGCGAGCGCGAAGGCTTTAACACCATGCGCTACAGCGAAAGCGAAATCCGCCGGATTGCGCACGTGGCGTTCAAGGCCGCGCAAAAGCGCCAGAAAAAGCTGTGTTCGGTCGACAAGGCCAACGTGCTGGAAACCACCGAGTTCTGGAAAGAAATCGTCACCGATGTGGCGAAGGAATATCCGGATGTGGCGCTCAGCCATATGTATGTGGATAACGCCGCGATGCAACTGGTGCGTAATCCCAAGCAATTTGACGTGATGGTCACCGGTAACATCTTTGGCGACATCCTGTCGGACGAGGCTTCGATGTTGACCGGTTCCATCGGTATGCTGCCGTCGGCGTCGCTGGACCAGAACAACAAGGGCATGTACGAGCCCAGCCATGGCTCCGCGCCCGATATCGCCGGCAAAAACCTGGCCAACCCGCTGGCCACCATCCTGTCGCTGGCCATGTTGCTGCGTTATTCCGGCAATAACGAAGCCGCAGCAGTACGCGTGGAAAACGCGGTCAAGGCCGTGTTGGCGCAGGGTTATCGCACGGGCGACATCTTTGAAGCCGGCACCAACAAGGTGTCGTGCAGCGAGATGGGCGACGCCGTGGTCGCCGCGTTGTAAAATCGCGGATTGCTCAAAGAAGACAGGGCGCGTTTGGCGCCCTGTTTGTTTTTTGCTCCACAGCTTGAAAGGAATGACCGATGTCTGCAGCTCCCCTGAAACTGGCCATCTTTGGCGCTCACGGCCCGTTTGGCGACACCCTGCTTGAAGTGCTGGCCGAAAGCCCGGTCTCGGTGGACGAGATTTTTGCACTGGCCGCCGACGAAGATGGCTCGGTGGTCACGTTCCGGGGTGAAGACACCATCATCGAAGCCGCCGACGGTTTCGACTGGTCGCAAGCATCGGTGGCCGTATTTGCCGGCAGCCGCGACGAAATGAAGCAATACGCGCCCGCCGCCAAAGCCGCCGGTTGCCGCTTGCTGGATGCCACTGCGCCGCTGGCCTCGTTTGCCGTGCTGGCACGCCCGCTGGCTGCGCTCAATGGTCTGTCGATTGCGCGGGCCCACGCCACGCTGATGGAATCGGCCTCGTCGCAAGGCCAGGGCGGCGTGGACACGCTGTCGCGCCAGACCCGCGCGCTGTTTGCCAATGCCGAAATCGAAAATGGCGCATTCGCCAAACGCCTGGCTTTCAATCTGTTCCCGCTGCCGCAACAGCAATCCGAACATATCCGCAATGTGGTTAACCAGCAGCTGGGCGCGCCGCTGCTCGATAGCGTGCAACGCGTACAAGTGCCGTTGTTCTTTGGCCATGGCGCTACCCTGGCGGTGCGCCTGATCCAGGAAACCAGCAAAGAAGCCGTAATTGCCGCCCTGCGCGCCAGCAGCGGTTTGTTTGTGCTGGACGCCGAAGGCCCGGCGGGCATCGCCACGCCGCAAGACGTGATCGGCGCCGATCTGGTGTGGATCAGCCAGGTAGAAGTCAGCGCCGATGGCAAGACCGTCACGCTGTGGGCCGTGGTGGATAACGCGCGTTTGGGCGCGATGGCCGTGGTGGCCGAACTGCTGGGCGCTGCCCGTCACTGATCGCCCCGGCGAAATCAAGAATCAAGGAATTGTGAGCATGCTGCCTGCTATCAATGCACGCCTGGCGGACGAACTCGCCTGTCGCGAAGCCCAGGTCACCGCCGCCGTCCAGTTGCTGGACGAAGGCGCCACCGTGCCGTTTATTGCGCGTTATCGTAAAGAAGTAACCGGGGGTCTGGATGACACCCAGTTGCGTAATCTGGAAGTGCGATTGCGCTATCTGCGCGAGCTGGAAGACCGCCGTGGCGCGGTGATTGCCAGCGTGCAAGAGCAGGGCAAGCTCACCCCGGAACTGCAAGCGGCGTTGTTGACGGCCGATAACAAGCAACGGCTGGAAGATCTGTATTTGCCGTTCAAACCCAAGCGCCGCACCCGGGCGCAGATTGCGCGCGAAGCCGGGCTGGACCCGCTGGCGCAAGGTCTGCTGAGCGACCCGACGCAACACCCCGAAGCCAGCGCCGCCGCGTTTGTCGATGCCGAAAAAGGCGTGGCCGATGCCAAAGCCGCACTCGACGGCGCGCGCGCCATCCTGATGGAGCAGTTCTCGGAAGACGCCGAACTGGTCGGGGCGCTGCGGCAACATGTAGCCACGCAAGCGCACGTCAAAACCCGGCTGGTGGAAGGCAAGGCGGAAGAGGGCGCCAAATTCTCCGATTACTTTGAATACGACGAACCGTGGCGTGACGTACCCTCGCATCGCGCATTGGCGGTGTTGCGGGGCCGTAACGAAGGCATTCTGACCTTGGCATTGCCACTGCCAGAAGAACTGGACGAGACCGCCAAGCCCACCGGCCCGGGCGTGTGCGAGCTGAAAATCGCGCGCCGCTTTGGCATTGAAAATCAGGGCCGTGCAGCGGACAAATGGCTGCAAGACACCGTGCGCCTGACCTGGCGTGCCAAGATCGCGCTCAGCCTCGAAGCCGAACTGATCAACCAGTTGCGCGAACGCGCGGAAGGCGCCGCCATCCAGGTGTTCGCCAACAATATGAAAGACCTGTTGCTGGCCGCCCCGGCTGGCCCGCGCGCCACCATGGGCCTCGATCCTGGCATCCGCACCGGCGTGAAGGTGGCCGTGGTCGACGCCACTGGCAAGCTGCTGGATACGCACACTGTGTATCCGCATGAGCCACGGCGGCAGTGGGATGAATCCATTGCCGTGCTGGCCGCACTGGCCAGCAAACACAAGGTGGAGCTGATCGCCATCGGTAACGGCACCGCCAGCCGCGAAACCGACAAGCTGGCGGCCGAGATGATCAAGAAATACCCCGAGCTGAAGCTGACCAAGCTGGTGGTGTCCGAAGCCGGTGCCTCGGTGTATTCGGCCTCCGAGCTGGCGGCCAAAGAATTTCCGACGCTGGATGTGTCGTTGCGCGGGGCGGTGTCGATTGCGCGCCGCTTGCAAGACCCGCTGGCCGAACTGGTCAAGATCGATCCCAAGTCGATTGGCGTGGGCCAGTATCAGCATGACGTTAACCAGCTGGATCTGGCGCGCTCGCTCGATGCGGTGGTGGAAGATTGCGTCAACGCCGTGGGCGTGGATGTGAACATGGCGTCGGTGCCGCTGCTGACGCGTATCTCGGGCCTGAATGCGACGTTGGCGCAGCAGATCGTCAACTGGCGCGATAGCAACGGCGCGTTTCGCAATCGCAAAGAACTGCTGAAAGTGCCGCGCCTGGGCGAGAAAACCTTCGAACAAGCGGCTGGCTTTTTGCGCGTAATGAATGGCGACAATCCGCTGGATGCCTCCGCGGTCCACCCGGAAGCGTATCCGCTGGTAGACAAGATTGTGGCGCGGGTGAATCGCCCGGTTAAATCGCTGATTGGCGACGTGAGCTTTATCAAACAGCTGAAACCGGCCGAGCTGACCGATGAGCGCTTTGGCTTGCCCACCGTCAAAGACATCCTGCAAGAGCTGGAAAAACCGGGTCGTGATCCGCGCCCCGAGTTCAAAACCGCCAGCTTTGCCGAGGGCGTGGAAGAGATTGCCGATCTGCAGGTCGACATGGTGCTGGAAGGCGTGATTACCAACGTCACCAACTTTGGCGCGTTTGTGGATATTGGCGTGCATCAGGACGGCCTGGTGCATATCTCGATGCTGAGTACAAAGTTCGTCAAAGACCCGCGCGAAGTGGTCAAGGCGGGCGATGTGGTCAAGGTCAAAGTGCTGGAAGTGGATGCCAAACGTAAACGCATTGCGCTCACCATGCGTTTGAGCGACGACAGCCAGAAGCGCGCCAACGAAAGCGGCGTGCAGGCGCAGGGCATGAGCAAGGGCGACAAACGCCACGTGCAACGCCAGCAGCCCGCCGAGCCGCAAAATGCGCTGGCCGCCGCCTTGTCCGGACTGAAATTGAAGCGCTAAACAAGGGTCGGCGCTGATTGACACTGGCCCTGCAGTTCGTGGACATTGCTCAGGCTTTACGCGGGCGCAGCGTCCACGCGCCAGATTGTTGATCCGCCGACCTTTTGTTTAACTGCGAGCCGCATGAATCGCTTTGCTGATCACCTTGTTGTCTGGGCCCGCGCCGCTGCGCTGGCCGCCCTGTGTTTGAGCGTCGCCACCCCGGCCTGGGCGGCAGACGCCACCGCCGCACCCGCACTGACGCCCGCAACCGTTTCCATCCCGGTTTCCGTTACGCCAGCCACCAGCCAGCCCTTGTCCACCGCGCCGATTGCCAGCGCACCCGCGGCTTTGACGGCCAGCGCGCCGGCCTTGAGCAGCGCTGCCAGTGCGCCGGTGGCGCGCAAACGCCCGCGCATAGGCCTGGTGCTGGGCGGTGGCGGTGCGCGCGGCCTGGCGCATATCGGCGTCCTCAAGGTGCTGGAAGACAACCATATTCCGGTTGATTGCATCGTCGGCACCAGCATCGGTGCGCTGGTCGGCGGCGGCTATGCCGCGGGCCAGACCGCCGCCAGCATGAGCGATAAAGCCGATGTCACCGATTGGGATCAATTGTTCACCTCGGGCCTGCCGCGCCAGCAAATGTCGTATCGCGCCAAGCAGGATGACAACTTGCATCTGGCTCCGATCGATGTGGGCGTGCGCGATGACCTGAGCCTGGCGCTGCCCAAATCGGCGATGGATACGCAAAAGATCGAGATCGTATTGCGTGATCTGACCTACGCCGGCACTGCCCCTAATTTTGATCAACTGGCGGTGCCGTTCCGTGCGCTGGCCACCGATCTGGAAACCGGTGAAATGGTCGTGATGGGCGATGGCGATCTGGTCACCGCCATGCGCGCCAGCATGGCGGTGCCGGGCGTGTTTCCGCCGGTGCCGCGTTCCGACAAATTGCTGGTGGACGGCGGCCTGTCGCGTAATCTGGGCGTGGATGTGGCGCGCAAGATGTGTGCCGATGTGGTGATCGCCGTGGATGTGGCGATGCCGCCGCTCAAGCGTGATGGTATCCAGACCATTTTTAATGTGGCGGAGCAATACACCCGGCTGATGATAGTGCAAAACGAGCGGCCGCAAATCGACAGTCTGAAAAGCGCCGACGTGTTGATTACCCCGCCGCTGGGCAATATCGAAAGCGTGGCATTTAATCGCGCCCGCGACCTGATGGTGATCGGTGAGAAGGGCGCGCGTTTGCAATTGGCCAAATTGCAGCGTTATGCCTTGCCCGAAGACGAATACAACGCGTGGGAAGCCGCGCGCCAGGCGCGGCGTTTGCATCCCAAGCCCATTGAGAACATTGAAGTCGCCAAGATGAGCCGGGTTAATCCGGATGTATTGTCGCGCAATGTGCAAGTGGCTACCGGCAAGCGCTTTGAAGGCGACAATTTCAATCAGCAGTTGCAACGGCTGTATGCGCGCGGCGATTTCTCGCAACTGGATTACGAATTGATCGATGACGGTGCCGGGCAGAAATTGCGACTGGTGCCGGTAGAAAAAGATTGGGGGCCCAATTACCTTAATTTCGGGCTGGCGCTGGGCACTGATTTTGATGATTCCTCGCCCTATGCCTTTTTGATGCGCTATCGCCGCACGTGGATGAATTCGCTCGGTGGCGAAATGGACGTAAGTTTGCGCGCGGGCGATACCATGGCCTTGTCCGGCGAGTTTTATCAGCCGCTGCAAATCGATGGCTACGCCTTTGTCGCACCCAATGCCAGCGTGCAATCCAGCCCGTTGGCGGTGTATGAGGATGGCAAGCAGGTTTCGCAATACCGTTATCGCCGCGAAACCGCGGGCATTGATCTTGGTTCCGGTTTCAGCCGCTATGGCGAAGCGCGCATCGGTTTGCAGACTGAGTATTTTCATCTGACGCGGCAGATAGGCGAGAACTCGTTTGGCGATAATGCGATTCAGGATATCCGCCAGCACGACTGGGGCGTGCAGGCCTCGCTTAGCTATGACCAGCTCGACCACGCGGATTTTCCTTCCAGCGGCACGCAATTGCGCGCCTCGGTGTATCAGGCCATTAGCGGCGATCAAAACGGCGATTCGTATGGCCGGGCCGAATTGACCGGCAAGCAGGCGTTTTCGATGGGGCATTTGAGCGGCTACGCCATGTTCAAGGCGCGGCTGGCGCACAACGTGAATAACAGCAGTGCCGATGTCAGCTGGATGGGGGGCTTTATGAATATGTCCAGCTACGCCTATCAATCCTTATTGGGCGAGCACTCGCTGTATGGCCGCGTGACGCTATATCAACCGATGCCGTTTTTGCAGGCAGATAACAAATCGACCTGGCTGGGTTTTGCGGCGGAAGCAGGCAAGGTTTCGGATGTGCATGATCAGTCCGAGACCGGTTGGCATTACTCTGGCGTGGCCTATATCGGCGTCGATACTTTTCTTGGGCCGCTGTATCTGGGGGCCGCGTACGGCGATAACCGCCAGATGCGCTATTACCTGACGCTGGGCAATCCGTTCTGAAACGCGCAGGGCAGGCAATACATGACGCAAAAGCCTGGCTACACTGAGCACGACTTGAAGTCCGATTCAAAGACTGATTTGAAGACCATCCCTGGAGAGATGTGATGAAGCTGCCAAGCCTGTTGCTGATTGCCGCCGTGTTGTGTTCAACGCAAGTCATGGCTGCCAATAGCCAGCAAGACAAAATGAAAACCTGCAATGCCGATGCCAAAACCAAAAACCTGAGCGGCGATGCGCGCAAAAGTTTTATGAGCACGTGTCTTAAAGCGGATAGTGCTGCGGCCTCGGCGCCGGCAACGCAACAAGACAAAATGAAGGTCTGTAATCAGAACGCCTCGGCCCAGGCCCTGAAAGGCGATGCGCGTAAAACCTTTATGAGCGATTGCCTGAAGAAAAAGCCCGCCTGAGCCTGCTGCCATGACCGGCGCTGGCCGAAAGGCATAGCGCGCTATGTAAGAACGGACGACTGTGCGCGTCCGTTTTTTTATGCCGTCACCCCGGCCGCAAAGCTTTAGCCAGGAATGGGCGTGGCATGTTTACAATACGGCTCGTTCGCCGGGATCGGCTTCGCTTATAAGGACAAACACATGCGAGTTTTGCTGGTAGAAGACGACCCCATGATTGGTGACGCCGTGCAACAAGGCCTCAAGCCGCTGGGCATGACGGTGGACTGGGCGCGCGACGGCGGCGAGGGCGAGCTGGCGCTGGGCAGCGGCGAACATGAACTGGTGTTGCTGGACCTGTCGATGCCGCGTAAATCCGGCCTTGATTTGCTGCGTGGCATGCGCCGCAAACAAGACGGCCGCCCGGTACTGATCCTGACGGCGCGCGATACGGTCAGCGACCGCGTGGCTGGCCTCGACGCCGGTGCCGATGATTACGTGGTCAAACCCTTCGATCTGGACGAGCTGGCCGCCCGCATCCGCGCGGTGTTGCGCCGCCATGCCGGCCGCGCCGATCCGGTAATCGAACTCGGTGCTTTGCGCATCAACCCGGCCACGCGCGAAGTCACCCTGGCGGGCGAGCTGGTCACGCTGTCGGCGCGCGAATACGCCGTGTTGCTGGCGCTGGCCGAACGCCCTGGCGTGCCGCTATCGCGTGCGCAGCTGGAAGAACGCCTGTATGGCTGGGGTGAAGAGGTGGGCAGCAACGCAGTCGAAGTCTATATCCACGCCTTGCGCCGCAAACTCGGGCCGGAATGGATCAAGAACCTGCGCGGGGTGGGCTACTTTGTGCCGAAAGGCCAGGCATGATCTCGATCCGTAAACAACTGGTCGCATCGCTGCTGGCGGTGTTGTGCGGCGCGATTGCGCTGGGTGCGGCCATCACTTTTTATCGCGCGCGCCAGGAAGTGAACCAGCTGTTTGATTACCAGCTGCGCCAGATGGCACTGGCGCTGCGTGACCAGAATTTTATTGGCAGCCTGCCACCGCCCGCGCGTGATCGCGGCGATTTTGATTTTGTCATTCAGGTGTGGAATGAGCGCGGCGTACGTATTTATATGTCGCATCCCGGCCGTTCCTTGCCCGATCGTGCCACGCTGGGCTTTGCCACCGTCGAAACGCGCGATGGCGACTGGCGCACGATATCGATTCCGATCAATAACCAGGTGGTGCAAGTGGCGCAACCCATGCGCATCCGCAACCAGCTGGCGCTGATGGCGGCATTACGCACCATCATGCCGTTTCTGGCCATGCTGCCTTTGCTGGCGGTGATCGGCTGGTGGCTGGTTGGACGCGGACTTAGCCCGCTGGAAAAACTCGCCGCCGCCGTGGCCGCACGCACGCCGGTGGCCTTGGAGCCGGTGGCGCTGGAACACGCGCCGATAGAAGCCGGTGCGCTGGTTAACGAAATCAACAGTTTGATGGCGCGGCTGGAACAAGCCATGAGCGCGCAACGCAATTTCACCGCCGACGCGGCGCATGAGTTGCGCACCCCGCTGACGGCGCTGCAGTTGCAATTGCAGATGCTGGAACGTGCCACCACCGAAGAAGAACGCCAGATTGCGATGAACAATCTGCAATCCGGGCTGGAACGCGCCACGCACGTGCTGCTGCAGTTGCTGGCGCTGGCACGGGCCGAGCCCGATGCCCAGGCGCGGCCGCCGGTGCAGATTGATTTGCTGGAACTGGCTGGTAATGTGCTGGCCGACCATTACACCCTGGCCGAAGACAAAGAACTGGATATCGGCCTGTCTGAGCACGCCCACACGGCATTTCTGACCGCGGACCCGGAATCGGTGCGTGTGTTGCTGAGCAATCTGGTCACCAACGCGGTGCGCTACACCCCGCATGGCGGCCGGGTGGATGTGCTGACCGGCATCGATAACGCGGGGCATCCGTTCATGCGCGTCAGCGACAGCGGGCCGGGCATTCCGCCGGAAGAACGTGAGCGCGTGTTTGACCGATTTTATCGGCGCCCGGGTATGACCGTGGGCGGCAGTGGCCTGGGTCTGGCCATCGTTAAAGCCATTGCCGAGCGCAACGAGGCGCTGGTGGTGCTGGGCGATTCATCGCTGGGCGGGCTGGCGGCCGAAGTGATTTTTACCAATACGGCCAGCCCCGTGGTGGCGGCATAAGCGTCTGTTCTTTAAGAGCCGTTTAAGCTCAGGTGGTTAGTCTAGCCGGCAACGGTTCGACTGAACCCCTACTGAACAGGAGCAACCATGACCAAACCTCGTACCTGGAAGCAGTCTGCGATTGCCCTTGGTATCGCCGGGCTGCTCGGTTTTACTGTGGCCAGATTTAACGGCCACCTGTTTCCGCAAGCTCAGGCAACTACGCCGGTCGCCGCTGCGACCGCCAGCACCGCACCGATCGTGCCGGTGGTGCAAGGCAATCTGCCCAACTTCAGCGACATCGTGCAGCGCAACGGCCCGGCCGTGGTCAATATCAGCGTGACCGGCCAGGTCAAGACCGCGCAGCAACAACAACGTGGCGCGCCGCAGATTGACCCGAACGATCCGTTCTATGAATTCTTCCGGCGCTTTGGTATTCCCGGTGCCCCGCAAGGCGGTAGCGCACAACCGACGCATGCGCTCGGTTCGGGCTTTATCATCAGCGCCGACGGCATCGTGCTGACCAATGCGCACGTGGTGGCGGATGCCAGCGAAGTGACGGTCAAGTTGACCGACAAGCGCGAATTTGTGGCCAAGGTGTTGGGCTTTGATAAAGACACCGATATCGCCGTACTCAAGATCAACGCCAGCAACCTGCCGACCGTCAAACTGGGCGATCCGGCCAATAGCCGCGTGGGCGACTGGGTGCTGGCCATAGGCTCGCCGTTTGGCTTTGAGAACTCGGTGACCGCCGGGATTATCTCGGCCAAATCGCGCTCCTTGCCCGATGGCGGCTACACCCCGTTTATCCAGACTGATGCGCCGATCAACCCGGGCAACTCGGGCGGCCCGCTGTTTAACCTGAACGGCGAAGTGATCGGCATCAACGCGCAGATCTATTCGCGCAGTGGTGGCTTCCAGGGCTTGTCGTTCTCGATTCCGATCGATATCGCCAAGAACGTGGAACAGCAAATCGTGGCGCACGGCAAGGTAACGCGCGGTCGTCTGGGCGTAACCATCCAGGATGTGAACCAGTCGCTGGCGCAATCATTTGGTCTGAAAACGCCGAATGGCGCGCTGGTCAGCGGCGTTGAGCCGGATAGCGCCGGTGCCAAAGCCGGCCTGAAATCGGGCGACATTATTCTGAAGCTGAATGATCAAGCCATCATCAGCTCCAGCGACCTGCCGCCGCGCATTGCCAATATCACGCCGGGCACCAATGCCAAGCTGGAAATCTGGCGCGATGGCAAAACCCAGACGCTGACGGCAAAGATCTCGGAAGCCAAGGGCGCCAAGGTGGCGGCGGAAGACAAGACACCGGACCATGGCCGTCTGGGCCTGGCCGTGCGGCCCTTGTCCAAAGATGAACAGCAAGAATCCGGCATTGCATCCGGTCTGGTGGTGGAGCAGGCCAGTGGCCCGGCCGCTGCCGCCGGGATAGAGCCGGGTGATGTCGTGCTGGCGATTAATGGCACGCCGGTGACTTCGGCGGATCAGTTGAAAGCGTTTATGGCGAAAGCTGGCGACCACGTGGCCCTGCTGGTACAACGTGGCGACGCCAAGATTTTCGTGCCGATCAACCTCGGTTGATCAAAACGCCGTGGCGCTGCTTTCTCCAGCGCCGCAGCGGGTAAGTGGTAAGTGGAAATTTGCAGTAGCTCTCCTTGCGTAATTCGAATGGCTAAATGGCAGGGGCGGATCGAAAGATCCGCCCCCTTTTTTTTGCCTAAGCGATCGCCTGAAAAACCGCTGCGCATAGGGTGGGACTCGGCGTCCCCGTCTTGACCCACCAACCAGTGTGGCTGGACAGGATTACGGTTCCCGGCTTTGGCTTTGGCTTTGGGCGGTGGGTCATGACCCACCCTATGCGACGCGTGACATGCGCGTCGTCGGTCGCTACGGGTGCCGGTACATATAATCGCGTGTCAGCGGCAGTTTGTTCATCTCCGGGCCGCCGCTCTTGGTGGCCAGAATCTGGTGCAGTGCAATCCAGTCCTGCCTGAAGCCATAGGCGCAACCCGCCAGATAAATACGCCAGATGCGATAGCGTTGCTCACCGGCCAAAGCCAGTACGCGTTCTTTGGCGGCGTCAAAGCGTTCGGCCCAGTGTTCTAGCGTCAAGGCGTAGTGGCGGCGCAGGTTTTCCACGTCGAGCACTTCCAGTCCAGCGCTGGCCATTTCCCGTAATGCCAGGCTGATATGGGGCAACTCGCCATTGGGAAACACATAGCGATCAATAAAGTCGCCGCCACCAAACGGGGTGCTTTTTGAATCCGGGTCGGTGCTGGTAATGCCGTGGTTCATGGCCACGCCACCGTCGGCCAGCAATTTGTTCACTTGCTTGAAATAGGTCTGCAGGTTCTTCAGCCCCACGTGCTCAAACATGCCGACACTGGTGATGCGGTCAAACGTGCCGGTCACATCGCGGTAATCCTGAATGCGCACTTCGCACACATCGCTCAGGCCTTCGCGCTCGATGCGCGCCCTGGCATAGTCGTATTGATTCTGCGAAAGCGTCACACCCAGTGCCTTCACCCCGTATTTGCGGGCCGCCCGTATGATCAAAGCGCCCCAGCCGCAGCCTATGTCCAACAGCGTCTGGCCCGGCCGCAGATTGAGCTTGGCCAGAATGTGGTCCAGCTTCTGTTCTTGCGCGGCGTCCAGCGTGTCGTCGGCGGTTTTGAAATAGGCGCAGGAATAGATCATTTCCTTGTCCAGCCACTGCGCATAAAACTCGTTGGAAACGTCGTAGTGATAACTGATCGAATCTTTGTCGAGTTGCCGGGTATGGTCGGCCACGCGGGTGGACGGGCGCTCGGTGGAATTGTTGGCTTCGGCCAGCCGCGCTGCCACTGCCACCACATCCATTACATGCCCGCTCACATCGATATCACCCTCCACATAAGCTTTGCCGAGGTTATCGAGCGTGGGGTGGATGATGTGCCGCAGGCTGCCCAGGCTGTTGGCGGTGATGGTGACGCGGGGTTCAGCGGCCAGATCGAAGTGGCTGCCATTCCATAGTTGCAATCGCAAGGGAATTGCATGGCTGCGCATGCGGTTTACGAACTCATCAAACAAAGGGTTCCAGGACATAGGTGGCCTCTTGTGCAAGTGAAGCAACGCGATGTGGCGCGGTCTGGGCCGCGTCGTGGACTACGATAAGACTTTGTTTCTGAAAAATCCAGTAAGCGGTTAATGCTTTGACAGTTGCATATGTAACGACATGTTTGTATGGCCTGGGTGCCACGCGGCAAAGTGGCGCGCTACAATGCTTTGCGCCACCACCGGCCGATCACCCAAAGACGTTCATGACCCGTACCGCTGCGCCCGCCTGGCTTTATCTATCGCCCTTGCTGCTGGTACTGGCCGCTTGCGGCAGCGCCCCGCGCAAGAACACCACCGCTAGCGCACCGCCACCCAAACCGATAGACCGCACGACCAGTACCATCACCGTCAATTCGGATGATCGTCGTGAAGTGGTGTTATATGCGCTGAGTCTGCTCGACGTGAACTATCAATTTGGCGGGGCCAACCCTGAGGCCGGGATGGATTGCAGCGGGCTGGTGTATTTCATCTACAAGAATGCGCTGGGCATCAATCTGCCGCACAACGCGGCCGAGATGGCGCGGCTGTCGAAGCCGGTCGAAACGCGGGATCTGGAAGCGGGCGATCTGGTGTTCTTTAACACGCTGAACAAACCGCACTCGCATGTGGGCATCTACATTGGCGATGGCAAATTTGTGCACGCACCGTCGAGCAAGAGCCATATCAAAGTGGAGTCGCTCAAATCGCCGTGGTTTGCCGCGCGTTTTGAGGGCGGCCGGACCTTGATCGCAGGGCGTCAGGGCCAGGGCTAGAGAGGGTCAAACGGGGAAGGCCAGCGCAACGCGGCGGCTCAGGCCTTGTCGCGGCGGATGGTGCCGGCACCGCTGTGCATGCGGCCGCGTTCTGAATAAACCTGGATATCGTCCTGACGTTCGCTGGCGATATCGTGCAGAAAGCCATCGATCAAATGGCGGCGGGTATCGATCAGCGCGCCGTTGCTGCGATTGATCGCAGCGGCCTGGCGCGCATATTCCCGCAAGGTGTCCCAGGCATCCAGCGCGTCGGCGGCATGGGCTTGCAGCCAGGCACGCACGGCGGCTTCGCTGCCTTCCACACCATTGGCGGCCAGAAACGCCTGCAGCGTGCGCGCCGACGCATCGGCCAGGGCGGCGGCTTGTTGTTTCTCGGGCAACAGGGCGCTTAAACCATCGATGCGATTCTGCACCAGCAAATCCTGTTCGCCGCGCAACACCTCAAGTAAACGCGCCAGCGTAGTGCTGGCGTGGATGATCAAAGGCAGAATGCTTTCGAGTGGGGTCACCGCGTGGGGCCTTATTGGCTAAGCAGTTGTTTAACGCTGTCGATCAGCTTGTCGGCGATGGCATCGCTGCGCACGGTGAACTTGCCATCGGCAATGGCCTGGCGCAGTTGTGCCACGCGGTCGCTATCAAACACGCTGGTGTCATTGGCTTGATCAACCTGGCCCAGCTGAGCTGCGGCAGGATTGATCGTCACGCTGTCATCCCGCGCGCTGCTGACTTCGCCCGCGTCGGTTTGAGTAGCCGGGGTGGCGGTGCGATCAGTCGAACGCGTCGGGGTCTGCAGTGAGACTTTTCCGGTCTGGTCGATTTTCATGATATACCTTTCAAACTCCGCGCCACTGCGGGGCAGCGGGCGGAACAATTGCACTATTATGCCAACTATCGGCAGCTTGCACAGAAACTTTAGCGATCAGCAGCTTATGCCGTTTTATGAACGGTAACGCAGGCCTTGCAGCCTGTTTGTCATCAGTCAGGAGACCTCATGACGCATCTGAATACCCGGTTTGGCGAAGTCGATATTGACCCGTCCAACGAGCTGACCTTTCCGCTGGGCCTGCCCGGTTTTGAGACCTTTACCCGCTTTGTGCTGCTGCATGAAGACAAGCCCAATCCCACCGTGCGCTGGCTGCAATCGCTGGATGACACCAGCGTGGCGTTGAGCGTGGTGCCCGCGTCAGACCTGGGGTTGGATTATGAGATTGTGTTGTCGGACGAAGAAGTCGCTCTGTTGCAACTGGAGCGCCAGGAAGACGTGCAACTGTTATTGATCCTGTCGCGCCGTAACACCCATAACGGGCTGGACGGGCAGATTGCCGCCAATACCTTTGCGCCCGTTATTCTTAATGTGGCCGCCAAGCGTGGCTTCCAGAAAACCGGTCTGCGCGCGGATATCGTTTTCCGCAACTGATAGACCGCCTATCCGGTTGTAAGCCGCCGGGCGTAGTCGCTTGGGGCAGGGCAAACCTTGCTGTATAGTTGCGACATTTTTTCGTCCGGCATTTGACCGCAAGCCGGCACAGCGCGCCGCAAACCCTTGGTTTGTAGCGGTGTACGACGAATCGGAAGACCCAACCCCTGGCGGCTTCTCGGGGAACAAAGAGCAGCATGAAGACCACTTTTCTGGATTTTGAACAACCTATCGCCGAACTCGAAAACAAGATCGAGGAACTGCGCTTTGTGCAGGATGACTCGGCGGTAGACATCTCGGTAGAAATCGGCCACCTGGAAAAAAAGAGCCAGGAGCTGACCAAAAGCATCTACGGCAAGATCACGCCGCAACAGATCGCCCAGGTGGCGCGCCATCCGCAGCGCCCCTACACCCTTGATTACGTCAAGGGGCTGTTCACCGGCTTTGAAGAACTGCATGGCGATCGTGCCTATGCCGATGATGCTGCCATCGTGGGCGGCCTCGCGCGCTTTAATGGTCAGAGCGTCGTGGTGATAGGCCATCAAAAGGGCCGTGATACCAAAGATCGCCAATACCGCAACTTTGGCATGCCGCGTCCGGAAGGCTATCGCAAGGCATTGCGCCTGATGAAGCTGGCCGAGCGCTTTAATCTGCCGGTACTGACCTTTGTCGATACGCCCGGTGCTTATCCCGGTATTGGCGCAGAAGAACGCGGTCAGTCCGAGGCCATCGGCCGTAACCTGTTCGAACTGGCGCAATTGCGCGTGCCCGTGATCACCACGGTGATCGGCGAGGGCGGTTCGGGCGGTGCGCTGGCGATCGCGGTGGGCGATGCGGTGCTGATGCTGCAATACGCCACCTATTCGGTGATTTCACCAGAAGGCTGCGCCTCGATTTTGTGGAAAACGGCCGAGAAAGCGCCGGAAGCCGCCGAAGCGATGGGCATTACTTCTGCCCGCCTGAAGACCCTCGGCCTGATCGACAAGATCGTGACCGAACCGGTTGGCGGCGCGCATCGTAATCCGCAGCAAATGATGGTGAGCCTGAAGAAAGCGCTGGCGGATGCACTGAAGCCGCTGCAGGACAAAACCATTGACCAGTTGCTGGAAGCGCGCTACGAGCGCCTGATGGCTTATGGCAAGTTCAAGGAAGTCGACGTCGCCTGAGCGTGATGTCTCGGCGCAGTTGCTGCAGCTGGTAACGCAGCGACTGGCGCCCCTGCTCCACAGCAACACCACCGTGTGCGTCGGCCTGTCTGGCGGCGTCGATTCGGTGGTGTTGTTGCATCTGCTCGCCCGTTACGCGCAAACGAGGGCGCACACCGCTTCCTTCCCGTTACGTGCAGTGCATGTGCATCACGGCTTGTCGCCGCATGCGGATGCGTGGGCGCAATTTGCGCTCGATTACGCCCGGCGCCTGGGCGTGCCGTGCACGGTGGAGCGCGTTACGCTCAGCCAGCGCGGTGAGTTGGGTGTTGAAGGCGCAGCGCGCAATGCGCGTTATGCCGCCTTTTTGCGCCAGCCCGCCCAGCTGTTTGCCGTGGGTCATCATCGCGATGATCAGGCCGAAACCGTGCTGCTGAGCTTGCTGCGCGGCAGCGGCGTCAACGGTCTGGCCGCGATGCCGTATGCGCGCGCGCTCGGCGCGGCCACGCTGGTGCGCCCCTTGCTCGATACGCCCCGTGCTCGCTTGCTGGATTACGCCCGCCAGCACGCGCTGCAATGGGTCGAAGACGAAAGCAATCTATCCACCGATTACGAACGCAATGCCTTGCGTCACGACATCATGCCGGGCCTGCGTGCGCAGTTTGGCGACGTCGACACAGCCCTGGCGCGCAGCGCACGCCATTTTGGCGAAGCCAGTCATTTGCTGGATGAACTGGCGGCCGAGGATCTGGCGCGCTGTCTGCAGGGCGCTGCCTTTGAGCTGGCCACAGCGCTCAGTCCATTGCGGCTGCGCCATGCCTTGCGCTATTGGCTGGCGCAATCGGGCCTGGTGCTGGATACCCGGGCCTTCGATGAGTTATGGCGTGTGATGAGCGCTGCCGCTGGCGATACGCAGCCGACACTGGTTTGGCGGCAGCAGGCGGTGCGGCGTTATCGCACGCGGCTGTGGATTACGCCGGCGCAGGTCCAGGCCGGGCCAAATGTGGCGCTGCAAGGCATCGCAGCGCAAAGCGTGCCGTTCTGGCACGGCAGCATCTGCTGGCAGCAGCAGGCACTCGGGCACGGTATTGCTTTGCACTGGCTGGAGCAGGGGTATGAATTACGCGCCTGGCAGGGCAGTGCCCGCCTGCGTTTGCGCGCGGACGGTCCGGCGCAGCAACTGAAGAATCTGGCGCAGGCGCAAGGCATGCCGCCGTGGGTACGGCTGGGCACCCCCGCCCTCTATATCGAGGATCAACTGGCTGCCTTTACCGGGCTGGGCGTTGATCAGCGCTATCGCGCGGCCGCCGATGAGGCGGGCTGGCTGCCGTTATGGCGCCATAACCCGCCGTCCGATCCGGGCCGCGCAAGCTGATGCCGCGTCAGGCAATCAGCTTTTCCAGCGCGCGGCGATACACGCCCGACAACAGCGGCAGATGATCCACCGCCACACATTCATTCAGCTTGTGGATGGTGGCGTTGAGCGGCCCGAATTCGATCACCTGAGCACAATGTTTGGCGATAAAGCGCCCATCAGACGTACCGCCCGTGGTCGACAATACCGGGCGGACGCCGGTTTCTTCTTCGATGGCGGCCTGCATCGCATCCACCAGATCGCCAGTCCCGGTCAGATACGGCTCGCCGGACAAGGACCAATCCAGATCATATTCAACGCCATGCCGCTTCAGGATGTCCTCCAGCTTTTGCTTCAGCGTATCGGCGGTGTTCTCGGTGGAGAAGCGGAAGTTGAACAGTACTTCCACCGTGCCGGGAATCACGTTGGTGGCGCCAGTGCCGCTGTGCATGTTGGACACTTGCCAGGTGGTCGGCGGAAAGTATTCGTTACCGTGATCCCATTCGGTTTCAGTCAGCTCGGCCAGCGCGGGCGCCAGCACGTGGATGGGATTGCGCGCCAGATGCGGATAGGCGATATGGCCTTGCACGCCATGTACGGTCAGATGGCCAGACAAGGAGCCACGGCGGCCATTCTTGATCATGTCGCCGAATTGCTCCGAGCTGGTCGGCTCGCCCACGATGCAGTAATCCAGCGCTTCGCCGCGTGCCGCCAAGGCTTCAACCACTTTGACCGTGCCGTCTTTGGCCGGGCCTTCTTCGTCTGACGTAATCAGAAACGCAATCGAACCCTTGTGCTGGGGATGATCAGCCACAAACGCTTCGGTGGCGGTGATGAACGCGGCCAGCGAGGCCTTCATATCGGCCGCGCCACGGCCAAACAGGTGGCCATCACGAATGGCGGGCGCAAACGGATCGGAATGCCAGCGCTCCAATGGGCCGGTTGGCACCACGTCGGTATGGCCCGCAAACACCAGCACCGGGCCGGACGTGCCGCGGCGCGCCCACAAATTATCGACGTCGCCAAAACGCATGGGCTCGATATGGAAACCCAGCTTGCTCAGGCGATCCGCCATCATGGTCTGGCAATTGGCATCGTCCGGCGTCACGGATGCCTGGCGCATCAGTTGCTGGGTGAGTTCGAGTGTCGGGTCGGCGGCGGTGGGGGCGGGCATGGTGGTTTCCTGCGGGTGTCGATATAGGGTGGGCCTGGGCCCACCATTCAAAGGCGTTGGCTAAGTGCGGCGCATCTACGCGGTATAACTCGCGTTATTGCAATTGCTTGATGGCTTTGATGCTGGGTCTGGACGGGGACGCCAGAATCCAACCCAAGTCAATTTGCGAAGAGCGCCTGATATTGCTCGGGTTTGAAGCCCACGCTGATCTTGCCGTCGCGATCGAGCACCGGGCGCTTGATCACCGACGGGTTGGCCTGCATCACGGCGATGGCGCTGGCGGCATCGGTCACGCCGGCTTTGGTGGCATCGTCCAGCTTGCGCCAGGTGGTGCCCTGGCGATTGAGCAACGGCTCCCAGCCGATGGCGTTGACCCAGCTTTGCAATAGCACGGTATCGATGCCTTGTTTCTTGAAATCATGCCAGTCGTAGTGCTGGCCTTGCTCGGTCAGCCAGGTGCGCGCCTTTTTGACGGTGTCGCAATTGGGGATGCCGTACAGCTTCATGGTGATGTTCTCTTCATATAAGCAAAAGGGCCGCAAAGGCGGCCCGGTTTCTGGCGCTGTCGCAGCGTGGATCAGTGCAGCGAAATATCAAAATCCAGATTGTCGGCGGCCGGCGCGCTGGCCGTGCGCGTGGGCGCGGCGGCGGGTTGCGCTTGTTCCTGCTCTTCGACGCTTTGCGCGTTGTTCACCATCCACGACAGGTTGGTGGCGGAATCGGCATTGCGCAAGGCTTCGTCCAGTTCGACTTCGCCCGAACGATACAGGCGGTACAGCGCTTGTTCAAAGGTTTGTGAGCCTTCGGACAGCGTTTGTTCCATCGCATCCTTGATGTCCGACAAGGCGCCGGTGCGAATCAGCTCGGCCACGCGCGGCGTGTTCAGCATGATCTCGACTGCTGGCACCAGTTTGCCGGCCTTGTTGCGCACCAGTCGTTGCGAAACAATGGCGCGCAGGGCGGTGGACATGTCGTACAACAGGCTTTCGCGTGCTTCTTGCGGAAAGAAGTTCACGATGCGCGAGAGCGAATGATAACTGTTGTTGGCGTGCAGAGTAGTAATACAAAGGTGGCCGGCTTGCGCGTACTGGATGGCGTAGGTCATGGTTTCGCGGTCACGCACTTCGCCGATCATCAATACATCCGGTGCCTCACGCATGGCGTTCTTCAGTGCGTCGCCATAGCTATGCGTATCGACACCGACTTCGCGCTGATTGACCAGGCTCTTTTTGTGTGTGTACAAAAACTCGATCGGGTCTTCCAGCGTCAGGATGTGGCCGGGATGGTTTTCGTTGCGATGGTCCAGCATGGCCGACACGGTGGACGATTTGCCACTGCCGGTGGCGCCCACCACCAGAATGATGCCGCGCTTTTCCATCACCAGATCTTTCAGCAGCGTGGGCACGCGCAACTCTTCGAGCGTGGCAGCCTTTTGCTTGATAAAGCGCGCCACCATGGCGACATGGCCGCGGCTTTTAAAGACGTTGATCCGCAGATTGCCCAGACCTTCCAGCGCCATGCCGAAGTTAAGCTCAAGGTCTTCTTCAAAGCGCGCGATGCGCTGCGGGGTCAGAATCTGATAAATAAGTTGCTTGACGTGATCCGGGCCCAGCACCTGGTTGTTGACCGGGTAGCACACGCCCTGGATCTTGATGGTGATGGGGGAGTTGGCGGACAGAAACAGATCAGAAGCCTGGCGCTCGGCCATCAGCTTGAAAAAAGGCATCAGATTCACGGCATTGATCTCCCGCTGAAGGTGTGAGCCCATTCAGCGCTAAACAGGGCTGCAACCGGTGCGGCTGCAGCCCCGGCCGTTATTGATGATCGCGCAATTCGCGGCGCAGTATCTTGCCCACATTCGACTTGGGCAAGGCGTCGCGGAATTCAACCTTGCGCGGCACTTTGTAATTGGTCAACTGTTCGCGGCAATAGGCAATCAGCGCGGCTTCAGTCAAGGTCGGGTCTTTACGCACCACAAAAATCTTGACCGCTTCACCGGATTTATCATCCGGTACGCCTACGCAGGCCACTTCCAGCACACCCGGATGCCGCGCCACCACGTCTTCGACTTCGTTCGGGTACACATTGAAGCCGGACACCAGCACCATGTCTTTCTTGCGATCCGCAATGCGGAAGAAACCGGTCGGCGACATGATCGCCACGTCACCGGTGGCAAGGAAACCGTCGGCGCCGATGACCTTGGCGGTCTCATCGGCGCGTTGCCAGTAACCCTTCATCACTTGCGGGCCCTTGATAAACAATTCGCCCGCGCTACCCGGTGGCTGCACGCTACCGTCTTCGCCACGGATCTGCGCGTCGGTGGACGGCACAGGCAAGCCGATCATGCCATTGTATTCACGCAGCGTCATCGGGTTGATCATGGCCGCAGGCGAGGTTTCGGTCAGGCCATAAGCCTCTACCAGCGTGACGCCAGTGACTTTTTTCCACTTGTCGGCGACGGGCTGCTGTACCGCCATACCGCCGCCAAGTGTCAGTTTCCAGCTACTGAAATCCAGTTTCAGAAAATCGGGATGATTGACCAGCGCATTAAATAGCGTGTTGACGCCGGTAATCGCCGTTACCGGATATTTGCTCAGCTCCTTGATAAAGCCGGGGATATCACGCGGATTGGTGATCAACAGATTGGTGGCGCCGATCTTGGTAAAGATCATGCCGTTCGCGGTGAGCGAAAAGATGTGATACAGCGGCAGGGCGGTCACGATCAGCTCGCGGCCATCCGCCACCACACCACCGATCCAGGCATGCGCTTGCTGCATGTTGGCGACGATATTGCGGTGGGTCAGCATGGCGCCCTTGGCCACGCCGGTGGTGCCGCCGGTGTATTGCAGAAACGCCAGATCATCCAGCGTCAGATTAACCGGTGCCAGTGTCTGGGCGCGGCCGTCTGCCAGCGCATGGTTAAAGCTGACCGCACCGGGCAAGCTATAGCCCGGCACCATCTTCTTCACATATTTGATAACGGCGTTGACCAGCAAGCGCTTGGGAAAGCCCAGCATGTCGCCGATTTCGCTCACGATCACGTGTTTGACTGCGGTCTTGCTGATGCATTTATCCAGCGTGTGGGCAAAGTTGGCGACGATCACGATGGCCTCGGCGCCGGAATCCTTGAGCTGATGCTCCAGTTCACGCGGTGTGTACAGCGGGTTGATGTTGACCACCACCATGCCCGCTTTCAGGATGCCGAACAGCGCTACCGGGTATTGCAGCAGGTTGGGCATCATGATGCCCACGCGCGCACCGCGGCTTAAGCGCAGCGTTTGCTGCAGATAGGCCGCGAACGCGGTCGAGAGCTGGTCCAGCTCTTGATACGTGATGGCCTTGCCCATATTGATAAACGCGTCGCGGTCGGCATATTTAGCGACGGTCTGCTTCATCACATCCGGAATCGAGGTAAATTCGGCCGGGTTGATCTCGTGCGGCACGCCAGCGGGGTAGCTGGCAAACCAGGGGCGCTCCATGCTCTCTCCTTAATGCGAGGCGCTACGTGGCACCTCGACTTCAATAGCGCGTAACTCTAGTGATGTAATGCGCGGGTCACAAGGTGAGCCTGCCCTGGTGTGACGCGCTGTGCACAATGCTGTAGCAGGGTGCTTGCGCGCGCTGTAACCGGGGTGGCCAGCGGGTTGGGGTTAATTCCTTGTGCGATCAAGTACATGGCGCAAAGTGCCGGGGTAGCGGGTTGATCCGGCTTGCCCGGGCCTCACGATGGTGCGTGGCAAGCGGCCCGCAGCGCCTGGTGGCGCTGATTTTTGCCCGGATAACATCGCGGCCCGGTCTTGTTATTCATGACGCCGTCACGGCGCCTTGCGTGCTGAGCTGCAAGCCAGAGTTTCGCCAAAGTCTTGTTTCTGATAGAATCCGGTCTATCCCCTAGCGGTGTGTTTTACGTTCTGGTGCCCAAACGGCATCGCACGTGCCGCAACAACAAGGGAGTGCTTGAAATGGGCGCTGTTGTAGCAGCCCATTTTTTGTTTGCGAAAAGGATTTTGCACTTTTATGGCAGTGAACCTGCAAAGCGTGGTTGAAGCGACAGTCCCGGGTCTGGGTTACGAGGTGGTCGATCTCGAACTGGGCCAGAACGGTCTGGTGCGCTTGTTCATCGACAAGCCGGGTGGCATCACCGTGGAAGATTGCGCCACGGTCAGCAACCATTTGACGCGCTTGTTCATGGTAGAAAACATCGGCTACGACCGCCTTGAGGTGTCGTCGCCCGGTCTTGATCGCGCCATCAAGACGCCCGCTGATTTCGCCCGTTTTGCGGGTGAAATGGTGCGCGTCAAGATGCGCATGCCCTTGCCGGACAAGCGCAAACGCTTTGTCGGCAAACTGGTAGGCCTGGAAGACAACAAGGTAGTGGTAGACGTAGACGGTGAGCGCTTGACGATCGAGCAGGCGCACATCGACAAGGTACGCCTGGAGCCGCAATTCTGATTGAGAGACAGAACGCGGCTACAGATGGTTTTCGGGATGAATGCGGGCGTCGCCCGTGTGCCCGGGTAAATACAAAAAAGCATTACAGCTGGCCGGGTTTTTGCCGAGGGATATTAGACAATGAGCCGTGAAATTCTGCTGCTGGTCGACGCGCTGGCACGCGAAAAAAATGTAGAGAAAGACGTCGTGTTCACCGCGCTGGAGCTGGCGCTCGCGTCTGCAACCAAAAAGCGTTACGACGACGAAGTGGATGTCCGCGTTGCCATTGATCGCGATACCGGCGATTACCGCAGCTTCCGCGTCTGGACGGTGGTTGAAGACAATGACCACGAAGAACCGTCGCGTCAGATCGCCATCACCGATGCGCCTGAGTATGACAAGGCGTTGCAACTGGGTGATACGTGGGAAGAAGAACTCGAGCCGATCGAGTTTGGCCGCATTGGCGCGCAAACCGCCAAGCAGGTCATCCTGCAAAAGATCCGCGACGCTGAGCGCGAACAGAACCTGAACGATTTCCTGCAACGTCGCGAGCATATCGTGTCGGGCAGTATCAAACGCATTGAACGCGGTAGCGCGATCATCGAACTGGGCAAGCTTGAAGCAATTCTGCCGCGCGACCAGATGATCCCCAAAGAAAACCTGCGCGTGGGTGACCGCGTGCGTGCTTTCCTGCTGCGCATTGATCGCATGGGCCGTGGCCCGCAACTGGTGTTGAGCCGGATTGCGCCGCAGTTCATGGAAAAACTGTTTGAAATGGAAGTTCCGGAAATCGAGAACAACCTGATCGAACTGAAAGGCGTGGCGCGTGACCCTGGTATGCGCGCCAAGATCGCGGTCAAGTCCAACGACCCGCGTGTTGATCCGCAAGGCACATGTATTGGTGTGCGTGGTACCCGCGTTAACGCGGTGACCAACGAACTGGCTGGTGAGCGTGTCGACATCGTGTTGTGGTCGGCTGATCCGGCGCAGTTTGTGATTGGCGCGCTGAGCCCGGCGGACGTGAGCTCCATCGTCGTAGACGAAGACAGCCACGCCATGGACGTGATCGTTGACGAAGACAACCTGGCCATGGCCATCGGCCGCGGCGGTCAGAACGTGAAACTGGCGTCTGAACTGACCGGCTGGAAGCTCAACATCATGACCGTGAACGAAGCTGAAGTGAAACACGAAGCCGAGTTCTCGAAAGTGCGCGAGCTGTTCGTCAAGGCACTGGACGTAGACGAAGATGTAGCCGACGTGCTGGTGCAGGAAGGTTTCAACACGCTGGAAGAAGTGGCCTATGTGCCGCTGAACGAAATGCTCGAGATCGAGGCGTTTGACGAAGACACCGTGAACGAGTTGCGTGCCCGTGCCCGCGATGCGCTGCTGACGCAAGCCATTGCCCGCGAAGAAAAACTGGAACACCAATCGGAAGACCTGCGCGATCTGCAAGGCATGTCGGCCGAACTGGCAACCAAACTGGCTGAGCATGACATCCATACCCGTGACGACCTGGCAGAACTGGCCGTCGACGAGCTGGTAGAAATGATCGGCATCGGTGAAGACGATGCCAAACAGCTGATTATGAAGGCCCGCGAGCATTGGTTCGCATAAGGCGGGAGGAAATGCATGAGTGAACTGAAAGTCAGTCAATTCGCGGCAGAACTGAAGATGCCGCCGCAAGAGCTGCTGGAGCAATTGCGCGCGGCAGGTGTGGTCAAGCACAACGAATCCGATTCGGTAACGGCCGAGGACAAGACGCGTCTGCTGGACCACTTGCAACGCAAGCATGGTGCTGGCGCGGACAAGCCCAAGATCACGCTGACGCGTAAAGAAACAACTGAAATCCGCAAGACCGACGCAACCGGCAAAGCCAAGACCATTCAGGTTGAAGTGCGCAAGAAGCGTGTGGTGGTAACGCCCGAAGGCGGCGCTGCGCCGGAACGTGCCGAGGTGTACTCGGGCGCGGCCAGCAACAGCAATGCCGGTAGCAACGGCGCACCGATCGTGAACGAATCTGAACTGGCCGCGCGTGAGCAAGAAGCACGGCGCCAGAACGAACTGTTTGCGCGCCAGGCGGCCGAGATGCAAGCCAAGCACAATCGTGATGGTGGCGTGCGTAAAGACGACGCCGTGGCTGTGGCCGAAACCGTTGCCGCGCCTGCTGTGGCCGAACAAGCCGCCGTGGCTGCACCGGCTCCGGCCGTCGCTGCGGTGGCTGTGGCTGAAGTCGCTGCCGCTCCGGCGCCGACGCCAGTGGCTGCTCCGGCACCGGTGGCGCAAGCCGCTGCGCCGACGCCTGCTCCTGCGCCAGCCCCGGTTCGCGCTGCCGCACCTGCTCCGGCCCCGGCTTCGGCTGGCGCGTCCGAGCATGACGGTGGCCGTCCGCGTATCGGTATGCGCGTTGAACTGCGCAAGCCGCGTAACGAGCCGCTGCGTGCGCCGGAACCTGCCAAAGCGGCAGCCCCGGCCCCGGCCCCTGTCGCCAAACCTGCTGACAAGAAGAAAGCAGAGAAGGGCGCGTGGGAAGACGACAAGCGCGGTGGCAAGAAAGGTCTGCGTACCAAAGGCGGCGACGCTGGCGGTAATGACTGGAAATCGCGCAAGTCCGGCGGTCGCAACAAGCAACAACAAGACAACAACGCTCACGCCTTCCAGGCGCCGACCGAGCCGATCAGCCGTACGGTTGACGTGCCCGAAACCATCAGCGTGGCCGATCTGGCGCACAAGATGGCCGTCAAGGGCGTTGAAGTGGTCAAGGCCCTGATGAAGATGGGCATGATGGTGACCATCAACCAGGTGCTGGACCAGGAAACCGCCATGATCGTGGTGGAAGAAATGGGCCATGCGCCGGTGGCTGCCAAGCATGACGATCCGGAAATCTATCTGGGCGACGACAGCAAGGCGGGCGAGCACGAAGTACTGCCGCGCGCACCGGTCGTTACCGTGATGGGTCACGTCGATCACGGCAAGACCTCGCTGCTGGATTACATCCGTCGCGCCAAAGTGGCGGCGGGCGAAGCCGGTGGCATTACGCAGCACATTGGCGCATACCACGTCGAGACCGAGAAGGGCGTTATTACCTTCCTGGATACCCCGGGCCACGAGGCGTTTACCGCCATGCGTGCTCGCGGCGCCTCGGCCACCGATATTGTGGTGCTGGTGGTGGCAGCCGATGACGGCGTAATGCCGCAAACCATTGAAGCGGTTCACCACGCCAAAGCGGCCGGTGTTCCGATCGTGGTTGCGGTCAACAAGATCGACAAGCAAGGCGCAAACCCCGAGCGCATCCGCCAGGAACTGGTGGCGCAAGAGGTGGTGCCGGAAGACTGGGGTGGCGATACCCAGTTCATCGAAGTCTCGGCCAAACAAGGCACGGGCATCGACGAACTGCTCGACGCCATCCTGCTGCAAGCCGAAGTGCTGGAACTGACCGCCCCGATCGATGCGCCTGCCAAGGGCATCATCATCGAAGCGCGTCTGGATAAAGGCCGCGGCGCTGTGGCCACCATGCTGGTGCAAAGCGGTACCCTGAAGAAGGGCGACGTGCTGCTGGCTGGCGGCGTGTATGGCCGTATTCGCGCCATGCTCGACGAGAACGGCAAGCAGATCAACGAAGCTGGCCCGTCGATTCCGGTCGAAATTCTGGGTCTGTCCGAAGTGCCGAGCGCCGGTGAAGACGCCATGGTGCTGGCCGATGAGAAGAAGGCGCGTGAAATCGCCTTGTTCCGTCAAGGCAAGTTCCGCGACGTCAAGTTTGCCAAGCAACAAGCCACCAAGCTCGAAAACATGTTCGCGCAGATGGCCGAAGGCGAAGTGCAAAACCTGCCTATCGTCATCAAGAGCGATGTGCAGGGTTCGCTGGAAGCGCTGTCCAGCTCGCTGCTCAAGCTGTCCACTTCCGAAGTGCGTGTGCAGATCCTGCACTCGGGCGTCGGTGGTATCAGCGAATCGGACATCAACCTGGCACTGGCTTCGAAGGCCGTCGTGGTGGGCTTTAACGTCCGCGCCGATGCAGCCGCACGCAAGCTGGCCGAGGCTGAAGGCGTCGACATCCGTTACTACAACATCATTTATGACGTTGTGGACGATGTGAAGGCGGCGCTGTCGGGCATGCTGGCGCCGGAAAAACGCGAACAGATCATCGGTCTGGTCGAAATCCGCCAGGTCTTCGTGATTTCGAAGGTCGGTTCGATTGCCGGTTGTTATGTGCTTGACGGTACGGTTAAACGCGGTGCCGGCGTGCGCCTGCTGCGTAACAACGTGGTGGTGCATCAGGGCGAGCTCGAAACGCTCAAGCGCTTCAAGGATGACGTTAAAGAGGTCAAGGCCGGCTACGAGTGCGGCTTGCAACTCAAGAACTACAACGACATCCAGGAAGGCGATCAGCTGGAAGTGTTCGAAATCGTCGAAGTGGCACGTACGCTGTAATACCAGGTATCCCGGCCGCCACGAGGTGGTGGTCGGCCGGGACACCGGCGGCGCAGGACCAGACCGGTTCTGCGCCTTTTTGCATTCTGGCAGGCTGCGCATCACCTCGAGCGCGGCGGGTAGACCCCATCATGGCTAAACAAGCAAAACATTTTTCACGCTCGGACCGCGTGGCGCAGCAATTGCAGCGCGATACCGCCGAGCTGATCCGCGCTGAGCTGGATCATCCCAAAGCATCGCTGATCACCATTACCGACGTCGAAGTAACGCGCGATTATTCGCACGCCAAAATCTTCTACACCTTCCTTGGCACGCCGGAAGACGCCAAGTCGATCGCCGAAAAGCTGGAAGCCGCCAAAGGCTTTATCCGCAGCCAGCTGGCGCGCGGCATTTCGCTGTTCAAGATGCCGGAGCTGCATTTTGAATACGATCACTCGGTAGAGCGCGGCATGGCGCTGGACAGCCTGATCCAGCAAGCGGTCAGCACCTCGGCCCCGCTGGATGACGACGAAGCCGCGGCAGAAGACCACGACGCTGAACCCAAGCAAGAAGGCTAAGCCGGGCGCATGGCAAAACGTAAAATCGACGGCGTGTTGCTGCTGGACAAGCCGTTTGGCTGGTCCAGCAATAACATTCTGCAAAAAGTGCGCTGGTTGTTTCAGGCCGAGAAAGCCGGCCACACCGGCGTACTTGATCCTTTCGCCACTGGCCTGTTGCCGCTATGTTTTGGCGAGGCCACCAAGTTTGCGCAACGCATGCTGGATGCCGACAAGGGCTATCGCGCCACCATCCAGTTAGGCCAGGTGTCGACCACGCTGGACGGCGAGGGCGGCATTAGCCGCAGCGGCGCGGTGACGTGCGGCCGCGCGCAGATCGAAGCGGTGCTGCAGCAATACACCGGCCCCATCGAACAAATCCCGCCGATGCACTCTGCGCTCAAGTTCGAAGGCAAAGCGCTATATGAATACGCGCGCGAAGGCATCGAGATCGAGCGCAAGATTCGCCACGTCACGATTTATCAGATTGATATCGTCAGTTTCGAGGCCGATGTGCTAGTGATCGACGTGGCCTGCAGCAAGGGCACTTACATCCGCACGCTGGCCGACGACATTGGCCGCACCTTGGGTTGCGGCGCTTATCTGGCCGGTTTGCGCCGTACCCAGACTGCCGGTTTCAAACTGGCGGAAGCGGTGACGCTGGACGAGCTGATCGAAATGGACATGCCCGCGCGCGAAGCCTTGTTGCTGCAGCCCGACACGCTGTTGCAAGACCTGCCGGCCATTACGCTGGATGCCGCCGAAACCGAGCGCATGCTGCACGGCATGAGCGTGGCGCGCAGCAGCGCCTGGCCAGTCTCCGCCAGTGGTTTGCGGCTTTACGGCACCTTGGCAAATGGGCATAATGGCGCGTTCATCGGTTTGGGCGAAGTGGCATCCGATGATGTGCTGCGGCCCAAACGTCTGCTGGCAATCCCTGGCTAAACCCGCTGGGGATGACGCTGGTAAATGGAGCAAGGCGCGGGGTGCGATGAAAGCTCTGCCTTGCTTGTCCAGTCGAACGACATCGTGTTGATGTCCAGACTGATTTAATCGGAATCGGAGTTCCAAATGACTGTATCTGTTACGCAAAAAGCCGAAATCGTCGGCCAGTTCCAACGCGCCGCTGGCGACACCGGCAGCCCTGAAGTTCAAGTGGCCCTGTTGACCGCCCGCATCAACGATCTGACCCCCCACTTCAAAGCCAACGCCAAGGATCACCACTCCCGCCGCGGCCTGCTGAAAATGGTTTCCCGCCGTCGTCGCCTGCTGGATTACCTCAAGCGCACCAACGTCGAAAGCTACCGCGAACTGATCGCCAAGCTGGGTCTGCGTAAGTAATCTCATAAGAAGTCGCAGTGAAAACTGCGACTTTTTTGTTTTTCAGTACGCTGAAAAGCAATCGCATCGAGCACCTGACATCCCTGTCTGGTGCTCATCGTGTTTTTAGCCCTCCCTCGTCAAATTGCAGTTCCGGCGGCGAGGAGTGGTGTTGGACTGTGCTGGAACTGGCGGTCATGGACAGGGTCATGAAACTGGCGCCACGCGCCCCCTTGTCCCGGATGGATTCCGAACGGCGTCGAACACAACGCGTCGGCTTCTGTCTCCCGGCCTGACCGCAGCGGCAATCGCACGCGCTTGTGGCCGAAAAGCGCATTACTGAAAAGGATAGCAATCCGTGTTCAATAAAATCTCCAAGTCTTTCCAATACGGCCGCCATACCGTGACGCTGGAAACGGGCGAAATCGCTCGCCAGGCCTCCGGTGCGGTTCTGGTTTCCATGGACGATACCGTTGTGCTGGTCACCGTTGTGGCTGCGCGCGGCGTCAAACCCGGCCAGGATTTCTTCCCCCTGACCGTTGATTATCAAGAACGTACTTACGCCGCCGGTAAAATCCCGGGTGGCTTCTTCAAGCGCGAAGGCCGTCCTTCGGAAAAAGAAATTCTGACCAGCCGCCTGATCGATCGTCCGATCCGTCCGCTGTTCCCGGAAGGCTTTTTCAACGAAATCCAGATCATCGCCACCGTGGTGTCGCTGGATCCGCAAATTGATTCCGATATCCCCGCCATGATCGGCGCCTCCGCTGCGCTGGCGATTTCCGGCGTGCCGTTCCAGGGCCCGATCGGCGCTGCACGCGTGGGTTACGCCAACGGCCAGTACCTGCTGAACCCGACCAAAGAAGAGCTGGCTACCAGCGAACTCGACCTTGTCGTCGCCGGTACCGAAAAAGCCGTGCTGATGGTTGAATCCGAAGCCAAAGAGCTGTCGGAAGAAGTGATGCTGGGCGCCGTGGTGTTTGGCCATGACGAAATGCAGAAAGCCATCGCCGCCATCAACGCGCTGGCCGATGAAGTGAACCCCGAACTGTTTGACTGGAACGAGCCCGTCCGTGACGAAGCGCTCGAAGGCCAGATCAAGCAAATCGCCGGCGAAGCCATCGCTCAAGCCTTCCGCATTCCGCAAAAGCAAGCGCGTACCGTCAAGCTCAACGAAGCCTGGGATCTGGTGAAAACCGCCCTGATCAACGAAGACACCGATACGCTGCAAGCCAACAAGATCCGCGGCATTTTCCATGACATGGAAGCCAAGATCGTGCGTAACCAGATTCTGGACGGTTTCCCGCGTATCGACGGCCGCGACACCCGCACCGTGCGTCCGATTACCGTGCGCACCAGCGTGCTGCCGCGTACCCACGGTTCGGCACTGTTTACCCGTGGCGAAACCCAGGGTCTGGTGGTCGCCACCCTCGGCACCAAGCTGGACGAGCAAAAGATTGATGCGCTGGCCGGCGAATACACCGACCGCTTCATGCTGCATTACAACTTCCCGCCGTACTCCACCGGTGAAACCGGCCGCGTGGGCACGCCCAAGCGCCGCGAAATCGGCCACGGCCGTCTGGCCAAGCGCGCGCTGATCGCCGTGCTGCCGAGCCCGGAAGACTTTGCCTACTCGATGCGCGTGGTTTCGGAAATCACCGAATCCAACGGTTCGTCCTCGATGGCTTCGGTGTGTGGCGGTTGCCTGGCACTGATGGACGCGGGCGTGCCGCTGAAGAACCACGTGGCCGGTATCGCCATGGGCCTGATCAAGGAAGGCAACCGCTTTGCGGTGCTGACCGACATCCTGGGCGACGAAGATCACCTCGGCGACATGGACTTCAAGGTTGCCGGTACTGATGCAGGCGTTACCGCACTGCAGATGGACATCAAGATCGACGGCATCACCAAGGAAATCATGAAGGTTGCGCTGGACCAGGCCCAAGCTGGCCGTCTGCACATCCTCGGCATCATGAAGAACGAAGTGGGCGGCGCGCGCGAAGAAGTCAGCGCACACGCTCCGCGTCTGTACACCATGAAGATCAATCCGGAAAAAATCCGTGACGTGATCGGCAAGGGTGGTTCGGTGATCCGCGCGCTGACCGAAGAAACCGGTACGCAAATCGACATCCAGGAAGACGGCACGATCACCATCGCGTCCGTATCTTCGGAAGGTGCTGACGAAGCCAAACGCCGCATCAGCGAAATTACCGCTGAAGTGGAAATCGGCAAGATCTACGAAGGCCCGGTCGTCAAGATTCTGGACAACAACGTCGGCGCCATTGTGTCGATCATGCCGGGCCGCGATGGTCTGGTGCACATCAGCCAGATCGCCAACGAACGCATCAAGAACGTGTCGGACTACCTGAAAGAAGGCCAGGTTGTACGCGTGAAGGCACTGGAACAAGACGACAAGGGCCGCGTGCGCCTGTCGATCAAGGCCGTGCTGAACGACGAAGCCACTGCTGCCCAGCAAGTGGCCGACGTACCGTCCGAAGGCTAAGCGCTAGTCGCAGTCAGTTGTAATGCAAAGGCCACGGAATTCCGTGGCCTTTTTGCATACAAAGCCATACCCAAACCAGAACGGAGTTATTGCCATGCCCCAGATGCGCGCAGTTACCCAAAGCCAACCCGGTGGCGTCGACACGCTGCAGATCACGCAAATCGAACGCCCCGAACCCGCCGCGCACCAATTGCTGGTGAAAGTGGCCGCCAGCGGCATCAACCGCGCCGATCTGGCCCAGCGCGAAGGCAACTATCCGCCGCCACCGGGCGAATCGCTGATCATGGGTATGGAAATCTCTGGCGTGGTCGAAAGCTTGGGCAGCGCGGTCGAAGGTTTTAGCGTCGGCCAGCGCGTGTTTGGTTTGATCGGCGGCGGTGGCTATGCCGAATATGCCTTGCTGGATGCACGGCTGGCGCTGCCCACGCCGGAACATCTGACCGATATCGACGCCGCCAGCCTGCCGGAAACCTGGATGACGGTGTGGTTTAACCTGGTGGAGCTGGGCCAGTTGCGCCAAGGCCAGCGCGTGCTGATCCATGCCGGTGCCAGCGGCATCGGCAGCGCTGGCATCCAGCTGTGCAAAAGCTATGGCGCGTGGGTGGCGGTTACCGCTGGTGGCCCGGATAAGTGCGCCTACTGCCGCGAACTGGGTGCCGATCTGGCCATTGATTACCACGATCAGCAATTTGAAGACGTGCTGAAGGAGTTGGGCGGCGTCGATCTGATTCTCGATACCGTGGGTGGCGACTATCTGCCGCGTAATCAGGCCTGCCTGAACGCCGACGGCCAGATCATCGTGATCGGCATGCTGCGCGGCCCGATGGCGCAGGCGAATATGGGTCAGTTGCTGGTTAAACGCCAGACTGTGCGCGGCAGTACGCTGCGCTCGCAGCCGATCGAAGCCAAAGCGCGCATCGTGCGTGGATTGCGCGAGCATGTATTACCGGGTCTGGACGCGGGCAGTTTGCGCGTGACCATCGACAAGACTTTTGCGGCAGAGGATGTGGCGCAAGCGCATCAGCACGTGGCAGACGGTGGCAATCGCGGCAAGGTGGTGCTGGTCTGGTCCTGACCTACCCACGCCTGCCACTGCGGCGTTTGCGGGTGGCAGGTACTTTCCCGGGGAAAAAAGTTCTGCAAGCCGCCGGTAAAAAATCTGCGTAAATCGTATTGATAACGGTTCTCATTTAAAATAAGATGCTCTCCATCCGCTGCGCAAGGCGTGGCTTTTTGATGCAAACCATGGAGAGCCACTATGCAAGCCTATCTCGTCGGCGCAGACACCCTCGGCAATATCCCGGACGTGCTTAATCAATACGGCATTGCCATTCATAAACACGTGTCAGGCCGCAATGCATCGCATCAACGTAAACCCGCCAGCCTGAAAGGCGTGGACCTGATCATCCTGTTTACTGATTTTCTGGGGCACAACGTGATGCGCCACTACCGCGAGATGGCACACGAAGAAAACATCCGCTTTGTGGCGTGTCGTCGCTCGGTGTGTGCCTTGTCGCAGAGTCTGGACAAAGTGTGTACCAAGCAATGTGAGACTTGTCCGGCGGCCACGGCCAACGGTCGCAAGCATTAATCATTGCAATTGCAGCGCGCGGGGGCAGGGCGGCGCTGCAAGGCCGCTCAGGCGTCGCGCGTCAACCGTTTGATCGCCATGGCCACCAGCGCTTCAAACATGCGCGGATCCGCCAGACCGCGTGCTGCCAGCATCGCCCCATATACCGCGGACATAAAAAACCGGGCCTCGATCAGCGCGCTGCCCTCCAGCTGAAACTGGCCCTTGGCCACACCACGCTCAAAGATGGATGCCAGCCAGGCATCCAGATCTTCAAAATGCCCCTGCACCTCAGCGGCCACCTCGGCCGGTATGCTGGGCAGCTCGGCCGCCAGCATGGCGCAGATGCAGAACGAGGACGTTCCCTTCTCGATGCAGTTGGTCCAATAGCCCACATAGGCCTGCAACGCGGCCGCCGGATCGGCCAACTGCCGGTCCAGCATCGCCAATCCCTCGCGCGCCTCGGCGCGATAGCGCGCCACCACCTCACGCACCAGTTCCGCCTTGGTCGGAAAATGATAATGAATGCTCGCCTTGCTGATTTGCACGCGGGCCGAAATATCTGCATAACTAAAGCTGTTGTACCCGCCTGCCTCTAGCAGTGACCGAGTCAGCGTCACGATTTCCGCGGCTTTCGGTGAAAGCTCTGCATACATAGCAAGATTGTTCCAGGTTGAATGGCCAACTATTCTACCAGTTGGTAGGTAATCGATCAAAGCGCACCTCCGCGCTAACAAGGCGGTGCGATTGTGCCGCCAGACGGCATATTGCAGTCTACCAACTAGTAGGCTAGCATTTGTTGCCTTGGCCGGTGGCTGGATAGAGGTGACGGTGCATTCGTCGCTGCCCCCTTGGCCTGCTGGATGTTTTAACCCGAGTTGTCCTTACCCCCACAAGCGCGCCGAGTTGCGGCTTGCTTACCTACCTACTGATAGATAATCGTCGCTCACGCGATGGCCCTGACCCCTGGAGAACCACCATGCAAGCTGCCACCACCAACGCCGCCGATCGTTCCCTCGACCGTTGGCTGCAGACCTATTATTTTCTGCGCACCGGCGTTTCCATCATCTGGATCGCGCTCGCCGTTATCGTGGGCAAACCCAATCCGGCCATCGGTGCGGCGCTGCTGGTCGCATACCCGGCGTGGGATGCGCTCGCCAATTATCTGGATGCCCGCAGCAATGGCGGCCTGGGCGTTAACCCGTCGCAGAAATTCAACCTGATCGTCAGCAGCGTCATCGCACTCGCGGTGTGCTGGGCGCTCAGCGTTGGCATGCCTGCCGTCATCACGGTCTTTGGTGCGTGGGCAATTTTTTCGGGATTGCTGCAGTTGGCAACCGGGGTGCGGCGCTGGAACACCGCCAGTGGTCAGTGGCCCATGCTGGTGAGCGGCGCTCAGTCCGCGCTGGCGGGTGGCTTTATGTTTTATCAGGCGCAGAGTGGCATCGCGCTGGACGTCACGACGGTGGCGCCGTACGCAGGATTCGGCGCGTTCTACTTTCTGATCGCGGCAATCTGGCTAACCGTCAAAAACGGTCGCCAACGTGCCGCGCTGGCGGGCTGAGCGGTTGCGCCACGCATTGCCCAACTTGCCCGCGGCCGGGCCCTGGCTTGCAGCAGAGATGCCAGCCGGGGCCTTGCTCACTGCAGCATAAAGGTCTCGTACTCCAGTTTGTCCAGGCGCGCGTTCAGGATCACCATGGCCACCACCACCACAATCAGCAGCGCGCAGGCAAAGCCCATGCCATACCAGCTGGGGCCCGCCCAGATCGACAGGCCGGTCAGCACGCCATTGCTCAGCACAAACAGTCCGGTCACCAGCAAGACTTCGCGGCGTTTATCCAGATAGAAAAAGATGTTCAGGATTGCCAATAGCGCTACCTGTAATCCCGCTGCCACCACATCGATATATAACAGCGGCAAATACAGCGGCGAAATCCCCAGCAACTTAAACACTTTATCGCCGAGCATAAACGCGACCAGCACGGCCAGGCCCTGGATTTTGATGATCTCGGCCAGGCCTTGCCGTATGGTGAATACCATTTCGTTGCGCAAGGTTTCGATCTGATCCAATGAGCCGCCATCGCGGATTGCGTCATAAAAGCGGTTGTAATACTCGACAAAATCCGTCTCGATGCGCACCAGAAACGCGGCCATGCCGGGAATGATCGAGAGATAGGCCAGAAAGATGGGAAAGTCATAAATGCTGGACGCGCGCAGCGGACCGATCACATGTTGGCTGGTCGATGGCGAATACCAGAAAATGGCTTTATCCAGCCAGATGGCCAGGTTGTAAAACAAGCCGGTCCAGAGCAGCGCGCGATACATGCGGTCTTTTTTAAGAAAATCAAAAGCCAGCAAATACTTTGACGGATAAGCGCGCAACACCAGAAACCACAGCCCGCACGCCAAAACGTAATGGCCGGTGACAAAACCACCCAGCAAGCCGTTCAGGCCGTAGGGGCGGAGCCATAAGGCAACGATGACGGTAACGCCATAGCCCAGCGCAAACAGCCACACAATGGCCAGATAACGCTTCATGCCGGACAAGAAAATCGCCGCAATCCAGATCAGGCACAACAGGATAAAACCGGTAAACATCAACAGCCGATACACCAGATCCAGCCCGGCAAATGCGGTAAAGAACAGCACGCCACCGATTACTGCCGCCACCAGCAAAGTAAACAATTGCGCCCCGAGAAAATTGGGCAAGACTTGTTCTTCGTGTTTATCAAACAAGCGATCGGCAATATAGCGAGTAAATGCCAATTGCAGTGGCCCGGTCACAATCAGGCTGGCGGCTAATAAATAGGTGACCGAGACCTGGAATTGCGCCACCGAAAATTGCGGCACCACCACCGTCAAACTTAAAAAGCCGATCAGTTGCACGCCGACGATGGACAATATCCACGGCCCGGCGCCAATCAGGCCGGCGTAGGTATACGCCTCCAGCAGGGCGAAATAATTATCGCGCTTGAGTATCTTGCGCAGCTCAAAACCTATCCCCGCCATCAGGCGATTACTCCAGCGGTATCGGGCATCTGCAATGCCTGTTGGTAAATCGATTGATATGCGCCAAACATATGCGCGTGCGTGTAATAACGCGTTACACGTTCCACGCCCGCAGTCTGTGCCGCAGTCCACGCGGCCGGGTCACCGAGCAGTTCGATGGCGGCATGGGCGAGGGCAGGGGCGTCGGCCACGCCCACCACGCGGCCAGCCGCGCCGATGGCCTGGTCTTCGGCATCCAGCCCGTAGATCAACTGCCGGCAAGAGCCGACATCGGTGGTAATCGAGGGCACGCCCGCCGCAAAGCCTTCCAGCACCACCAGCGGCAGCGCTTCGGAGATCGAGCTCAAGATCAGTACGCCCACTTTGGGCATCAGCTCGTTGATCTTCTGAAAACCGAGAAACTTCACTTTTTCGCTCAAGCCCAGGCTGGTTGCCAGATTGCGGCATTCCTCGGCGTATTCCGGTGACTCATCTTCCGGCCCGGCGATCCACGCTTCGGCGTGGGGCAACTGGTTCACCACCGTGCGCATGGCGCGAATAAACGTCTTGATGTCCTTGATCGGCACCACGCGGCCGATCAGACACAGCACTTGCGGGATTTCGGCTGGGCGCAGCTCGCGCAATGGCGCCAGGCGCGGCAAATCCACGCCATTGGGGATATTGATGGTGCGCTCGGCCGGTGCGCCGTCGGCAATCTGGCGCAGGCGGTTGTTTTCGTACAGCGCAATGATGTGGTCGGCCGAGTCGTAGCAAAGCTTGCCCAGCACCTCAAAAAAGCGGATCCACAGCGCGCGGAAATAGCTGATCTGCGTCACTTCGCGTTCAAACACATTGCGGTTATCGCGTATCCAGTCGCTCTGATACAGATCGATCTTGCGTTCTTTGGTGTAAATGCCGTGCTCGGATAACAACAGCGGGCGGCCGCTTTGCTGACGCAGCATAGCGCCCAGAAAGCCGGCGTAACCGGTGGAAACCGTGTGGTAAGCCCGCGCCCGCGGCAGGCCGCGCGCTAACGCCGCCAGCATCCAGATTGGCGTATGCATGGCGCGGATGGTCCAGAAATAATCGACGAACGAAGGGTCGGATGAGCGTGCGCGATATTGATCGCGGATCACCTTCCACGATTCTTCGCTGTACAGAAAATCGTCCTTGCTCAAGGTACCCGCCAGCAACTGGCCGATCATGCGGCGCACCGCATCGGGCTGGGTATCGGGGGCGTGCGGCGCCTGAAACGCGGCGTGGGCGTCGCGGACATTGGCGAACAGCGCCTTGTCCCCCGCGCGCGCAGCGGGACGCGCGTGCACGGTGCCGGGTTCTTGATCATGCAGATAATGTTCCGTCAGCCATTTGACGTTATCCGGAATGGCGTACTTCATTTCGTTGTAATCGCTGCGGCGGCTGCCCAGAAACACGATGCCAAAGGTCATGTGCGGGAACCCACGTATCATCTGGTTGACCCAGCTCGACACGCCGCCACTGACATAGGGAAACGTGCCTTCCAGCAACAGGCACACATCCACCTCGGGCGCGGTGGCCAGTTCGGCCAGCGTGCTGTTCTTCATGACGCCTTTCTCCAGTAACGCGCCACGGGCTGCAGCGTATCGTTCACGTGCAAAAAATGCAGGCTGTTCAGCAGCGCGCGCACCCCCTCAAAGTCGCGCTGGCGATAAGCATGTTCGGCCAGATACGGGATCAGTCGCACGATGGGAAAACCCAGCAAACTGGCCTGTTGATAGGCGTCGCGCGCCAGATCCGTTTCGCCGCGCGCAGCGTGCAGCTTGCCGCGCAGCATCCACAGATCGGCCTGATCGGGCTGCGCCGCCACGGCTTCTTCCAGATAACGCGCCGATTGCTCCAGCGCGTAGCGGCGCAGATCGCCCTGCGCCATGCCGTGGTAAATCTGTTCCCAGTACAAAAAGGCCAGCCGTTGCGCGGCGGCCGCGCGGGTATCTGCCGCAGCGTATTGCGTCAGCGCATCGTTGATCTGGGCATTGATGCGTTTTTCTTCCTGATCCAGCATGCCGTAGGCCAGCAGGCGCAGGTCTTCTTCCGGGTCGTCCAGCAAATCGCGCAACATATCGTTGGATAAGCGCTGCGGCATCGATTTGAGCGTCAGCAAGGCATTCAGGCGGATATTGCTGGGCGCCAGCGGATCAGCCAGCCGCGCGCGTACGCCGCCCACGCCATAACGCACTTCACGCTGCGCCGTGCGCAACGTGAATTCCGGCGCGGGCAGCACGCGAAAATAATCGGTGACCTCACGTCGTTCCGGCAGTTGCTGCGCCAGCGCGGCGGCAAAGGCCAGGCCGAGCGGGCCGATGGCGGGCAAGAACAGCGCCAGCGCCACCAGCAACAACAACACATGCCAACGTTCTTCTTCCCATTGCAGCAGCAGCCAGCGCCAGATCCAGCCCACCAACACCGCGCTCACCGTCACGTGCGCCACCGCCCATACCACCTGCATGCCGGGCGTTTCGGCTGCCAGCAAAGCCAGCAGCACCAGCACATCGGCCAGCGCCAGGCCCAACCACGGCAATTGGCCGATGACCGCCAGTGCGCGGCGTAAACCGCGTCTAGTTACGGTTGGCATTCAACACATCCTGTAACAGCAACCAGCCCGCTGGCTGCGACAGCTCAACGTGGCGCGTTTCGTAGCCTGCCTCAGCCAGGGTCAGCGCCAGTTGCTCGCGCAGCAAATGTTCGATACGCGCCAGATAGCCTTCCAGCGACACCAGCGTCGCCAGCGGCATCAAGGTCACCAGCAAGCGATTGCGCGTGGTGTCGATGGCCCAGACCTGGTCCAGCGCACGTTGGTGTTTGCGCACCAGTTCGAACGCGTCGCGCTGATGGCGGCCGGGATGGAAAATCTGCACCACGATCACGCTGGAAATGCCGGTCTCGCGCTGTACCCGTTGCAGATTGAATACCTCGTAGGCAAATTCACGCGGGCAATCCGGCATTACATCAAGCAAGGCGGCGGCACTGTCGCGCACCACGATTTGCTCGGTGTAATAGGCCGACAGCACTGACAGCATTTGCAGGTTGTCGTCGGTCAGGGCAAAGAAAGGCATTTGCTTGACCGCGAGCAAGCCCATCAACTGGCCCAGGCTGTTTTTCAGCGGCAGCGCCACCAGCAGTTTGCTGGGCGCGATATCGATGTTTTCGCTTTGCACATGGCACAGCTCGCGCCGGTCGAGCGCAAAACGGATCAGTGGATCATCCACCTGATAATCCATATCGCGGCCCACCAGCGCGACCGGGTCGGGCAGCAGCCGGTTTTTTTGCGCGGCAAAGATCACCGCGCCTTCGAGCTGACAGAACTCGGTCATGAAATCCAGAAACGGCTGCGCCGCCGACAGGCCTTCATGCGGCGGCAGGGTGGCCAACAGATCGCGCAATTTGGCCAGCGAGTCGCGCAGCGTTTGTGGCCGGCTGATCAGGTTCTGTTCCAGCCGCTCATGCGACAAGCGCAACAAGTGATAACGCCGCGCCAGCTGGTCCATACGTTGGTCCAGATACTGGTTGAGCTCTTGCACCCGGCGCTCACGCGTGTGCCACAAGCCGCTGAACTGGCCGCCGATAATCACCAGCATCAGGCCGCCAATAAAATACGCCGCGGGGGGAATGGGTGCGTCGCCCCAGACCGGCCACGCCGCCAGCAGCACACCGCCGCTGAGCAAACCGGGCAGCACGCCATAGCGCAATGCCACCAGCAAAGGCGCCAGCCACAGCCAGGGAAAGCCGTCGTGTCGGGTAAACGCGTCATCGGGATGCACCAGCAGCGCCAGTGCCAGGCCGATCACCGGCACCAGCAAGGCTTCGACCCATTGCCACCAGGTGCGGCGGCGAATGGCATATTGGCGCCAGGGCGTTTTACTGAGCAGGGGCACTGGTGCCTCGCGCAAGCGGCAGGTCGTCAATCAATTTGCTGATGAGCTTTTGCGCCACGGCCGAGAGCGCCTCACGCGAATAACCACTCTTGCCGCCGACGCCACTCCACACCACCTGGCCGGTTTGCAGATCCCACACCATCAGGCTGACGCCCACGGCCGGTTCGCCATCGACGCCCACCTTGTAACGCCATTCATCCACGCTGCCACCGACCGCGTAGCGGATGTGCTGCGCTTGCGCCCACTGGCGCGCCGCGTCCACGGCGGCCCGGTCATCGGCGGCCAGCATGCTGTCTTTGGCCAGGCTGGACGGGTACAGCTGCAACTGGGTCAGGCCGTGTTGCACCAGCAAAGGCTCGACGATGGATTCGGCGCGCAAGCCGGCCAGTGGGGTTTCAGTGCGGTTGAGCAAGGGCAACATCGCCCATTTTTCGGCCGCAGGCAGCGCGGGCGTGCTGTTGCCACTGGTGCTCGTGACCGCGCAAGCGCTCAGGCCCAGCAGGGCAGCCGCGCCCACGCTGGCTGCAAGCCGGCGCCAGACGCCGCGATAAGAACTGGATGTGTGCATAAAAATTGCCCCCTCAATAATAGAATTCATAGTTCAAGCCGTATTCGCGGTTTTGCCCGCCACTGGCATCGGTATTCTGCTGCCCGTACAGCGCCAGCCGGTCGCTGCCAAACACGCGTCCGCCCAGGCCGATCAGCCATTCAAATTGCCGTCCACTGATCGAGTGGTAGCCCGTCCCGATCGAGCCAAACGGCCGGATATCGCGGCGGAAAACGTCGCGGTTTTCGATGTCGTAGCCGAGCGCGATATCAGCGCGCTGGAAGTTCTGCGGCAGCAATTCGGCGCTGCCCAGCGTGTCGGTATTGGGCAGTACATTGTCGTAGTTGCTGCTGGTGTTGCCGCTGGCGTGGTACTGCGCCGCCTCGACGCTGCCACGCACGCTGAATGGCGATTGCGGCAGCCGATATTGCAGCGCCAGCGCTTCATCGGTTTTTGCGCCCAGATAAGTGCCGTCCTGCAAGGCAAAGCGGTTATAGCTGAGTTGGACTTCGCCATTGATCATGCGATTGATGCGCCAACTGCCTTGCGCCGTAACCCGGTCTTGTTTGCCCAGCAACATCAGCAGGCCGTCATCGGCGGCTTGTTCATTGATCGCACCTTCCAGCGTCCAGCCCAGGTCTTCCACTCCGCCCGCCAGATGCAGCACAAAACCGGCATAGGACTGGCGCCCCTTGTTGGCCAGCGCGCTGAGGCTCAGACCCGCGCCGCCGCCACGGGCATTGCTGGGGCCGAGCAACGACAAGGTCACCATGGCGTGCGTGTTGATCTGGCTGTAGCCGCTGGGTTCATAAGTCAGCGGGGCGCGGTCCAGCGCCAGCGACAAGCGGGTATTGGGCGTGAGCGCCGCTGTGCCTTGCAGCAGCAAGCGCGTGCCGGTGACATCGCTACCCTGCACCCGCACCATGCCCAGCGCCACTTGTTCCGGCTGATTGGCCAGCAACTGGTCGCTCAGGCTCAGATGCAGGGCATCGTTATCGGGCGTGCCGTTGGCGTGGTAATGCGTGAGCGATAGCGCCAGCGGCCACAGCCCGGCTTCTTGTGCCATCGAGGCCTGGTCCGCCGGTTGCGTCGCCACGCCATCGCGTGCCAGAAACCGTGCGATCGCCTCGTCGTCGCCGCGCTTCACCGCCGCCGCCAGCTCCAGATAATGCGGATCGGTCAGTTGGCGTGCATGGCGTTGCCAGTACCAGAAGCGTGCGGCGGCATCGTCTTCCTGGCCCAGATGCCAGCTGTACACCAACTCGTCGATGCGATCGCGATCGGCCTGGCTCGGCGCAGCGCCGGCCGGGGTTTGCGCTTGCATGATGGCGGCGTACAGCGCGCGTTGCGCCTGGTCGATCGGCGCAAAGCGCAGCGTTTGCGCCAGCCGCGACACCAGCGTGTCGATATCGCGCGCGGGCATGACATCGCGATTTTGCCAGGCATAACGCCGGATTTGCCACGCCAGATCCATCTGGCCAGCTTGTTCGATCATATCGGCGTAGTTGCTCAGCCACAGCATGTCGTCTTGATGCAGCGGCAACAGTTTGCGGCTCCAGGCGATGGCGCGATTGAGCTGGCCCAGCGATTGCCAACCCGCGGCGATGGCTTCGGCCAGCGAGGGGTTGTCGGCGGCGGCATGCTCCCAGCGCGGCAACACGCCAGACAAGGTGGCGGCATCGCGGCGTTCGACCAGCAACCAGATGATGCTGATGCGCAGCTCGATCGAGTCGGGCGTCAAGGCCAACGCGGCGGTGATATCGCGTTGGGCGGCGGGGAGTTGATGTTCGGATTGTTCGAGGCGGGCGCGCTGGACCAGAAACCCGGCATTGGCTTCGAGCGTGGCCAGTTGCTGGGGGTCGAGCGAGTTCAGCAGGCGGTGGGCGCCACTGTAATCCACCCGGTCCATGTCCAGGGCGAGCGCGTCGATCAAAAAGTCGACCTGGTGGAATTGCCGCCAGGCGTTTTCCAGCAAGGCCTGCCGTGCCAGCAGATCAGTGGACGGCAGCAAAGCCAGCATGCGTTCCACATCCAGTGCCTGCCACTGGTTTTGCTCATGCAGATGGTCCAGTGCCAGCCGCGCCTGTTCGCTGTGATGCAGATACCACGCCAGATCACCCAGGGTGCGCCAGTAGTTCTCATCATCGGCGCGCGCCACGGTGTGCGCCTGCCACAGCGCCTGATACGCGCCTTCCAGATCGCTATGGCTGTAGCGCAAGGCGGCGAGCGTGGTGGCCCAATCCACGCGTGGGCCAAAGCGGCTCATCAATTGCTCGTAATCGCGCGCGGCACCGGCGTCGTCGCCATCGCGCTGACGCAACCAGCCCGCTTGTTCCAGCAATAAAGGCGTGGCGCGACGCTGGAAGGCGGCTTCAAACATCTGCGCGCCTTTGCGCGGCTGGCCGATGCGTTCGTAGATGGCCACCAGCTGCAGCCACTCTTTATCGGTGAGCGCGCGTTGTTGCTCGGTATGCTGCCAGGCCGCCAGCAAGGCATCGTCATCCAGCAGGCTGGGCGCCAGGCGGAACACGGCCTGCCATGCGGTTTCATCATTGCTTTGCTGCGCCAGCTTGCGCCACATCGGTAACGCCAGCGCGGGCTGGCCTGACCATTCTGCGGCCTGGGCATAACGGCGTTGCCAATCAGCATCGTCGGGCACGGATTTGAGCGCGGTTTGCGCCACCGTCAGCGCGTCGTTCAGTTTTTTATTGCTGACGAAAACGTCATAGGCCAGACGCCAGGTTTCGCCGTCATAGGCGGCGTGGGGTTGCCCGGCGCTACTCGGCGCAGGCGCGGTCTCGGCGGTCCGCAGCACCCCGTTGGGTGCCGGCAGGCCCAATGCCAGGCGGGGCAGGGCACGTGGGTAATCCGCAACGATAACGCTACCGCGCCCATTGCCGGGCAGCTGCAGCCAGCTCATCTGCAGCAAGCGGCGGGCGTAGCGGTCGGCCATGGCTGGGTTGTTGCTGGCGCGCGCCAGGTTGATCAGCAGGATCAGTACTTCGCGGTCATTGCGCCATTCCTGGCCATGTTGCTCGGCCTCGCGCACGGCTTCGGTTGCCAGATTGCCCGCGCGCAGCGCCGAAACGCCACGCATGAAATACATGCGCCGTTGCGCCGGATCTCTGGCGGCATCTTGCGCAGCAAACCAGGCTTGTGCGCTGGCTTTATAATGCCCGGCGCCCATGGCCGAATCAGCGGCTTTGGCCAACCAACGCCCCGCCTCAGCCGGCTGCCGCTGCGCCATCGATAAATACACCGGGTCCAGCAATTCGGGCGCCCACGTCGACAATTTAGTCATCAGCCAGTTGGGGTCGAGCACCACGCGTTGGTCCAGCCAGCTTTGCGTTACTTCGGCAATCAGGCTGTGCATGCGTTCGATGGCGGCCACGCGTGGCGCGCCCGGCAGCAGCGAGCTGATTTCGGCTTCCTGCAAATCCACCCGCGCCAGATCGGCCTGTTGCCGCGTATGCGGATTGGCGGCCATCGGCGCCAGCAAGCGCTGCGCCTCGGCAAAATTGCCAGCGCGCGCATAACGCCCCACCAGCGTCTGGCGCACTTCGACGTCGTCGGGATGGTGCGCCAGTTCTGAGCGCAAATAATCGGAGGCCAGCGCATCTTCCGGGCGTGCCAACGCCGCCGCACGCGTAATCGATTCGCGCGGAAACAAGAACACCAGCCCTGCGCCCACCACGATTACGAGGGCCGCAATGCTCCAGCGCGAAACCAGGCGCGCCCGTTCTTGCGGTTCAACGTGGGCATTGGGCGATGATCGAGGCAGCATGCGTAGTCAATTTATAGTGAGTCACGGTGCCATCGGTGCTGCTGGCGGACACGGGTTTGCCGTCGGCGGTCACGCTACAACCTTGCGCATTGCGCAGGCTGAATTGCAGATTCTGTTGTTCGGCGCGTAAACGGATTTCCAGTCGTTGTGGCGTGATATGCGCCTGTTGCGTCACGCCATTGGCGTCGGCCAGCGAGATTTGCGTGGGCGCGCTCGCTTGCAACGCTATACGTGCGTCCGGGCCAGTCAGATGCAGATAACGCTCCACGCCGTGATCCAGATAACCGGCCACGCCGGTACTTTTGCCCAGATCGGGATAACCCATGCTTTGCGGGATACGGAAGGTGCGCAGCGCGCCGCCATGCAGCACAAAGGCATCGCCGTCGCGGGCTACCTGTGCATCGACAAAAAAGCTGGTGGCACGCGCGATGTATTGCGACGCATACAGCGGGGTAATGGCTTGTTGCTGCGCCCAGTCCAGCGTCTGGTTGAGCGCATCGAGCGAGGCGCGTTTGCTGGCGGTATAAAAATGCACGTACACGTCGATGGCTTTATAGCGCCGCGGTAAATCGGTCAGCTCAAAGGTTTCGATGGCACGGCGGAAGCCGTAATACGGGCCGGTCCAGTCGTTGGTGTAGACGTTCTCGTTCTGGTTGGGCGCAAAAATCTGCAGTTCGTCGCGCTTGTACAAACCAATCGCGTCCACCTGGGTAAGGGTGTTCTGGCTGCGCGTAATCAGCGTGTCACCGCCATTCATGGCCAGCACGCCGGTCTGGCGCACGGCGGCAATGGCATCGGGGGGCGGGTTGCAATCGCCGGGCCACAGATAGACTTCCACTTTTTTGCCCGGCGGCACCAGGCGACGATTGATGTAGTCGATCGAGTCTTTGGTTTCGCGTTGAATATTAAACACGTAGCCAGGGATATCGAGGTGGTAACTCTCGCCCACGCCAGCCTCGGCCAGGCCCCATTTGAAGGGGTGCGAATAAGAGTGGCTGGCAATCTCGACATTGGGCAAAGCAAACATGGCCCGTGCGGCTTTTTCAAATTCGGCGGATTGTTTGGGGTAAAGGCCGGTTGGGCCGATTTCGCCTTCAATAACCGAAGCCGTTACCGGCAGCGCACGACGGCTGAGTACTTCGTCGGTCATGACTTTGCCGGAAATCGGATAGCCCGGACGCTCGGCTTTGGAGACAAAGCCATCGCCATCGATATGAAACAGAAATACCCGGCGACCATTTTCGGTGGTCACATCGGGCACCGGCATCGGTGGCAATTGCAGCGCTTTCTGGAAGAACGCGACCGGATCAATCAGCCAACGCGCGGTGTAATCAGGCAGTTCCACCAACATATAAGGATCAAGCGCATAACCGCCCCAAGGCGTGACTGCGATGGCGACATGCTGGCGGTCACCCGCGCCTATGGTCAGCCACGGCGTGCCGTCGCGTAAATGCCAGCCCCAAAAACCGACCCGCTGCGGCAACAACGGGGCCTCTGCCTGCAGCAGCGGCGATTGCTGCAAAATGCGTGCTTGCTCGACGGTGGTGACGCCGTTATCCGACTGAATGCCAAGCTGACCTTGCCAACCGCTATCCAGATCAAAGCCCGGATTGCCCAGCATCACCCACGGCACATGCGCCGCCAGCGCGCGGCTGAGCCATTGCTCGGCGGCGGGCGTGCTGTTGCCTGCGGTCAGCCAACTGATCACACCGGCAACCTGGCCACTATCGATATCGTCCGGCATCGGCCCGGCCACATCGATATAGCGCGGCACCAAACCCAGATAATTGAGCGGGGTGGATAAATAAAGAATTTCGTTGCCCATGATGCTGGGCGCCAGCCGGGCGTTGTAAAGGATATAAACCTTGCGCGGCAGCGGCTTGAGCCCGGCCAGCGGCGCAGGGGCGGGCAGGGTGGACAGCAAGGGATCGCTCACCCACGGAATAAAGCCGTGCGCGCTGATTTGCTGCGCAATGCGTGCGCTGTCGGCAGGGGCGGCGTAATCAATGGCCACTACCGGCAATTTATATTGTGTGGTGATCGGCGCCAGTTGCTGCAGCAACCATTGCTGGTCGGCCACGGGCACTGTGCGGAACTGTTTCTTGTCGGCATCCCATCCCTGCACCAATGACTCGAATGCCACGCCGACCAGTTGATCGTGTATGCGCGGCATGATTTCAAAGCCGCGATTGGCAAACAGCTGCGCCTCGGGATAGCGCGCCTTGATGGCCTTGATCACGCGCACCAGCCCATCGGCCTGCGCCTGGCGTTGCGCGTCGGTGCGGGCCACCAGGTTAAAGGCGTCGAGCGTATCCAGAAAAAAAGCGTGATAACCGCGCTGCCACAAGGGCGTGATCATGCGGTCCAGCACAAACTGCGGCCACGCCGCTGGCGTCTGGTCAATGACCGCGCCGCCCCAGGCGGCATTGCTGCCCAACTGCCAGGCTGCCGGGATGTCGCGCGCGTAGTCGCGCTCCGGATGCACCTCGCCCAGACTCACATAGGCAAACCACGTGGTTTTGCCACCGACGGGCGGGGCGGGCAGGGCATCTGGCTCCACCACGGCCCAGTCATAAGTGGCCAGCGTGACCAGCGGCGGATTGCTGCCGTAGTAAAACGCCACGCTGGGCGCGGCCACGGCGCTGCGGCCGAACAGGCTCAGCACAAACACGAACACCGACATGCCCAGGCGGGCGAAAGAAAATTGACGCAGCATGAATACCCAGAATGCGCAAAAACAACGCGGTATGCTTACACACTAGCAAATTATACCGGGGAGCCCGTCCCAGGAGCGTTCCTGGTGGACTTTCTTGTAAGCTAGGGCTGGGTATTCTACAAAGATTTACGCGGCGTCGCAGGGTTTATACATACAGAAATGTACGCTGCCGACAGCGAAATAATATGCGGAGTAAGTGGTTTTCTTACAAAATCCCCTGTTATGAAAACCCGGGGTATGCCGAGTCGCGGCACCGGCTACCGCAGCGGCGCGGGCGGCACGGCATAAAAAAACGCCGGCACAAGCCGGCGTTTTGCTAAGCGCAATCTCTCTCTCACAAGCGTGCGGTCAACTCGGGCACCACGCTGAATAAGTCCCCTACCAGGCTGTAATCGGCATGCTGAAAGATCGGCGCATCCGGATCGCTATTGATGGCGACCACCACGGTGCTGTCTTTCATGCCCGCCAGATGTTGTACCGCGCCGGAGATGCCGATGGCGATATACAGCTCCGGCGCCACCACCACGCCGGTCTGGCCGACCTGGGCTTCGTTGGGGGCAAAGCCTTCGTCGACGGCGGCGCGGCTGGCGCCGATGGCGGCATTCAGCTTGCTCGCCAGCGGTTGCAGCAGAGTGTCGAAACCGGCAGCGCTGCCCAGCGCGCGGCCGCCGCTGACCACCACGCGGGCATTGGTCAGTTCGGGGCGGTCGCTCTGCGGTTGCACTTCGGCCAGCCAGCTGGAATGCGGCTGGGCGCTATCGAGGTTTAGCGCGCGGGTTTCGATGGGCGCGGCGGCCTGGTTGCCCGCAGCGGCAAAGGCGGGCGCGCGCACGCTGAGCACGCGGCGTGTATCCAGGCTTTGCACTCGCGCATGCACATTGCCGGCGTAAGTCGGGCGCACAAAAGTGTCGGCGCTTTCGATGCGGATCAGGTCGGGCAGCATGTTGACGTCGAGCAGCGCGGCCACGCGCGGCAATACATCGCGCGATAACGTGCCCGCTGCGGCGAGGATAACCGTGTAATCCGCTGCCAGCGCCAGCAGCGCCGGCGCCAGTTGTTCCGGGCTGATCGGGGCGGTGGTGTCGAGTTGCAGCACGCGCTGCACCCCCGCAATTTGTGCCAGTTCGTGCGCCGCAGTGCCGAGGTCGGCCCCGGCGATAACCGCGTCGATCTGCTCACCCAACTGACGGGCCGCGCTCACAGCGTGGCGCGTGGCGGGACGCAGTTGGCCTTGATGATGTTCAGCGACAAGCAGGATTTTCATGGCAACACCTTGGTGTCTGCGCGCAGACGGTTAATCAGTTCTTCCACGCTATTGACGCGGGTGCCAGCGGCGCGTGCGGGCGGTTCGCTCACGCCCAGCAATTGCTGGTGCGGCGTGAGTGCGATGCCCAAGGTCTGCGGCGTCAAGGTTTCGATGGTCTTTTTGCGTGCCTGCATCAGATTGGGCAATTTGACGTAACGCGGTTCGTTCAGGCGCAAATCGGCGGTGACCACGGCGGGCAGGGGCACACGCACGGTTTGCTGGCCGCCTTCGATTTCGCGAACGACGCTCAGTGCCTGCGCTGAATCCAGCGTGATGTGCGAGGCCGCCACCGCCTGGGCGCGGTTCAGCAAGGCCGCCAGCATCGGGCCGACCACGGCGGCGTCTTCGTCGATGGCTTGTTTGCCCAGCAAGATCAGATCGGGCTGTTCGCGCTCGGCCAGTTGCCGCAACAGTTTGGCGCTGTTGAGCGCATCGACCGGCGCATCGCCGCTATCGATCAGTACCGCGCGATCGGCGCCCATTGCCAGGGCATGCCGCAAGGTATCTTGCGCGCCGGCCGGGCCGATGCTGACCACAATAATCTCGCTGGCCTGGCCAGCCTCTTTAAAGCGCACGGCCGCTTCGATGGCGTTTTCATCGAAGGGATTCATGCTCATTTTGGCGGCGCCGATATCGACATCCGAGCCATCGGCTTTCAGCCGCACTTTGACGTTGGCGTCCACGACGCGCTTGACCGCTACCAGTATCTTCATTGTTGTGTGTCCTTGAGTGCCCAGCGGCTTACCACAGTTGTTCGACAGCCAGATGGCCCGGCGCACCGCGGCGCGACAGGGTGAAGCCGCGCTCGCCCAGAATATTGCGGGTTTCATCGACCATATCCGGGTTGCCGCAGATCATGATGCGCGAGCGCTCCTGATCCAACGCGATCCCGGTGGCGGCTTCCAGTCCGCCGTTTTTCAGTAAGTCGGTAATGCGGGTATCGAGTGCGCCTTCGACGACTTCTCGCGTCACGATGGGCACGTAATGCAGTTTGTGCGCAAATTCGCTGTAGAACTCGTGCGTGGCAAAAGCGCGGATGGTGTCTTCGTACGCCAGCTCGGCTTTTTCGCGCACGCTCTGCACCAGGATCAGCCGGTCATATTCTTCCCACGCGCTAAAGTCGTAGAGGATGGACAAGAACGGCGCCAGGCCCGTGCCGGTGGCCAACATCCACAAATCTTTGCCGTGCTCGAAACGATCGCGGGTGAGAAAGCCGTAGGCAGTCTTATCAACAAACAGCGGGTCGCCAACCTTCAGATTATTCAACTCGCTGGTGAATTCACCGTTGGGCACCACGATGGACAGAAATTCGAGATGCTCGTCGTAGTCGGCCGACAGAATCGAATAAGCGCGCCAGACGATCTTGTCGCCCTTCTGCACGCCCAACCGCGCAAACTGCCCCGGCACAAACTTGAAGGCCTCGCCACGCGTGGTGCGCAAGGTAAACAGGTTGGGCGTCCACCGGTGCAGATACGTAATCGTCTCTGTGGTGTATTTGCTATTTGCGGTCATCGCGATATTCCTGTGAGTTACTTGTCGAGCCATTCTAAGTACACGTACAATATCTGTTAACTGGATTGTTTAAATAAAACTAATCGACAAAGTAGATATGAGATACACCCTCAGACAACTCGAAGTGTTCGTTGCCGTGGCGCGGCAAGAAAGCGTTTCACGCGCGGCCGAAGCCTTATCCATGTCGCAGTCCGCCACCAGCACCGCGCTGGCCGAACTGGAAAAACAGTTTGATACGCGCTTGTTTGATCGCTTCGGCAAGCGGCTGCAGCTGAATGAGCTCAGCCGCCAGCTGTTGCCACGGGCCATCGAACTATTAGATAGGGCCGGGCAGATCGAATCTCTACTCACTGGCGACACCGGCATCGGCCCGCTCAGCATTGGCGCTTCGCTCACCATCGGCAACTATCTGGCCACGCTGCTGGTGGGCGACTTCATGCGCCAGCACCCGGGCTGCCGCGTGCAGATGTCGGTGCACAACACCGCCACCATCGTGCGCCAGGTGGCGCACCTGGAAGTCGACGTCGGTTTGATCGAAGGCGATTTTCAGCATCCTGATCTGGAAGTGCTGCCGTGGATTGCCGATGAACTGGTGGTGTTTGCCGCGCCGGGCCATCCGCTGGCCCGGCAAGACAGTGTGAGCATGGCAGATCTGGTGGCTGCGCCGTGGATCTTGCGCGAAGCCGGTTCCGGCACGCGCCAGACCTTTGACTACGCGATGCGGCATGTGGCGTCGGGGCTGGATATCCGGCTGGAGCTGGAACATACCGAGGCGATCAAGCGCGCGGTGGAATCGGGCCTGGGCATAGGCTGCATCAGTCGGCTGGCGCTCAAGGAGGCGTTCCGCCGCGGCAGCCTGGTGCCGCTGGATGTGCCGGGACTCGATCTGCAACGCATGTTCCACTTTGTGTTGCACAAGCAGAAATTCCGTACCGCCGGGGTCGAGGCCTTTATTGCGCTGTGCCGTGCCGTGTCGCAAGGCGTGCGCCGTAGCGACGAGATCGTGTTGCCGGGGCCGGATGGGCAACCGGTTCACTATCTGTAAGTAGTTAAATCTGGAGTGCGGGACAGCGTATGCAACGCGATGTAATGGAATACGACGTCGTTATCGTCGGCGCCGGCCCGGCCGGTTTAGCGGCGGCCATCCGCCTGAAGCAACTGGCGGCCGCCGCGCAGACCGAGGTCAGCGTCTGTGTGCTGGAGAAGGGTGCGCAAGTGGGGGCGCATTTGTTATCTGGCGCGGTGCTGGACCCGGTGGCGCTGAATGAATTGCTGCCGGATTGGCGCGAGCGCGGTGCGCCGCTGGATACGCCGGTCACGCATGATCAGTTTTTATTGCTGGATGAAGACGCCGCCTACGCCATGCCCGGCTTTATGTTGCCGCCCCTGATGCGCAATGACGGCAATTACATCATCAGCCTGACGCGGTTTGGCCAGTGGCTGGGCGAGCAGGCCGAGGCGCTGGGCGTTGAGATTTATCCTGGCTTTCCGGCAGCGGCGCTGGTGTTTGATGAGCACGACGTGGTCAAAGGCGTGCAAGTGGCCGATGCCGGGGTGGGCAAGGACGGCAAGCCGACCGCCGCCTACGCGCCCGGCATTGAAATCCACGCCCGCTATACCCTGATCGGTGAGGGCGCACGCGGCTCGCTAACCCGCGTGCTGGAGCAACGCCTGGGCTTGCGGCCGGTGCCACAGAAATACGGCCTGGGCGTAAAGGAATTGTGGCGCGTGCCGGCGGCGCAACATCGTGCTGGCAGCGTGATCCACGCGCTGGGCTGGCCTTTGGGCGATCGCGCGGGCGGCGGCCTGTTTATCTATCACATGGCGCCAGACCTGATTTCGATCGGCCTGGTTACGCACCTGGATTACGCTAATCCGTCCTTGTCGCCGTTTGAAGAATTCCAGCGTGCCAAAACGCATCCCGCCATACGCAGCATGCTGGCTGGCGGCGAGCGCATCGGCTACGGCGCCCGCGCCATCAGCGAAGGCGGCTGGCAAAGCCTGCCGCAACTGGCATTTGCCGGCGGCGTATTGCTGGGCTGTGCGGCTGGCATGGTTAACGTGCCGCGTATCAAGGGCAATCACAACGCGATGAAGAGCGGCATGCTTGCCGCCGCCAGCGCTTTTGCTGCGCTACAAAGCGGGCGACAACACGATGTGCTGGCGGATTACACCGAGGCGGTGCGCACGTCGTCTATCGGCCGCGAATTGCGCCAGGTTCGCAATATCAAACCGGCTTTGTCGCGGCTGGGGCTGGTGGCGGGCACGCTGTATGCCGGGGCCGAGATGTGGCTGCAACAGCTCGGTTTGGGCACGCCCTGGACCTTGCGCCATAGCAAACCTGACTTTGCCACGCTGCGGCCGCAAGCCAGCTTACAAGCTGAAAGCTATCCACGCCCCGATGGCGTGCTGACCTTTGATAAAGCCAGTTCGTTGCAATTATCCAACACCTGGCATGAGGCCAATCAGCCGGTGCATTTGCAGTTGCTGCACGCCGAGCGCGCTATCTCTTTGAATTTGCAGGTGTATGGCGCGCCAGAAACGCATTATTGTCCGGCCGGGGTGTATGAAACAGTGCAGCGCGACGGCGTGCCCGCCCTGCAAATCAATGCGCAAAATTGTTTGCACTGTAAAACCTGCGATATCAAAGACCCTTCGCAAAACATCGTCTGGCAGACGCCAGAGGGCGGTGGCGGGCCTAACTACAGGGATCTTTGATCCCGACGCGGCGGGCAAGCGGCTGTTCTGCAAGCATTTTTCTTAAGCAGTATTGACCGGGCGCAAGGCGCGCCCGGATTGCCTGGGCGGCCGCTGCGCCGCATGCCGCGCACATGCTGGTGTCATGGTGCACACACAAAAGTGGCATCGCCGATAATTACAGTTTGTGCCAGCAAAATACTCTGTTTATGCTCATTCCCTGAATGACCCCGTGACCAACCCCTTCCAAGTGATTCCGCCCTTGTTATCCCGGCTGCGCAATTTCTATACAGATAACCGCTTAGCATTGCGCCTGGTGGCTGCCGTCATCGTAACCAGCGTGCTGGTCGCGCTATCGCTGGCGTTCTTTCTGGCCCGCCAGGAATACCAACGTAGCCTGACCCAGATTCGTAGCGATCTGGAAACACTGTCGCGCACCGTGCGCCCGCAGTTGGCCGTCAATCTGTGGCTGGTCAATACCGAGGCGGTGCGCACCCAGCTCAATTCGCTGTTGCAAACCAAGGTGGTCGGTTACGCCGAACTGGTGGAAACCGACGGCTCACGGTATCAGGCCGGGCAATTGCCGGACGATCATCGCTCAGTGGTCAGCATGAGCTTTCCGGTTGAATACCTGCATCCGCTTACCAACAAGGCGGTGCGGCTGGGCCAGCTGACGCTGGTGAACACGCTGGACGGGCTGGAAGCGCAGATCTTTGATCAGATGATGCGGATTCTGCTGCTGCTGGCGACCGGGATGTTTGCGGCAGCGCTGTGTTTTATCTTGCTGTACCACCGTCTGATTGCGCGGCATCTCCGCCATATCGCCGATTTCACTCGCCACTTCAATTACGAGAGCTTGACCGCGCCATTGGTGCTGGCCCGGCGCGATACCAGCCCGGATGAGCTGCAAACGCTGGCCGATGCCTTCAATGCCATGCGCCGCAATCTGCAACAAGGCCTGAACGAACGTGATCAGGCGCAGCATGAACTGATCCGCGAAAAAGAGCTGGCCGAAGCCACCCTGGGCTCGGTGGCCGACGCCATCATCACCACCACGGCCGATGGCCGCGTCAAATTGCTGAACCCGGCGGCGGAAACGCTGACGGGCTGGATGTATCAGGAAGCGCTAGGCCGTCCGATTACCGAAGTGGTGGCCACGCTGGCCGAAAACGGCAGCACGCAACTGATCGAAATGCTGGATGAAGTGCAAGCGGGCAAGCATCCGCCGCGCCGCGTTACGGCCACGGTGATCAGTCGCCTTGGTCAACGTTATCGCGTCGAGATGGCGCTGGCCGCCGTGCCCGATGCCGATGGCATCGGCTTTGTGGTGGCGCTGCACGATATTTCTGAAGCCGAGGCGCTGACGGCGCGTCTGGCGTATCAGGCCACGCACGATGAACTGACCAGCCTGACCAATCGACGCGGCTTTATGAGTGCGCTGGTGCACGCCAACGAAACCGTGCGCTCAGGCGGCAAAGCCTGTGTGCTGATGCAGCTGGATCTGGATCAGTTCAAGCTGGTCAACGATACCTGCGGCCATCTGGCGGGCGATGAATTGCTGCGCCAGCTGGCGCGTTTGTTGCAAGAAATGGTGCCCATCGGCGTGCTGGTCGGGCGTTTAGGCGGCGATGAATTCGGCGTGCTGGTGCCCGGCGAAGAGAGCGACGGCGCGCAGGCGCTGGCCGAACGCATCCTGATGACGCTGGAGCAATATCGCTTTGTCTGGCACGACCGCCCGTTTACCGTCACCGGCAGCATGGGCCTGGTCAATCTGGATGCTGACGCGCCCAATCTGCAAGAAGTAATCAGCCGCGCCGACGTCGCCTGTTTTGCGGCGAAAGAGGCGGGGCGCAATCGCTATTCGTGGTATCGCGGTGGCGAAGTCAATCTGGAACATCGGCATAACGAATTGCAGTTGCTGGCCACCTTGCGCCAGGCGGCTGAGCAGAACTGGTTCCAGCTGTACTTTCAGCCCATCGTGGCCGCCAATGGCCAGGGTGAACCGCATTACGAAGTGCTGCTGCGGCTGGTGGATGCAACGGGCAAGGTCATCTCGCCGGGCGCGTTTATCCCGGCGGCAGAACGCTATGACTTGATGGCGACCATCGACCGCTGGGTGATCGCGCATACGCTGGCCGAAATCAACGAGCGCATGGCGCGCGGCGAAAAGGTGACCATGCTGTCGGTCAATCTCTCGGGCAAGTCGCTGACCAAACAGACGCTGGCGTTTGTGCTGGAGCAGCTGGACGAATCGAAAGTGCCGCCCGATTTGTTGTGTTTTGAGATTACTGAAACCAGCGCCATTGCCAATATCAAGGAGTCCACGCTGTTTATTGAGGCACTGCGCTTGCGCGGCTGTCGCTTTGCGCTGGACGACTTTGGCAGCGGCTTTTCGTCGTTTACTTATCTGAAGACGCTGCCGGTGGATTATCTGAAGATCGATGGCAGTCTGGTGCGTGATGTGGTGGAAGACCACGTCAGCCGGCAGATGGTGATTGCGGTCAACCGCATTGCGCATGCGATGGGGCGACAGACGATTGCGGAGTATGTGGAGTCGGCTCAGATTGCGGCGAAATTGACTGAGATCGGGGTGGATTATCTGCAGGGGTATCACATCGGCATGCCCCGCCCCTCCCAAGGGTGAGGGGGCCACTGCAGCACGGCCATTTTGCGTCCCGGCGGTACTCGAAATCCTCACGTACAAAACGTACGCTCCGGTTTCTCCGTTCCGGCGGTACGCAAACTGACCGCACTGCAGCGGCCCCGACGCTGCATTGTTGATACTTGCAATGCGCTTCGCTGTTGCCGGGGCAAACGCCGGGCAATGCGCTTCGCTGTTGCCGGGGCAAACGCCGGGCAATGCGCTTCGCTGTTGCCGGGTCAAACGCCGGGCAATGCGCTTCGCTGTTGCCGGGGCAAACCGGGGGCAATGCGCTTCGCTGTTGCCGGGTCAAACGCCGGGCAATGGGCTTCGCTGTTGCCGGGGCAAACCGGGGGCAATGCGCTTCGCTGTTGCAGGGGCGAATCGCGGGCAATGCGCTTCGCTGTTGCCGGGGCAAACGCCGGGCAATGCGCTGCGCTGTTGCCGGGGCAAACGCCGGGCAATGCGCTTCGCTGTTGCCGGGGCAAACCGCGGGCAATGCGCTTCGCTGTTGCCGGGGCAAACCTCCGGGCAATGCGCTTCGCTGTTGCCGCGGCAAGCCCCAGGGCAAAAGCTTTTGTAGGGTGCGTTACCCGGAGGGCAACGCACATTTGAGGCGCAGCCTCGGCCCCTTTGGGGTCGTCTGGTTTGCGGGTACGGTTTTGATAAAGCAAAAAGCCAGGGCTGTCTGCCCTGGTTTTTTTGTTTGTTTCTGGCCCTTCGGGCGCTGTTTTTTACATCCCGGCCTGGCCGGTGCCTTCCAGCGTCGGCGTGAGCACTGTCGGCACCGCATCCGGCAGCAACTCCGGATAGTCGCGGCTGTAGTGCAGGCCGCGGCTTTCTTTGCGCGCCATGGCGCTGCGTACGATCAGTTCGGCGGTGGTGACCAGGTTGCGCAGTTCGATCAGGTCGTTGCCGACGCGGAAGTTGCTGTAATAGTCGTGGATTTCGGTTTGCAGCAACTGGATACGGTGCAGCGCGCGTTCGAGGCGTTTGTTGGTGCGTACGATGCCGACGTAATCCCACATAAAGCGACGCAGCTCGTCCCAGTTGTGCGAGATGACCACGGCTTCGTCCGGGTCGCTCACCTGGCTTTCATCCCATTCCGGTACTTCAGGCAGTTCGCGCGGCGGCGCGGCCAGCATTTCGGCGGCGGCGGCTTTGCCGATGACCATGCATTCCAGCAAGGAGTTCGACGCCAGCCGGTTGGCCCCATGCAGGCCGGTGCAGGCGGCTTCGCCGACGGCATAGAGGCCGTCCACGTCGGTATGCCCGGTCAGATCTACCGTCAGGCCACCGCAGGTGTAATGCGCGGCGGGAACGACGGGAATCGGCTCGCGCGTGATGTCGATACCCAGCTCCAGACAGCGCTGGTAGATGGTGGGGAAGTGCTCTTTGACAAAGCTGGACGGCTTATACGAGATATCGAGATAGACGCAGTCATAGCCGCCTTTTTTCATCTCGAAGTCGATGGCGCGCGCGACGATATCGCGTGGGGCCAGCTCGCCGCGTTCGTCGTGGTTGGGCATAAAGCGCGTGCCATCGGGCAGCCGCAAAATGCCGCCTTCGCCACGCACCGCTTCGGTAATCAAAAACGATTTGGCATGCGGGTGATACAGGCAGGTCGGGTGGAACTGGATAAATTCCATATTCGACACGCGACAGCCCGCACGCCAGCCCATGGCGATGCCATCGCCGGTGGCCACGTCCGGGTTGGTTGTATATAGATAGACCTTGCCCGCGCCGCCGGTACACAACACGGTGTGCTGCGCCAACATGGTTTCGACCTTGCCGGCTTGCTTGTCATAGACATAGGCGCCCCAGCAACGGTCGTCTTCCAGCCCCAGCTTTTTGCCGGTGATGAGATCCAGCGCGATGTGTTCTTCCAGCACGGTAATGTGCGGGTGCGCCGCCACTTTCTTGGCCAGCGTATCGATCACGGCGGCGCCGGTTGCGTCAGCGGCGTGAATGATGCGGCGATGGCTGTGGCCGCCTTCGCGCGTTAGATGGTAGCCGTTGTAGTTGGTGTCGCCACTGGCATCCCGGGTGAAGGGCACGCCCATCGAGATCAGCCAGTCGATGGCTTCGCGCGAGTTTTCGATAATAAAACGCGTGGCTTGTTCATCGCATAAGCCGCCGCCCGCAATATGGGTATCGCGGATATGCGATTCGATGCTGTCGGCATCGTCGAGTACCGCGGCAATACCGCCTTGCGCCCAGGCGCTGCCGCCATCGCGCAGTTCGCGCTTGGTGACCAGCCCCACCTTGAGTTTGTCGGCCAGCTGCAGCGCAATGGTCATGCCGGCAAGGCCGCTCCCCATGATCAGAACATCGAATTGGCGCATGTCAGTTCAGGCTCCTTGCAAGGTGGGTCGAGGGGCACACTATATCAGTCCACCCTGGTCTCCAGCCATGACAGGTGAATAGCACCAATCGTGCTTTAAGCCGCCATTAAGCATCGGATGCGACGATGCCCCGGCACGACAAGTGCTTGCAAAAGCAGATACAAGCCCCCAACTGCCCACTGAGCGCGCAGTAGCGCGCACCCGGCCCGCGAGCCGGAGTGCCTGTTAACGGGTGAAAAGGTCGAGGCGTTATCCCGACGGCGATCAAGCCACGCAGGTCTTGCCAACCTGGATTGATCAAACCGGACGCCAGAAACCGCAAGCAACGGATACATAGAAATCGGTTCACCGCGTAAAGCTGGAAACAACAGGATTGCCCGGATCAACGCTGCACGGCGGCGCCGCAAATCAAAATTTACGCAGGCCGGATAACACGGAGCCCGCATTTGGAACACATGACCGAACGGGATGTCGATCAAGAGCTTGTGCATCGGGCGCAGAACGGTGACAAGCGAGCATTCGAGCTCCTGGTCGCCAAGTATCAACGCAGAATCGCCCGACTGCTGTCCCGCTTGATCAGGGATCCCGCAGAGATCGAAGACGTCACGCAAGAGGCTTTTATCAAGGCCTATCGTGCGCTGCCGTCGTTTCGGGGCGAGAGCGCCTTTTACACCTGGCTGTATCGCATCGCCATCAACACTGCCAAGAACTATCTGGCGGCGTTGGGCCGTCGGCCGCAGTTGTCGGCCGATTATGAAGACGACGAAGGCGAAACCCTTGATGCCGCCGCACAGATTCCGGATTACCATACGCCCGAAGCTGAACTTGCAAATCGTGAGATTGTCAGAACCGTCAACGAGGTGGTCGAGTCCTTGCCTGACGAGCTGCGCACCGCAATCAGCCTGCGCGAGATGGATGGTTTGTCATATGAGGACATCGCCAGTGTGATGAATTGTCCAATTGGAACGGTGCGTTCGCGCATCTTTCGCGCCCGTGAAGCAATCTCCGCTAAACTGCGGCCGCTTCTCGAGACGGTCGGCAAAGACCGGCGTTGGTAGTTGGAAGCTTGATGCCTGGTTCACTCAGGCGCTTAGAGGGTACGCAATCATGAAAGAGCATTTGTCCGCGCTGATCGATGGTGAGCTCGACCCATCGGGTTATGACCAGGTGCTGGCCAGCCTGAATGCCGACGCATCGCTGCGGCAGCAGTGGCACGACTGGCATATGGTCGGTGACGTCATGCAGCAGCATCCCATCCTGTCGCCTGACTTCATGCAGAAATTCTCGGCGCGTCTGGCCGAAGAACCCATCGTGATTGCGCCGCAAGCCAACCCGCGCAAGCGCCGCTTTATGCGCCGTGCGCTGGCACCGCTGTCGGCCGCGGCATCGGTGGCCTTCCTGGGTGTGGTGGGCTGGCAAGCGTTCCATGGTGCCTACACCAATGGCAACGTCACCGCACTGCCGCAAGTGGCTGCCGTCTCGGCCAGCCCGCTGAAAGTGGCTAACGCTGCCGACAGCAACCCGCAATTCCGTGCTTACCTGGCGGCCCACCGCGAAGACTCGGGCAATGTCATTGATGGGCGCGATATCGTTTACGCTTCGTTTGAGACCAAGCAGCCAAAATAATGATGAAGACCAAGGGCTGGATCCTGGCCGGTAGTTTGCTTCTGGCGGGCCAACGTGTGCTCGCAGCACCACCTTCCGCAAATAATGATTTCATGAGCCCGCAAGAGGCCACGCAACTGGTGTCGCGTGTTGCCACTGCGGCGCGCGATGTCACGTTCCAGGGCATCTACGTGCATCAGCACGGCGACAACATGGAATCGTTCCGCGTTATCCATGAAGCCGGCAATGGCGCCGACATCGAACGGCGCGAGTCGCTGGACGGGCCGCCGCGCGAAATGGTGCGCCAAGGCAACCAGATCAGCCTGTATCTGCCGGGTGGTCAGGTATTGCCGATGGATCGACGCCAGTCTTCCAAGCTTTTTCCCCGACAATTGCCCGACGAACCCGAGCATGTGCTGGCCAACTACCAGATCCGTCTGATCGGCCAGGAACGCATTGCCGGTGTCGTGACCAATATTTATGACTTTGATCCCAAAGATAAACTGCGCTACGCGCATCGCTATTGGGTCGATCCGGATAGTGGTTTGATGATCAAGTCGCTCATGCTGGGTAGCCGGCATGAGCCCGTCGAAGTATTTGCCTTTTCGCAAATCCAGATCGGCGGAACGCTCGACAAGCGACTGTTAAAGCCTGTCCATCCGGTGAAGGCAGCACCGCTGGATGACAACCCCGGTACCACCGCACTGCCCAAAGATCCGGCGTGGGATATCCACAATTTGCCGAATGGATTCCGCTTGCTCAAAGTCAGCCAGCGTCCTCTGAGCGGCAAGACCAGGCCGGTAACGCATCATCTGTACAGTGATGGGCTGGTGACGGTGTCGGTGTTTATCGAACCGTTCGACGCGGCAGCCCCCTTGGGTATCGCGCAGCAAGCCGGCATCAGCGTGTTCGCACGCCAGGCAGGCCCCTGGCTGCTGACGGTGCTGGGTGAAGTGCCGGTCGATACGGTGCAGGCTTTCAGTTATGGATACACACCCAAAGGTGAAAAGGCGGCCGCGCAATAAGCGCCGTTACCAGGAAACAAAACGATGATCGAAAGTGAAGCTCAAGTAACGCGCCGTGACGGCCAGCATGTGTGGGTCAAGATCAAACCGCATTCGCCGTGCGGTAATTGCGACCCCGAAACCGGCTGCAAATCGGTGGCAATCACGCGTTTGTTTGGCACCGCGCAAGAGAGCTTCCGCGTGCGCAACACCGTCGACGCGCAAGCAGGCGATTTTGTCCGGATCGGGGTTGCCGACGGCATGTTGTTGCGTAGCGCGCTGGCTGCCTATGGCGTGCCGCTGTTTGCATTGCTGATCGGCGCGGCCGTGGGCCATGTAATCGAGCCGTTCGGTTTGCCTGACCTGGGCGCGGTGCTTGGTGCGGGCCTGGGTTTTGTGTTGGGATTTGCTTTGCTCAAGCAACGCAGTCAACTGGCCCGCATGGCCGAGCCGACCACGCTGGAAAAACTGGTGCCCGGCGTTCAACCAGTGCGCTTTTGCGATCGCACCACCGCCACCGGCGGCATGAGCTGATCCACGATGAATGCTGGCGCTATCCGCTTGCGGCTGTATGGCCGTGTCTATTGCAGTCTCTGCACCGAAATGCGCGAACAACTGGACGCGCTGTCGCATCAACGGGGTTTTCAGGTCGACTTTATCGATATCGATGATGATGACGACCTGGAAGATCGCTACGGCGAACTGGTGCCCGTGCTGACTGATCTGCACGATCACGAAATCTGTCATTACCATCTTGATCTGGCGGCGCTGGACGTATTTCTGTCGGCCCGGGTCTAAGCTGCGGTTCACCGCCCGTGGGGCGGTTTTGTGAGGCACGCCGATTTCCGGTAAAATCGCGGCCGAACCGGTCACGCCCGGGTACAACCCCGGCCGTCTACCTGCTGGGGCACGCAAGGCGTGCCCTTTTTTACAGCCGCTTTCGGCATGGAACACAGTCCCCCTGATGAAGCACATTCGTAATTTCTCCATCATCGCGCATATCGACCACGGCAAATCCACCCTGGCGGATCGCTTTATCCAGTTTTGTGGCGGCCTTGAGCTGCGCGAGATGTCCGAGCAAGTGCTCGACTCGATGGATATCGAAAAAGAACGCGGCATCACCATCAAGGCGCAAACCGCCGCGCTGACCTACAAAGCGCTCGATGGCCAGATCTACAACCTCAACCTGATCGACACGCCGGGCCACGTCGACTTCAGCTATGAAGTCAGCCGCTCGCTGGCCGCGTGCGAAGGCGCGCTGCTGGTGGTGGATGCCTCGCAAGGCGTTGAGGCGCAAACGGTGGCCAACTGCTACACCGCAATCGAGCAGGGCGTGGAAGTGGTCGCCGTGCTCAACAAGATTGACTTGCCCGCCGCCGAACCCGAGCGCGTGATCCAGGAAATCGAAGACATCGTCGGCATCGAAGCCATCGACGCCGTGCGCGCCTCGGCCAAGAGTGGCATCGGTATTCAGGACATCCTGGAAGAAGTCGTGCGCAAGGTTCCCGCGCCGCGCGGCAACCCGGATGGCCCGCTCAAAGCGTTGATCGTCGATTCGTGGTTCGATAATTACGTCGGCGTGGTGATGCTGGTGCGCGTGGTGGATGGACAGTTGTCGCCTAAAGACAAGATTCTGTTCATGTCGACCAAAGCGCAGCATTTGTGCGAACAGGTTGGGGTGTTTACGCCGAAGTCGGTGCAGCGCGACGTATTGCGCGCGGGCGAAGTTGGCTTTGTGATTGCCGGGATTAAAGAACTGGCCAGCGCCAAAGTCGGCGACACCATCACCACCGTCAAGAGCCCGGCCGTTGAAGCCTTGCCGGGCTTTAAAGAAGTGAAATCGCAGGTATTTGCCGGGCTGTATCCGGTGGAAAGCCACGATTACGAGTCGCTGCGCGATTCGCTGGAAAAACTGAAGCTCAACGATGCTTCGCTGCATTACGAGCCTGAAGTCTCGCAAGCGCTGGGCTTTGGCTTCCGGTGCGGCTTCCTTGGCCTGCTGCACCTTGAGATTGTGCAAGAGCGGCTCGAGCGCGAATTTGATATGGACCTGATCACCACGGCCCCGACCGTGGTGTATCAGCTGGTGCTCAAAGGCGGCGAAGTCGTCGAAATTGAAAACCCGTCGCGTCTGCCCGACCCCAGCAAGGTGGAGGAGATTCGCGAGCCCATCATTACCTCGACCATCCTCGTGCCGCAGGATTACGTGGGCGCCGTCATGACGCTGTGTAATCAGAAGCGTGGCGCGCAACGCAATATGCAATACATGGGTCGCCAGGTATTGCTGACCTACGATCTGCCGATGGCCGAAGTGGTGATGGATTTCTTTGACAAGCTCAAGTCGGTATCGCGCGGTTACGCCTCGCTGGACTATGACTTCAAGGAATTCCGCGCTGAAGACCTGGTCAAGCTGGACGTGTTGGTCAACAGCGAGCGCGTCGATGCGTTAAGCCTGATCGTGCATCGCTCCATGAGCGTGTATCGCGGGCGTGAACTGGTGTCCAAAATGCGCGAACTGATTCCGCGCCAGCAATTTGATATCGCCATCCAGGCTGCGATTGGTAGCCACATCATCGCGCGTGAAACCGTCAAGGCCATGCGTAAAGACGTGCTGGCCAAATGTTATGGCGGCGATATCACGCGGAAGAAAAAGCTGCTTGAGAAGCAAAAAGCCGGTAAAAAGCGCATGAAACAAGTGGGCAACGTGGAAATCCCGCAAGAGGCTTTCCTCGCCATCCTGCAAGTCAGCGATAAATAAAAGCGTTTCTGGCGGGCCGCAAGCCGGGCTCGCCCAACCACCTACAAGGTCTCTGATGAACTGGAATTTGATCGGCGCAATCGTCACATTGCTTGGCCCCATCATGATTGTGCTTGGCAACAAGCAGCCGCGCACCGGCACTGAAGCGCCGCAACTGGTGCAATACGGCTATCTGTTTGCCATCGTCGGTGTGTTCATTCTGCTGGTGCAGAAGTTTTCGATTCCTGGCGCCATGCTGATTTTTGTGGTGCTGACGGGCGTGGTGTGGGCGCTGGACAAGTTCAGGCTCAGCAAGGCCCGGGGTGACAAGCAGCCCGCCGACTGGGTTGAATATGGTCGCGGTTTCTTTCCGGTAATCCTGGTGGTGTTCTTGCTGCGCTCGTTTGTGATCGAGCCGTACCAGATTCCGTCTTCGTCCATGCGGCCGGGCCTGGTGGTGGGTGATTTTATTCTGGTCAACAAGTTTTCCTATGGCCTGCGGGTGCCGATTCTGAACAATGTGGCGATACCGGTGGGGCAGCCCGAGCATGGCGACGTGATGGTATTCAACTATCCCGAGAACCCGGAGATCAACTTTATCAAGCGCGTAATCGGCCTGCCGGGCGATACCGTGGAATACCGCCACAAGCAACTCACCATCAATGGCAAGCCGGTGCCGACCGCGGATGCCGGTCAGCTGGAATACGTTGAAGATGGTCAACGCCTTGAGCGCAACAACCAGTTCAAGGAAACCCAGGGCGCGCATACCTACAACACGCTGCAAGCCATCGGGAATCCGCCATACGTCATGCTTTCGGAGGTGCGCGACTTTCCGTTCCGCGAAAACTGCCGTTATGATGACGATGGCTTTAGTTGTAAGGTCCCGGACGGCTTCTTCTTCATGATGGGCGACAACCGGGATCACTCGGCCGATAGCCGCTACTGGGGCTTTGTGCCGGACAAATATGTGGTCGGCAAAGCCTTTCTGGTGTGGTTCAACCTGCATGATCTGCGCCGTATCGGCACCGTCATACACTGACACATCGAAGCACCGCGCGAACCGGGCAATATGATCCGGCGCGCTTCAGGGGGATATTAAAAATGCGCAAGCAACAAGGGCTTTCGTTTTTCGGTTTTATTATGGTGGCGGTGTTTGTCGCAGCCGTCGCAGTGACATTCTTTAAAGTGATCCCGGCTTATGTTGAGTATTTCAACATCAAGAAGACGATCAAAACCATTGCCAAAGAAGGCGCGGGCCAACCGCCTGCAGAAATTCGCAGTGCCTTCTCCAAGCACGCGGAAATTGACGATATCGAATCGGTAAAGGCCAGCGATCTGCAAATCCAGCAGGCTGGCGGCAATACTTCCGTGAGCGTCAACTATCAGCGCACCGTGCCTTTGGTGGCCAATATCAGCTTGCTGTTTGATTTCGATATCTACGAAGGCAGCGGCGCACAGGTAGGTCCATAAGCGTGTCTATTGTTTTGCCTCCCGAGCGCCTGCAAAAGGTGCTCGGTTATACCTTTAACGAGCAGCGCCTGATTCGTCAGGCGCTTACTCATCGCAGCTACGCCGCAACGCATAATGAGCGGCTGGAATTTGTCGGCGACGCCGTGCTGAATGCGGTGGTGGGCCGCGCGCTGTTTGTGCATTTTCCGCAGCTGAACGAAGGCGAATTATCGCGCCTGCGTGCCTCGCTGGTGCGTCAGGAGTCGCTGGCCGACGTGGCCAGCACGCTGGAGCTGGGCGATTATCTGTCGCTGGGCGAAGGCGAACTCAAAAGCGGCGGCCACCGGCGGCCGTCGATATTGGCCGATGCGCTCGAAGCCATCTTTGGCGCCATCTGGCTGGACGGCGGTTTTGAAGCCGCGCAAACCGTCGTAGAGATGTTGTTTGTGCCGCGCATTACGGCCATCGACCCGAGCAAAGCCCTCAAAGACCCCAAGACAGCCTTGCAGGAATGGCTGCAGGCGCGCCACAAAGCGCTGCCGCTGTATGAGGTGGTACGCCAGGAAGGCGAATCGCCTAATCTGGTGTTTGAGGTGGCGTGCAATGTGCCCGAGCTGGCGGTGCAAACCCGTGCCCTCGGTGCCAGCCGGCGTGCGGCGGAACAAGTGGCCGCGGGCGATGCGCTGGGCATCCTCAAAGAGAAATATCCGGGTAAAGCCGGTAAACGCACCTGAGCGGGTGCGGTACTACCCCGGCGCACCCACCTGGCGCGCCGGACTTTTTATCTACACCTGTAGACCCACGCCTGAGTAGCGTGCGTAGACCTTCCTATGGAGCCGAATATGGCTGACTCTGATCTTATTGAAACCGCGGCCACCCCGAGCGCGTTTCCTCCCGATTACCGCTGTGGCTTTGTCGCCATTGTGGGCCGCCCTAACGTGGGCAAATCCACGCTGATGAACCACCTCATCGGCCAGAAAATCAGCATTACCTCGCGCAAAGCGCAAACCACGCGCCACCGCGTGACGGGTGTGCTGACTGAGCCGAAAGCGCAATACGTATTTGTGGATACCCCTGGTTTCCAGACGCGCTACAAGAATGCCCTCAACGACGCGATGAACCGCAACGTCACCACCACACTGGCCGATGTGGATGTGGTGTTGTTTGTGATCGAAGCATTGAATTTTGGCCCCGCCGACGAAGCCGTGCTCAAGCTGCTGCCAGACAATCGCCCGGTGTTATTGGTGGTGAACAAGGTGGATGAACTGGCCGACAAGGGCGTGTTGTTGCCGTTCTTGCAACGCGTTTCGGCCGCGTTCAACTTCCACGCCATCGTGCCGGTTTCGGCGATGAAGGCGCAAAAGCTGGACGTACTGATGGAAGCGGTAACGCCGTTGCTGCCGGTGTCGGTGCCTTTGTACGATGAGGACCAGATTACCGACCGTAATTCGCGTTTCCTGGCTTCCGAAATCATCCGCGAAAAGTTGTTCCGCATGCTGGGCGACGAATTGCCGTATGCCATGACCGTCGAAATCGAAAAGTTCGACGAAGAAACCATGCGCGATGGCCGGCCGTTGTACAAGATTTATGCCGCCGTGCTGGTGGATCGTGATGGCCAGAAGGCTATCCTGATCGGCAAGAATGGCGAAAAACTCAAACGCATCAGCACCGATGCCCGTGTCGATATGGAAAAACTGTTCGATGCCAAGGTGTTCCTGCAAGTGTGGGTCAAGGTCAAAAGCGGTTGGGCCGACGACACGCGCGTGTTGCGTCAACACGGTTTCGAGTAAGGACCGCCATTGGCCGCGCCCGCGCGCAGCAAGCGCCCTCGCAGTGGTAAAAGCCAGCCGCGTATTGACGCGCAGCCGGTGTTTATCCTGCATCAGTATGCCTACCGCGAGACCAGTCGGCTGCTGGATATCTTCAGCCGCGACCACGGTCGTTTGACGGTAGTGGCGCGCGGCGCGCAACGGCCCGGTTCGCAATTGCGTGGCGTGCTGATGGCGTTTCAGCCTTTGCTGCTGTCGTGGTTCGGCGGCGGCGAAGTCAAAACCTTGCACGCGGCCGATTGGCAGGGGGGGCTGGCGCATCCGGTCGGCTCGCCCTTGTTATGCGGCTTCTATATCAATGAACTGCTGATGCGGCTGTTACCCCGCGAAGATCCGCATCCGCACCTGTTCGCCGCCTATTACGAGGCGGTGCGACAACTCTCTGTCTTGCCCACCGACGCAGGTGCCCAGGTTGAACCCATCCTGCGCGGGTTTGAACTCGCCTTGCTGTCCGGCCTGGGCTACGGCCTCGATTTTGCCCATGAAGTTAACGGTCAGGCCGTGCTCGCCACGCGCCAATATGCCTTTGTCGGCGGTCAGGGTTTCTTTGCCGCTGCCCCGGGGCAGGGCCGCTTTGACGGCGAAGTGTTGCTGGAACTTGCCAGCGGCAAGGTCAACGGCGAACGCACGCTGGCTCAGGCCAAGTTGTTGATGCGGCAAGCATTAGGCAGTGTGCTGGGCGAACAACCCTTGCACACGCGCCAGTTATTGCTGGATTTGCAAAGACTCTGATCGCGCCGCAGCCCGGCGCGGGCCGTGACAAAGCGCTTGGGCGGGCTCGCGCAGTGGCTTATATTTAGTGCATTCCCACCCGGTGCAGCCTGCGCCGGACATAACAGGAGTGCCCGCCATGGCCGGCGCATTATTGCTAGGCGTCAACGTCGATCACGTCGCGACCGTGCGCAACGCGCGCGATGACCGCAAACCCAGCCCCGTTTTTGCCGCCCAGGTGGCCGAACAAGCGGGCGCCGATCTGATCACCATGCTGTTACGCCAGGACCGTGCCCATATTCGCGATGAAGACGTGCGATTGGTCCGGGCGCTGCTGCAAACGCGGCTCAACCTGGAGATCGCGCTTGATCCCGAATTGCTGGCCTTCGCCATTGACCAGGCGCCGAGCGATGTCTGCCTGGTCCCGCCCACGCGCGATGAACCCGGCCTGTGGCAGGGTCTGGACGTGCGCGGGCGTAAACAGGAAATCGGCGATTACGTGCGTAAACTGCACGCAGCGCAAATCCGCACTTCCATCTTTGTTGACCCCGACTTTGAACAAATCCGCCTGTGCCATGCGCTGGGCGTGTCGGTGGTCGAACTGCACACCGGGCGCTATGGCGCCGCGCGTGATCGCAAGAGCAAAGAGCTGGAATACGCGCGCATCAAGGTGGCAGCCGAATACGCCTCCAATCTGGGCCTGGTGGTCAATGCCGGGCACGGGCTCAACTATCACAACGTGGAGCCGATTGCGGCGATTCCGCAAATTGAGGAACTCAATATCGGGCACGCGATCATATCCCACGCTTTGATCGTTGGACTGCCGACTGCGGTGCGCGAAATGAAAATGGCGATGACGCGAGCACGCCTGCAGAACCGCCCGCCGCTGGACGACGAAGAAGACCACTAACCGCCTTGGGATAATGGCGATGGCGGCGCCGACCGTTGGTCGCGCATACTGTGGCGTAAGTTCTTGCCCCGACAACTTCTGGTTTGGGGCTGTCGGGTATTGTAATAAACTAGGAGCCGATTATGATTACGATCGATCAACAAGCTGACCATGTCGCCGTGAGTGTGTTCGCTGAGTTCACCTTGCACGACTTCCGCGAGTTTGAAGAGAACGTGCTGTACCGGATCCAGTTTGAAGGCAAGCCCAACCTGTTGTTTGATCTGAGCATGATGTCGGGTTACACCATTGACACCATGGTCGAAGAAGTCAAATTCGGCCGCAAACATCGCGCCGATTTTGGTCGTGTCGCCATTGTAAGCAGCGACCAGTGGGTTACGTGGACGGCGTGGCTGAACCAATTGTTTTCTGAAGCACAAATCCAGGTCTTTGACCGCGTCGACGACGCCCGCTTCTGGGTGGAACGCGGCGATGGCGGGGTGGCCGCAGCATAAAACCAGAATAAATACACAAGAGCAGAACAAGCATGCGCGAATTGCTGAACAACCTGTTTGCCCGCGACAAGTCGCCGCTGTCTTCGCCCAAGGCCGCTGCAGCCTGGTGCGCCAGATTGCACGAGGTCGACCCGCAGGCGCAGCGTGAACGCGTGGCGGCGGTGGTGCGCGAATTCCTGCATACCCAACGGCCCGTCGCCCCCGATCAGTTGCAATCGCTGTTGCTGCTGGACGAAGAAGCACAAGGCGCGCTGGAAACCATACGCGATCAATATGTGGCCAATCCGCGCATGGCCAAAAATATTGAACAGAAACTGTTTGAAGACATCGTCGGCTTTGCCGAAGCCATGGTGCAGGCCTATGGCCGTTTTGTGTTGCTGGAAACCAGCACGCCCGAAAAGCGCGTCTGGCGCCCGTTTCTGCCACAAGCCATCGCGCGCAGCCTGCATTACCTGGCGGTGGTGGCCAAATGGCATTACTTCCGCTTTGATAAAGTGCCGGGCAAGCTGTGGTCACAAGCGCACAGCCTGTATCGCCTGTCCGAAATCGAAGGCTTCGACAGCAATCCATTTGCCTTGTACGGCCAGCGCGAAGGCCGCGTTTCTTCGTGCGCTGATGAATATATACAGCTGTTGATGCTGAACACGGTTGCGGCCAACAACCTGTCGGTGCGGCAACTGGATTGGGTGGATGACTGGCTGGATGTGTGGTCACACGATGTGCAGATTTCACGCCGGTTCTTGCCGGATCGCCATCATTACTGCGTCAACCTCACCGACAAACAAGGCCCCGAGAAAGTCCGCGACGACGCGCACGGTGAGCCGTATCGCTACTGGGGCATTTTTGAAATGCTCAACGGCGTGCAGGACTGGTTGCGCAAGCTCGAAGCGGGCGCCACGCCGCAATCGCTGGGCATGAATTCGGATTGCCGCACTGCCTCGTGCATCGAGCTGCTCAAGCACCTGGAGGTGTACTGGAGCATGTCGATCCGCAACGCGCAGATTCAGCGCAGCCATCGGCACAACGTGCAGAAGACCGCTGATGTGGTGCATGGGCTGGACCGGCTTTACAAACATGTGCGCGCGGACAACGGCAAATATGCCGCTACCAGTGGCAAAGAAGCCAAAGAAGCGATCGATTACGACGAAGTCATGGATATGCGCCTGTACGGCTTTGTCTCGGCCCGTACCCGCAGCAAACAGGCGCAATCGGCGCAGCAAGCGGTGCAGGTGGCGGCGGATTGGCAGAGCTGGAATATCGAGAACGAATCAGAAGGCGGCTACGGCGCCATCCTGCCCATAGCCAGCAATGAATGGGCCAGGCCGGGCGAATTGCTGGGTATGCGCTTTGCCGCCGAAGAAAACTGGCGCGTGTGCGTCATCCGGCGCTTGTCGCGGCTGAATGAATTTGATGTTTATGCCGGTGTGCAAGTGTTGTCGGCCACGCCGGTGGCAGTGCAAATGCGCACAGATGCGCCGCCTGCGCATCAACATGCCACATTGGCGCTGGGTGATTTTGATGCCATCGACGGCTCGGCGCTGCTCACCACGGGTACCGCCCTGTATGTGCCGCATGAGATTGATGGCACCAGCGTCAACACACTGCTGGTGCACTCGGCCGATTACGCGGGCGGACGGATTTATCAGGTGCAGGCGCGTGATCGCAAATTTACCGTGAGCCTCGGTGCGCAGCTGGAAAAGGGCGTGGACTGGATCTGGGTCACGGTCACCGTTCTCAGCCAATCGTCTTAAGCCAAGCCCCGCAACAGCGGGGCTTTTTATGCTGCTGCCAGTTCAGCTTGGGGTTTGCCTGGCTTTGAAGGGCGCGTCACAACCCACGCATACCGGTCAGACCAGCACAGTGCGCAAGAACGCGCCGATTGCCTGCAATTCCGGCACGCATACCGAGTGCTGCATCGGATAATGCTGCCATTGCACCGGGTTGCCCAAAGCCTCAGTCGCGGCGCGGGCACGGTCGCCCAGCACATAGGGCACGACCGGGTCTTGCAAGCCATGCGCCGCAAAGACCGGGGTGCTCCGGTTGATGGTGTGGGGCGAGTCGGTGATCAGTGTGGCGGACGGCCAATAAGTCGATAGCGCCACGATGCCGGCCAGCTTTTGCGGAAACGTCAAACCCGCGCTATACGCAATCGCGCCGCCCTGCGAGAAGCCCGCCAGCACGATGCGTTCAGTCGGAATACCGTCCCGGTTCAGCTGCGCAATCATGGCACCCACCGCAGCAATCGACTGGCGCACGCCATTCTCGTCGGCATGCCGATCAATATCATCAAAATACAGAATGTCGTACCAGGCGCGCATCACATAGCCGTTGTTGCAGGTAATCGGCATATGTGGCGCGTGCGGAAACACAAAGCGCACGGCCAGCGTTGCCGGCAGTTGCAGTTGCGGCAATACGCCAGCAAAGTCGCTGCCGTCCGCGCCCAGACCATGCATCCAGATGACGGCGGCAGTCGGCTGGGCGCCGGTGTCGATTTCGATGGCGTCGAGCAATTCAGACGTACTCATGCAGATACTCTCAGACCGCAGGCGCGGGTTTGATGGCAGATTTGGGGCGGAAGGCGGCGACGACGCTGGCGTCGGTTTCTATATACGGGCCATCCAGCAACTGAATGCAGTAAGGCACGGCAGCAAAAATACCTGGCACCAGCGTCTTGCCATCGGCATCTTTCAAGCCTTCCAGCGTTTCGCGGATGGCCTTGGGCTGCCCCGGCAGATTAAGAATCAGGCTTTGCTTGCGGATTACACCCACCTGGCGCGACAGGATCGCCGTGGGCACAAACTTCAGGCTGACCTGACGCATCTGTTCGCCAAAGCCGGGCATTTCGCGGTCGGCCACGGCCAGCGTGGCATCGGGGGTTACATCGCGCAGCGCCGGGCCGGTGCCGCCGGTGGTCAACACCAACTGGCAGCCGGTGGTGTCGACCAGTTCGATCAGCGTGCTTTCGATTTCGGCTTGTTCATCCGGAATCAGCCGGGTGTGAACTTCAAACGGCGTGGTCAAGGCTGCGCTCAACCATTCGCGTAATGCCGGGATGCCCTGGTCGGTGTACACGCCCTGGCTGGCGCGGTCAGACACGGACACCAGGCCAATCTGCAAGCTCATGCGATTTACTCCGCGCTGGCCAACACCAGGCCAGTGGCCGTGCGCGTCAGCTTGAGGTCGTGATAATGATTGATCTGGCGATGCGCCAGCCCGGTCTGGTCCAGCCCCGCGGCATGCGCGATGGCTACAACGTGCATGCCTGCCGCGTGGGCCGAGCGGATGCCGCTGTCGGCGTCTTCAAACGCGATGCAGTCTTGCGGCGCAAAGCCCAGCGCCGCCGCACCGCGTTGGTAGGCTTCCGGATGCGGCTTGCCGATGTTGACCTCTTCGGCACCGATAATGATGGCTGGAGCCGGCACCCCGGCCACGCGTAATTTGGCCAGCGCAATATCGCGCGGCGCGGAAGTGACCACCGCCCATTCCTGCGGCTGCAACTGGCCGACAAAATCGGCCGCGCCAGGGATTTGGGTAATGCCGCTCATGTCAGCCATTTCTTCGGCCAGCAAGATTTTGACCTCGGCCGCTGCATCCATCTCTGGCGCCACGATCTGGATGGTCTCAACCCCCCGCCGACCATGCACAAACTGCAACAGATATTCCGCGTCGATGCCATGGCGTGCCGCCCAGCCGCGCCAGATGCGCTCGATCAAGGGGGTGGAATCAACCAGCGTGCCATCCATATCAAACAACAAACCACGCGCGGGGGCTTGCCAGCTCATGCCTTATTCCTCGTCGGTCGCGTCAGCAAGGTCCACCGCGCCGGTGCCATCAGAACGGGGCAGGGCGGGTTCGGGGATGTATTCCTTCAGCAGCTGGAACAGCTCGCGATAGGCCTTGGGCGGCTTTTGCTGCTCGCGCTCTTTGAGGGCATTGCGGATCAACTGGCGCAGGTGCTGAACATCAACCGCCGGATATTCCGCCACAAACGCTTCGACCGTTTTGCCATCAGCCAGCATCTGTTCGCGCGTGCGTTCCAGCTTGTGCAACCAGGCGTTGTGTTCGTCCGAAGTGCCCGCCATACGGTCCAGCAAGGCCTGGATCGGTTCCGGATCAACCTGGCGCATCAGCTTGCCGATAAATTGTTTTTGCCGCGACAAGGCACCGTGGCTACGCAGGCGCTTGCATTCGCGGATGGCCTCGACCAGGCGCTCGGGCAAGCCCAGCGTGGAGACAACTTTGATATCGAGAGCGACCAGCTGCTCGCCCAGTTCTTGCAGGCGGGTGGAATCACGCTTTGCTTGCGATTTACTGATCAGTTCCACGTCATCGTCGTGGTCGAACGCTTCATTCTGTGCCATGTGCATCAAGCCGATATTGCAAAAGCCGCATCATAACACTGCTCGCGCATGCGCCGTTCCGGGGCCGCCTAGCGATAGGGTACAAAGCCGAGGCAACGGAACATCACCGAGGCGTGGATGCAGCTGCAATCGGCCCAGGCGCGTTGGTCGCCTTGCGCCAGCGCGCGCCAGAACCAGCGTGCCGCCACAAAGCGCTGCATTTCGTCATGCGCATCGGGCGTGGCGGGCAACACGCCTGCGGTGTAGAGACGGCTGACCGGATAAAACGCCTTCTGCTCGCCGGCCAGCGCGGCCACCAACATATAGCGCGCCCCGATGACCGCATCGGGCGCCACGCGCTGCCCGCGCAAATACGCCACTGCCACATTCCACGCCGCCTTGCCCATGCCTTTGGCAGCCAGTTGCTTGAACTGATCGATAGGCTGCTCGCCCGAATCGGCCGATTGCAGCATGCGCACGGCGGCGTTGTATTGCAGCATGTCTTGTTCAGATAGGTTCATCTCGAGCTCCAGAACAGGCGGCCCCGCAGTCGGAGTCACGGCCCGGACTATCTCAGCCCGCAACTGTTTTGATCTATCAGACTATTCTCGAGGTGGCGCAGCGGGCCTTCTGGCGAAAGCCTAGTTCAGCCGCGCGCGGAATGCGCCTCTAACCCGCTGTGGCGCTCGACAGCGGGCAGAGCCTGTGGTGCCATTGCGCCTGGCACGCATCGCAGCGCCGCTTTCTTGATTCTTCGTCGCAAATATCGGCGCGCAGCTTGTCGGCAAAGGCGGGTTTGCTTAGCAAGGAAGGCGCGGCAATCAGGGCGTCCGCCAGCGTCGATGGGTGCGACCGACGCGTAGTGGCCATCTTGATTGGCGGAATATGATTTTTCCGGGGTGATATATGAATGTCGCGAGTGACGAAAAAAATTATAGCGGATATTTTTTTATCAAAAGCCTGCTTTGGGTGGCGGTTTTTTCGGCTTTGGCATTATCAATATCAGTTCTGGTTTCATTGGTATTCATTGATTTTATTCACGGAAATCCAAACAGGACCCAAGGCAACGCTGGTTTGATGATGGCGTTGTCCCCGCTTTTTTTTAGTGTGCTCGCTGTAATTGGTATATTTGCCGTCTTTTCACTTTCCCAGACTATTCAGGCGGCGATGATTAAATTGATTCATCCTCGATTTGGCCGCTATTCGTATATTTTCATCGGGCTTGCCGTTCCACTTGTTTCGATTGTGACGTGGTATTCATACGATTATTTAACCCCCACGAATTTCAATCTTGGAATAAATGAGGGAGCAGATTTGGTGCCGTATCAGCACGGTTTGAATTTTAAAAGGTATCTCGGGGCCTTGGCGTGTCAAGGATTTGTAACGGCTTTTAGCGTGCTCTATTTTGATTTAGGGATGCGTCATCGCCCCAGGAAGCCAATGCTGCTGATACTGGCCTTATTGGCAATTATCATTGGAGCAGTATTGGGGTGGCGCGATGCGATTGCACAGTTTCAATTCATAGACCATCCTTCTCGCTGATCAAAAAGATCATCGCTTTGTATAGCAAAGCAAAACCCGCCTGAGGCGGCGGTTGCAGGCAGGCTACCAGGCATTACTTCTGCGGTATGGTCATGGAATTTTGCGAGCTTCTTAAGGTGTGACCGACATGGCTTGCACTTCATCACGGAAAAAAATTTCCTGAAGATTTTATAAGGGATTGATGTTATGGGTGTTTATTCAGTTTTGATGGTCTGCACCGGCAATATCTGCCGCAGCCCCACCGCGGACGGTTTATTGCGCCAGATGGTGCGCAAGGCGGGTTGGCAGGCTCAGGTCGAAGTTGATTCGGCGGGTACCGATGATTATCACGTCGGCGAAGCGCCGGATCGGCGCGCGCAGCAGCATGCGCGCAAGCGCGATATTGATTTGAGCGCGCTGCGGGCGCGCCAGGTCAATGCGCATGACTTTGAGCATTTCGATTTGCTGCTGGCGATGGATCAGTCGCATCTGCGGCGATTGCAGCAGCACTGCCCGGCGGCGTACCGGCACAAGATCAAATTGTTTCTTGATTTCGCACCCGGGCAGCCTGAGCGTGAAGTGCCCGATCCCTATTACGGTGGCCCGGATGGCTTTGAGCACGTGCTTGATCTAGTCGAGGCGGGTTGCGAGGGCGTGATGACGCATATTGCGCAAGAGACCGGGCTGCGTTTGCCCTAGTGCCGTTGCACCGGCAGGGTGCGCGAGCGCCCCACAAGTAAGCGCCGCCCATCCGCTACAAAAGGCCGTAAGGATTGTTGAACCTTACAGCCCAGAGTACACTGCGCACCTTTTATTGATCCGGGGTGGTCCGTTGCGTATCGGCGCGGAGGCAGACACACCGTATCACTTAAAGATCAGGCGCTTGGCGCGCATTACCGGGCGTCCCGCGTTTTGACCATTTGGCCAGCGCCGCTGTCACTTTGTCAGCCGCCGGCAAAATTGCAAGCTGGCTGTCGTCCAGCCCGGTGGTGGGCGCGTTTCTTGCTACCAGACACTGTTTTTCCAGGTTCGATCTGTTGTTCCCTTCTCACGACCCTTCCACCAGAAGGCAGGGCGCGGGAAGTTGTTTTATCTGGCGTCGCGGCGGCTTGGTCCGGCGCGCGCGGGCGGCGGACACGCTATAAACCATTAACTATTTAAACAATAGAAATTCCGGGGACCAAAGATGCTTGAGTCGTTTTTTAAACTGAAGGAGCACGGCACGGACGTCAAGACCGAAGTGCTGGCGGGCTTTACCACTTTCTTGACGATGGCCTACATCATCTTCGTCAACCCTTCGATCCTGAAGCTGACCGGCATGGACTTCGGCGCAGTCTTCGTCGCCACATGTCTGGCGGCCGCGCTGGGCTCGGCTGTGATGGGTCTGGTGGCCAACTACCCGATCGCGCTGGCGCCGGGCATGGGTCTCAACGCTTACTTTACTTTCTCGGTGTGCATGGGCATGAAAGTGCCTTGGCAAATCGCGCTGGGCGCGGTGTTTATTTCGGGCGTGATTTTTGTGGTGGTGAGCTTGTTCAAGGTGCGAGAAGCCCTGGTCAACGCCATCCCGCATTCGCTCAAGCTGTCGATTTCGGCCGGTGTCGGTCTGTTTCTGGCCCTGATTGCGCTCAAGGGCGCGGGCATTGTGGTGGGTTCGCCGGCCACGCTGGTTACGCTGGGTAATATCCATTCACCGTCGGCCTTGCTGGCCGTATTCGGCTTTTTGCTGATTGTGGCGCTGGAATATCGTCGCGTGCCGGGTTCCATCATCATCGGCATTCTGGCGGTCACCGTCATCTCGATTGCGATGGGTCTGAGCAAGTTTGGTGGCGTGTTCTCGGCACCGCCGTCGATGGCTCCGACGCTGCTGCAAATGGATATCAAAGGCGCGCTCAATGCCGGTCTGGCTGGTGTGATCTTTGTATTCTTTTTTGTTGATCTGTTTGATACCACCGGCACGCTGATTGGCGTTTCGCATCGCGCGGGCCTGCTGGACAAAGACGGCAAGCTGCCGCGCCTGAAAAAAGCCCTGTTTGCCGATAGCGCCGCAATCGTGGCGGGTGCAGCCTTGGGTACTTCTTCGACCACCGCTTATATTGAATCTGCTGCCGGCACCGCCGTGGGTGGCCGCACCGGTCTGACCGCCGTTGTGGTTGCCATCCTGTTCCTGGTGGCGTTGGTGTTGTCGCCGCTGGCGGGCTCGGTGCCCGAATTCGCCACCGCCCCGGCACTGTGCTACGTGGCTGTGCTGATGGCGCGTGGCCTGGCTGAAATCGAATGGGATGATCTGACCGAAGCCGCGCCGGCCGTGGTCACCGCCTTTGGCATGCCGTTTACCTATTCGATTGCCGATGGCATTGCGTTTGGTTTTATCAGCTATGTCGGCGTCAAGCTGCTGGCTGGGCGTTTCAAGGATCTGTCCCCGGCCGTGATCGTGATTGCGCTGCTGTGGATGGTGAAGTTCGCCCTCTTTTGATTTGTGAGTAACCAGGATTTACCAGGATGAAAAAGCCGTTGTACGCCGAGTATCTGCAATCCCAGATCCGTACGGTGCCGGATTGGCCGCAGGCCGGGGTGATGTTCCGTGACATCACGCCGCTGCTGCAAAATCCCAAAACCTTTCGTTTGCTGGTGGACACCTTTGTGCACCGCTATATGGACGAAAAGCTGGATATGGTGGCAGGCGTCGACGCACGCGGCTTTATTCTGGGGGCGGTGGTGGCCTATGAGCTGAATCTGGGCTTTGTGCCCATCCGCAAAAAAGGCAAGTTGCCGTATCTGACAGTGGCAGAAGAATACGAACTGGAATACGGTTCGGCCACTGTCGAAATTCATACCGACGCCGTCAAACCTGGCGATCGGGTGTTATTGATCGACGATCTGGTGGCCACGGGCGGTACCATGCTGGCTGCGGCCAAGCTGCTGACCCGCCTGGGCGCCACCGTTGTCGAAGCGGCGGCCATTGTTGATCTGCCTGAACTGGGTGGCTCAAAACTGATCGCCGATAATCATTTGCCGCTGTTTACGATCTGCGATTTTGCCGGACATTAAGAACGAGGACTTACCCGTGACGCTTGAACTCCCTGAAGCCCATACCATTATCGATAACGCTGACTGCCTGCATGACGAGCAAGAAGTGCTGGCCGCGATCGATCGACTGGGGGTGGACATTACCAAGCGGATGTCCAGCAGCAATCCGATTGTGTACACCATCATGAACGGTGGCCTGATTGTTGCTGGCCACCTGCTGCCGCGCCTGCAGTTTCCGCTGGAATGCTCCTACCTGCATGCCACGCGTTATCGCCACGAAACCAGTGGCGGCGCGCTCAACTGGCTGGTGCCGCCGCGTGATGACATGAAAGGCCGCAGCGTGCTGATCATCGACGACATCCTCGACGAAGGCCACACCCTGGCTGCTGTTATCGACCATTGCAAAAAGCTCGGTGCCAAAGAAGTGCTGGTGGCGGTGCTGGTCGACAAACTGCACAACCGCAAAGCCCCCGGCGTGAGTGCCGACTTTGTCGGTCTGGCGGTGGAAGATCGCTTTTTGTTTGGCTGTGGCATGGACTACCAGGGCTACTGGCGTAACACGCTGTCAATCTACGCGGTTAAAGGTCTGTGATGGCCCATTGATGCGGCGCGAGCCCGTGTTAGAAAAAGCGACCTTCGGGTCGCTTTTTTTTGCGCCCGCAGCGCACGCCGTCGCCCGGCGGGGGCCAGATTGCGATAAAGGGGAAAGCGCTGACAGCGGCGCGGGTGCTTCTCTGATGCGTTTGGCATATTGGCTCTCCTACACTGCGTAGCGGTGGCGAGCAGCGCCATGACTAACTCGGGAGTGATAAAGCATGATCAAGCTGACTTCGTTGTTGATTGCAGCGGCCCTGGCCATTCCGGCCGCCGCCTTTGCAGAGGGTGAAGCCAACGGTGCCGGTGGCGCCAACGGGGTTGCGACGCCAGAAACTTCGCAAGATATGCCGATGCACAAGACGGCCAAAAAGCCGAAAAAAGCCAAGAAGGCTAAAGCCTCCAAGCCAGCAGTCGAACCGCAAGGTAGCGGCAGCTAAACGGCGTTTGATACGCTGCAGTACAAAGTCATATGCAAAAAGGCATGCCATCGGCATGCCTTTTTGCATGTGATACGTCAAAATACCGCGCTGTAACCCAGGTGTACTCCTGGGCCAAAACGCATGGCCGGATATGCCATATTCGACGCGTGCGCGACTTCTCCGTCCGCCTCTGCAGCCCAGGCACCGGCCATGATCAAAAAAATACCTTTTGCCGATCTCAAGATCGGAATGTACGTCCATGACCTGGACACCGACTGGTTTAACCATCCGTTTGTGCGCAACCAGTTTCCGCTGCGCGAAGCGTCCGAAATCGAACGCATCCGCGCCGCCGGCATCAGTTCGCTCTACATCGACACCGACAAGGGTCTGGATGTCGCCGATGCCCCCACCCAGGCCGAAGTGCGCCAGCGCGTGCACGAAGAAATGCTGCAGGCGGTAACGGCCGAAGCCCCCATCATCCGCATGACGGTGGCCGAAGAAATGGGCCGCGCCGGTCGCATCAAGAATCAGGCCAAAGTCGCAGTACAGCAGGTCATGAACGATGTGCGCCTGGGTAAGGTGGTGCAGGTCAGCAGCCTGGAGCCGCTGGTGGAAGAAATTTCCAACAGCATCTCGCGCAGCAGCGGTGCGCTGACTGCCTTGCTGCAGATCAAAACGGCCGACGAATACACCTTTCTGCACTCAGTAGCGGTATGCGCGCTGATGGTGAGTTTTACCCGCTCGGTGGGCTTTGATTCGAGCGTGGTGCAACTGGCCGGCATGGGCGGATTGCTGCACGACACCGGCAAAATGAAAATCCCGTCCGAAGTGCTGAACAAACCCGGCCGCCTGACCGAAGCTGAATTTGAATTGATCAAACAGCATCCGCGGCTGGGCTGGGATGTGCTCAAAGATGTGCCGGAGATTCCCGATATCGCGCTCGACATCACGCTGCATCATCACGAGCGTTTTGGCGGCGGCGGTTATCCGCATGGCCTGCAAGGCGAGCAGATTTCGACATTGGCACGCATGGCAGCGGTGGTCGACGTCTATGACGCCATCACCAGCAATCGTTGTTATCACACGGGCTTGTCGCCCACCGAAGCCTTGCGCCGCATGTGGGAATGGGCGCCGTCGCATCTTGATCCCAAGCTGGTACAGGCATTTATCCGCATGGTGGGCATTTATCCGGTGGGCAGCATGGTCAAGCTGGAAAGCGGCCGTATCGGCGTGGTGAGCGAGCCGAATATGACCGAAATGCTCAAACCGCGCGTCAAAGTATTTTTCTCAACCCGCAGCCAGAGTTATATACCGGTGCAGGAAGTGGATCTGGCGCGTCCGCTGGGCGCGGGCGGCGGCGACCGCATCGTCGATTACGAAGATGCCAGCGCCTATAAGGTTGATCCGATGAGGATATTGGCAGGCGTCTGACATACAGCCCCCGCCCGCGCACCCACTATCGTGGCAAACGCGCACGGTTATTGCCGCTGCGCCAACCAACAGCGGAGTGGGCAATGGATCAGGTGCGTTATGGCGTGGTGGGCTGTGGCTGGATCAGCCAGCAATATTTTTTGCCGGGCGTGGCCAACACGGGCAATTCCAGCGTTGGCGCATTGGTGTCGGACGATCCGGCCAAGCTGCGCCAACTGGGCGACCGCTATCAGGTGCCGCCCGAAGCGCACTTTGATTACGACCAGTTCGAGACCTTGCTCGGCTCGGGCCTGATCGACGCCTTGTATATCGCCACGCCCAACTGGAAACATCTGGAATTTGCCGTCACTGCGTTGGAGCGCGGCATCCCCGTATTGCTGGAAAAACCCGCTGCCGTCAGCGTGGCCGAGTGCGAGGCCATGATCCAGGCCGCCGAACGCGGCAAAGCGCCGTTTATGGTGGCGTATCGCTTGCACTTTGAGCCCGCTACCCTGGCCGCAGTCGAAGCCGTGCGCGCAGGCAAACTGGGCGATGTGCGCTTGTTTACCGCCGCCTTTGGCCAACCGGTGGATCCGGCTAATCACCGCGCGCATAGCGGTTTCTGGGCGGGCCCGGTGGCGGATATGGGCCCGTATCCGATCAATGCCGCGCGCATGATGTTTGGCGCCGAGCCGATCGAAGTGCACGCCGCAGGCACGCGGCGACCCGAACTGGAATTTGATTTCCACGATACCGTGGCGGTCACCTTGCGGTTTCCGGGGGAGCGACTGGCGCAGTTCGTGGTGAGCTATGCCGGTTCGGCCGGGGTGAACAGCTATCGCGTCATTGGCACCAAGGGCGATTTGCGGGTTGAACCCTGTTTTGATTTGTCGGTGGACTACCACCACTATCTGACGCTCGAAGGCGAGGGCAGCCACCAAACCTTTATGCAGACCGACCACTTTGGTGGCGAGACGCAATATTTCTCCGAATGCATCCGCAATGGCACCTGGCCGGAGCCGGATGGTCGCGAAGGCCTGGCCGATGTGCGCGTGATCGCCGCCATCGAAACCGCCCTCAAAACCGGTCTGCCGCAATTGCTGGAGCCGTATGATCGCGGCCAGCAGGTTGATCCGGCCAATGCGCGCCATCTCAGCCCGGTGGACCTGCCGCCGCTGGTGGATGCCGCCACGCCGCAAGGTTGATATGGCCGCCCGCATGAATGCGCACACCGCTCAAGTCGCCACAGCGCTCAAGGCAGCGCTCAAACCACCGCCGCTGCCGCCCGTTGCCGCCACTGCGGATGTGGATGCCGCCAAGGCCAGCGCCAGACTGGCCGGGCTGCGTTATGTCAGCGATGACAAACCCGGCATCAGCCGAGCGCTGCGGCGCGGCAAGACGGTGTATGAGTACAAAGGCGAACGCGTGACTGACCTGACCACGCTGGCGCGGATCAAAGCATTGGTCATCCCGCCCGCGTGGACCGACGTCTGGATTTGCCCGTATGCCAACGGGCATTTGCAAGCGACCGGGCGCGATGCCAAAGGCCGCAAACAATATCGCTATCACACGCGTTGGCGCGAAGTGCGCGATGAATCCAAATATCACCGCATGCTGGCCTTTGGCCACGCTTTGCCGCAAATCCGCGAGCGCGCCGCGCAAGACCTGGCGCAACGTGGCATGCCGCGCACCAAAGTGCTGGCGGCCGTGGTGTTGCTGCTGGAATCGACGCTGATCCGCGTGGGCAATGATGAATACGCCAAAGCCAACAAATCGTATGGCCTGACCACCATGCGCAATCGGCATGTCGATATCAGCGGTAATACGGTGCGCTTTCACTTTCGCGGCAAATCGGGCAAGCAGCACGATATCGAGCTGTCGGATCGCCGTCTGGCGCGCATAGTGCAAAAGTGTCGCGAGTTGCCGGGGCAAGAATTGTTTCAGTATCTGGACGAAGACGGCGCGCGCCATGGCGTGGATTCGTCCGATGTAAATGAATATCTGAAAGACATCGCGGGCGAGGATTACACCGCCAAGGATTTCCGCACCTGGGCGGGCACGGTACTGGCGGCCGGCGAACTGGCGCGCAACTGGCCGTATGAGTCGGATGCCGATGCCAAGCGCCATATCACCGCCACGGTGCAGGTGGTATCGCAGCGGCTGGGCAACACGCCGGCGGTGTGTCGCAAGTGTTATATCCACCCGGTGATTATCGAGGCCTATCAGCAGGGCAGCGTGCTTGATCCGGATAAGGCCCGGGCCGAAATTCCGCTGCGTGAACTCGAACTGGAAGTGCTGGCGTTTCTGCAACGGCAATTGCAGGGCAGTTAAGCGCCTGTCAGTGGCTGGGGCCGCACTGTCCTACAGCAGTTCGCGCACCATGCCGGGCGTAATCTGCACCGGGCTGGCGCAGACTGGGTTCTCCAAGGCGCAAGCCGAATAACACGGAGTGCTTATCATGCAAACCAGCGAATTCCAGCAACGTTTTTCCCAGATCGAACGTAGCGTGCAGACTGCTGCGCAGACGTGTCGCCAAACTCAAAACGTGCCGCAACAATTGCAAGACACCATCGCCCAGCTTGATACGCAATCGCAGCAGACCAGCCAGCAATTTGCCAGCCAGACTGCCGACGTGCCCGAGCAACAGTTTGCACAAGCCGTCGACCGGCTGGAGCAACTGGGCGACCAGGCCATGCAGGCCGTGCGCCAGAACAATGATCTGGACAGCAAATTGCGCGACGCGGTCAAACAAGCGCATGACCAGCTCAGCCAGCTGAAGCATCAACTGCACTAAACGGCAATCGCCCGGTGCAACGCAAAACGGCATGGAGCTATCCATGCCGTTTTGTTTATAGGGTGGGTCTGGACCCACCAGCCAAAGCCGCGAACAAGAATGCCAACATCTGCGTACCAGCCAGTCACTTTGAAAGGTGGGTCTAGACCCACCCTATGCGTTCAATCGCCCAGCAGTTCTTTACGCAGTTGTTCCGGCACGTTGTACAGCACGATGGTGTCGTTCTGTTTGTTGTAGATGACATCGCCGCTACGCAGCGCGCCCCGCTCAAATTCCAGTTTCCAGCCCGGGGCAGCCGCCTTGAAGCGCATCAGCGGCTTGATGGCACGTCGGTCGGGCACAAAGCCACTCGACAGTTCCAGCTTTTCATCGGCCAGCGCCTCGCGCATTTCCGCTGGCGCATCGGGCCAGACTTTTTCCGCCACTTCGTCCAGGCTCACCGGCCGGGCGTCGTCGCCCAGCTCATCCAGATAAGTGTGCGCACGGGCAAACAAGGTATCGCGGGCCTCGTGCCCGAGCTGGGTTTTGGCAACAAAGTTTTCCAGACCCTGCACCAGCTTTTGCGTTTCTTTGAGCGCCGTCACCACATCGTTGCAGCCCAGAAACAGCTTGAAGTACTGCGCCACATCGCCACGGCCTTTCAGGAAGGACAGATAGCGATCCGCCCCCGCTTGCCACGCGTCCAGATCGATACGGCCAGCCACGCGCAGGTTATCCATATCCAGATGCACGCTGTCGCTAATGTCCATATTGGCGCCGATGGCGGTGCCGATCACTTCTGACACCAGCGCCACCAGCAAGAATGCGCCGCCTTCGTTGCTGGCATGCGCGATCAGGATATAGCCGCCGGTGGCGGCCGGTTCTTGCTCGGCACGCACCTGCAACTGTTCCATCATTTGCTGGCTGAAGCTGACAAAGTCGATGGCTTGCTCCTGCGCCCATTGCCGCACTAGCGCGGGCATCGGAAACGCCGTCTCGTCACTCTCGAACTTGCCGAATCCCTTACCCAGACGGCTGGTGTAAAGCTGGCACAGATGATCCACCAGGCGTTGCGCAGTGGCGCTTACCGGCACTTCGTTGGGCCGCAGATGCGTGCTGGCCGGGCCGCTGGCGGCCTTTTCGAGGTGGTGGACGATCAGATGGTGGATGGTGTTGGGCGAGCTCGACATGGGTGTTCCTGAAACAGCAAAAGCGGGTGCCGCAATGTAGCAGAACGGCACCCGTCCCGCACCCGCTGCGGCGCAAGCAAAGGGGCGACCCAGCGGGCGGGGCTGGGGCAAATGCGGCCGGGCTGGTAGCATGCCGCCTCTATCAAGAGGTCATCTATGCTGTTGTCGGGTCGTGGGTTTGCTTATTCATTGGGCGCGTCGTTGGTGTTTGCAACGCTGGGCGCGTATGCCGCGTGGCTGCATCCGCTGGATGGCATGGCCATCGTGGCCTGGCGCGTCACCTTTACCATCCCGGCGATGTGGCTGGTGCTGATGTTGTTGCGTCAGACCGACCGGTTCTGGGCTTTGTGTGGCCGCATGAAGCGCGAGCCTGTCCTGTGGCTGGTATTGCCGGTGGCGGCGTTTTTGTTGTTTGTACAGCAATGGCTGTTTATGTGGGCGCCCGGGGTAGGGCGCTTGATGGAAGTCTCGCTGGGTTATTTTCTGTTGCCGCTGGTGATGGTGCTGGCGGGTTTCTTTTTTTATAAAGAACGCCCGACGCCGCTGCAATGGCTGGCGGTGGGCTTTGCCTGCGTGGGCGTGCTGCACGAAATCTGGCTGACGCGCGCGTTTTCGTGGGTGACCTTGCTGACGGCGGCGGGCTATCCGCCTTATCTGATGTTGCGGCGCTGGGCCAAGCTGGATCCGGTGGCCGGCTTTTTACTGGAAAGCCTGTTTATCTTTCCCTGCGTGGCGTGGTATCTGGCCAGCCACGACGCCGCCACCCACGCGCTGGCGTTGCGGCCCATGCTGTGGCTGATGTTGCCGCTGCTGGGCATTCTGACCGCGACGGCGTTTGCGCTCTACCTGGCCGCCAGCAAATTGCTGCCGTGGAGCGTGCTGGGCATCCTCGGCTATGTGGAGCCGGTGCTGCTGTTCTTTATCTCTATCCTGTTCCTCGGCGAGCCGTTCACCGCCGCCGGGCTGGGTACGTATATCCCGATCTGGATCGGCGTACTGCTGACCTGCGGCCATAGTCTGCACACGCTGAAAACCCAGCAGGCCTAGACCTTGAGCCTCGGACCGAGGGGGTGATACCCGGTCCACCAGAGTGCGTTGCCCTGCGGGTAATACACTCTGGAAACGACCGTTTCCGCTATGCGCCCAGGGTTATGGCGCCGGGTATTTGATAGCGTTCAGCACCATCTTGCGCGCAATGGCGTCGCCCAGATCCACACCCAGCACGTCGGCCAGCCGCAGCATATACATCATCACATCGGCCATTTCCTGGCCCACCGCGTCCAGCCGGGCCGGATCATCCTTCAGTGCCACCGCTTGTTCCGGGGTCAGCCACTGAAAATGCTCCAGCAATTCGGCCATTTCTACCGACATCGCCATCACCAGGTTCTTGGGGGTATGAAACTGCGGCCAGTCGCGTGCTTCGGCAAAATCGCGTAATTGTTGCTGGATGATTGCAACGTCCATTTCTATCGTTTCCTTGTTGTGGTGCATCAAAGCGCAGCGGGCGTGGGTTGAATAATCTACCAGGCAGCATCATCTATCCCGCTCAAATCTGAGTCTATCCGGGCCTTACATGTCTGCCTCCATCATCAATCCTGTCGCTTGCACCACCCCGTTAGAACTGGTCGATCCGGTTGCAATTTCGCGCTTGCCCACTCGCCACGGCGAATTTACCGCGCACGTATATCGTTCGCGCCTTGATGGCGTCGAGCATATGGCGTTGGTGGCGGGCGAGATCAATTGCAAATCGGCCGTGCTGGTGCGGCTGCATTCTGAATGCCTGACTGGCGATGTATTTGGCTCTTTGCGTTGCGATTGCGGCGAGCAACTGGACATGGCCTTGCAGCGCATTATCCAGCATGGCAGCGGCGTGTTGCTGTACTTGCGCGGGCAAGAAGGGCGCGGCATCGGGCTGGCGCACAAGATTCAGGCCTATGCCTTGCAGGATCAGGGGCTGGATACGGTTGATGCCAATACCGCGCAGGGCTTGCCGATCGATGCGCGCAGCTACGATGCGGCGGCGGAAATCCTGCGCCATCTGGGCATCCGCTCGGTTCGTTTGATGAGCAATAACCCGCTCAAACTGGCCGCCTTGCAAGCTGCGGGCCTGCCCGTTACCGAGCGCGTGGTGCATCAGGTTGAGCCCAATGACGAGAACCGCCATTACCTCGAGACCAAACGTCTGCGCATGGGCCATATGCTGGCGCCCGATGTCACGCTGAGCTATCGCCCCAAAAGCGAGTAAAGCGGCCACGGCGCTCCTACTTGCGTCGTCCGCACCGTTCCGACAACACGCCGCGCAGCGCGCTCACAACGCGGCGCGGCGTCAACCGCTCCGCATGCGGCGCTGAAACGCGCATGATGGCCTCAATCACTGGAGGACAACATCATGCCCGCATTAAGTATTCCTGTTCCGCCCAGCCAACGTTATCGCAAGCCGATTCCGCTGCCGCCCGGAGAAACCGAACTGCATATGCCGGAACGTGATGGCGAGGTGCTGGATACCACCATCCTGGATATGCCGATAACGCCCGGCATGCCGGACGCACCGCGCACCCTGCAGTGAACAACACGCACATAACAGGGGAAACCGCATCATGTCTGAACTCGCCGATCTCACACCACGCGATCTGGAAATCCTGCGTCTGGCTGCCGCCGGGCGCTCGGTGACGCTGGATACCGACCAGGTCAAACATCTGATCCAGGTGGAGCCACCGCTGCTGGAAGCCAATGCCATTTATGGCTGGCAGATTACCTCGGCAGGCGAAACGTATTTGCTGGACAAAGCCGCGCATTAACACAAGCAGGGAGACGGGGCCGCAATGACGGCCGCCGAGGGGAAAAGAGCCGGTTCGTTGAACCGGCTCTGCTTTTTGGTATCGCCTTGGACGGTGCCGAACGCGTACCGCACCGCGCATTGATGCGCAGGGTGCGTTATCGCAAGGGCAACGCACCATGCGCGGCGTCAGCCGCGGCCCCACGCCGCGTCCAGGCCATACGCGGAGGTGCGTCGCCCGCCGGGCAACGCATCCGACGCCCGCGACTATGCCTGGTTTGCCAAGGCGATAATTTCGCCACCAAAGGCGGGCAGCAGCACGCCGTCTTGTTGCCAGCCTGCGGCTTGCGGTGCTTCATGCGCGTGCGAGCCTAGCAGCACGCGCGCGCCTTCCAGCCCGGCGTACTTGAACCGGACTGGTGTGGTGCCAAAATTCAGCGCCACCAGCAGACGGCGGCCATGGTGCTCGCGGATAAATGCCAGCACCGTGTCGGGCGCGGGCACGTCCTCAAAGCGGCCGATATGCAAGGCGGGCTCAGCGCGACGCAGGCGCAATAAATCGCGATACAGATTGAGCAAGGACGAGGGGTCTGCTTGCGCCGACGCCACATTCACCGTCGCGACCGCGCTGCCCAGCGGCAACCACGGTTCGCCGGTGGTGAAACCCGCTTTGGCGCTGGCGTCCCAGCGCATCGGACTGCGTTCGGGATCGCGGCCGAAACCTTTATTGGGCACGCGCTTTTCAAATGGATCGCGGATGTCCTCTGGTGCCACCGGCACATCCAGCATACCGATTTCATCGCCGTAATACATGATGGGCGTGCCGCGCAAGGTCAGCAGCAACATGGCCGCCAGCCGCACCTGGTCCTCGCCCAGCCGCGTTGCCAGGCGTTGTTTGTCGTGATTGCCAAACGACCAGTTGGGCCAGGCAAATTGCGGCACCAGCCGCTCTACTTCCAGAATGGCCTGGCGGATGGCATCCAGTTGCCACGGCTGCAGGATCAACAGCGAATTGGTCGGCAGCTGCACGCCTTTGCCATCGGCCCCGTAATAGGCGATCAGCGCTTCCAGCGGCAGATACAGCTCGCCCAGCATCATGCGGTCGCCTTCGTACTGGTCCAGCAAGGCGCGCATACGGGCAATGACCACCTGCACTTCGGCCTGGTCCAGCGTAAAGCGCGGCATCAGTTGCTCGTGTTCGCCATGCACTTTCGGGTCGTAATCGGGATTGGGCGGGTTGTCGCGGAAGTTGGCATCCTTGAACAAATGCATCAGCGCATCCATGCGAAAACCATCCACGCCACGCTCCAGCCAGAAGCGCATCTGCGTCAGCACCGCTTCTTGCACTTCGTTATTGCGCCAGTTCAGGTCGGGCTGCTCAGGCAAAAACGAGTGCATATAGTATTGGCCGGTCGCCTTATCCAGCGTCCAGGCGCGACCGCCCAGGTGGCTGAACCAGTTGGTGGGCGGGCTACCATCCGGCGCAGGGTCGTGCCAGATATACCAGTCACGCTTGGGGTGCTCGCGGCTGCTGCGCGATTCGACAAACCATGCACATTGGTCCGAAGTATGGTTAGGCACAAAATCGATAATCACCTTGAGCCCCAGCTGGTGCGCATCGGCAATCAGCGCATCCATATCGGCCAGCGTGCCAAACAGCGGGTCTATGGCCGTCGGATCAATCACGTCATAACCAAAGTCAGCCATGGGCGAGGGATAAACCGGCGGGATCCACACCGCGTCGATGCCCAGCCACGCCAGATAGGGCAGGCGCTGGCGGATGCCCTGCAGATCGCCCACGCCATCCCCGTTGCTGTCCTGAAACGAGCGCGGATACACCTCGTAAATCACGCCCCGTTGCCACCAGCGCCAGGCACTCTCGGATTCTTGTGGCTGCGGCACCCGGCCCGCGCTGCCGCTGACGCTGACGTCAATGGCGCGGGGCGAATCGGCACCGGCCTCGGGTTGGGGGGATGGCATGGTCGTCTCCTCAAGCTGTTGTTGTGATGCATTGTTTTAGCGCGCGCACGGCTGGCGCGCGTAGGGAAGGCGTCCGGATATGCTGTAGGCGGGGCGGCGGTTCTGGATGAGCGGTGCGCCGCGACCATGGCTGTAGCCATTTTCTTTGCTTCGCCGGCTAGACCGGACACATACCGGACAGGTGTGCGCACACATACTGGACACGGACAAACCGGGCTTTCGGGCCGGAAGCGTGATCGCCAGGCACCCCAGCCACTTTCAGAAGCACATCTTCCGGTGCGTAGACCGTGCTTTCGGGCGGCTTTGGGTGGTGGGTCTAGACCCACCGTATGAAACGTTGGCGGTTCGTGGCGGGAACGGTGACAAATCAGACGGCAGTGGCCGTGCGAAATGGATGCGCTAAGCGGGCGCTGCCGATATTCACTGTCACCCGTCGCCCCCACGCCCACCCGATGTTGCGTAGCAACGAGGCAGCACCGTGTCCCAACAACGATCATTACCTGTCGAGGGAGGGGAAGGAGACCGGTAGTTCGGGCTCCGTCCGA
>NZ_BAAIHC010000015.1:0-108934 GCF_054652575.1 Silvimonas sp. JCM 19000 | reverse complement strand
TACGTGCCCGAAGTGGGCGTTTATCACCACAGGGAGGCCGGTGTCAGTAGCCCATTGAGGTCGCAGGCCCCACTTGCTCAAGCTGAACTTGCCGTCCGGGATGCGATCAAGCGTATGGGCGATGACTATGCGATGACCCAGACTCGCGTTGTAGTTGGGATCTGGCCACCGCTTGCGCTGAGTGCGCGTTCTCCAGCCTAGCGCAGCGGCGTAGTCGTTCAGCTCGCGGCATTGGACGATCCGGGTACACATGATGGGCATCGAAGATTATGGCCCGCCATTGTAGAACGATCGTTCTTTTTGAGGGGTGTAAGCGGACGAGCGTTAGCGATCGTACGGGCCAATTTTGGGCCGAAATGCGTCTAATAGGGACGAAGAGAACCGCATTAAATTAGGCCCAGATACGGGTGCATAGGGCTCATTTTCTTAGACGAAATCTGCAGCGATTTTGAGGCGGGGCGGGGGTTTTGATAGCTACACGAAGGACGGACTGTTAAACCGTCCCTCGGTACTATTCGACATTGGCCTTTCTAACTATATTCACAATAGTGATGGTCAAGGCCAGCATCTGCCAAAGGCTACTGATAAAAAGTGCAATCATTAGCAGAAAAACAGAATGGAAGGCGGTTGTGCCCCCAAAACTGAAAATAGATAAAAATGCCGTCGCCACCAAAAAGAATACAGCAATGTAATACATTAAAAAAAGGCGTTTGTGGTGACCTTTCTGTTTGTAACGTATCCAGGATGACGAATTCGTTACCGAAAAAATGATCGTAATAATGGCAGCCAAAAACCCTAGCATTGTAAACGAGTAGCTGGCGACCATATTGGCGACATCTTTAGTATTAGCGGCCAACCTCAACGGCGGCAGCCAAAACGGCGGCGTTGTTATTTTGTAAATTACCAAAAGTAGCGGGCCAGGCATTATTAATAGAATGGCCAGCAATGCATTCGATATTTTGTTTACTGGATCCTTCAGCATTTTCGAATTCCGAAATCTTCTGACTTAAGATGGCGTTAGCCTCAATGGCTTGGACTATTTTCGCTTCCAACTGACTCTCGTCGCGAGCGTCAATAATGTCCGAGAGTCCTCCGTTGCCACGGATGTACATGTCTTGTAGAGTTCCCGACTCTTCGTCTTTAGCGCGCAGAACAAGTTTGTCTAGACCTTCATCTTTTACATTATTGAGCATATTAATTACTGGCGTCTTAATATTCCGACCGCGCTTCGGCTTCATGACAATTGTGAAGCTGTCCACATCAATATAATCTGCTGCGTCGCCTCCGAATGTCTCAACAATGTTTTGCCACACACCATTCGCACTATCAACCTGAATAGCACTTTCGCCAATAAAATCTAGCGACAACGCATCGGCCCGGGTTGCAGATCTCATTAAGGGTACCAAAATCATTTTATGTGTTCTATCGTTCAACGAATAGAGTATTTTGTTAAAAAACTCTACAAACGTCGCGTGGCGTGGAGCATGCAGTTGCGAAGCAAAGGCTATATGGTAATCGCCAATATATACGTAGGACGCAAAGCCAATTTTCTCGTCGGCCGCCAGTAAGCTTTGTAGATCGCCCACGCTTTTTCCTTCGGCGTTAATCCGCTTGATCAGATTGGCGTCTTTACTGGCAATAAACATAAATAAATTGCCAGAATGGTGAAGTAGATAAAGGTTGTCATCAAAATATTTAAATGAATTTTTATATTTATGGTCATCGTAGGCACAGAAGGCCTTCAAAAATTTGGAGATCGACGTCAGCTTGCGTTCGACCTTCCGAAAGGGCTTAAAATGATAACCAAAGTATGTAATTTTCATTTGACGATGATCCAGTGCGTCTAAGCTTATTTAGGCCCGGAATCTTAAGGCTGCAGGCACTCGTTCACAACGTCAGTTTACATTTGTGATGTATAGATGCATCAGTTAGCGGCAGCTCTTTCTTGCACGATGCGAAAGATTACTCCTTCAGCCGTGGCCCTTTGTGCGTCGCTGATAGTGCCTAAAAATCGAGTCCGCAGACGGGGGTTGCGGAACTGGTTGCGGAATTGCGGAAAGGATTTGCCGTTGAGGCCAACCTGATGATCAACAGCCGAAAACAAAAAAGCCCTGAATAATCAGGGCTTTTTGCATTCATTCTGGCGGAGGCCGTGAGATTCGAACTCACGGAGGACTCACATCCTCGGCAGTTTTCAAGACTGCTGGTTTAAACCACTCACCCAGACCTCCATTCAGACCGGCAGTGCGATCTGAGGCGCGTATTCTAGCCGCAAACTGCGCGGCTGCCCAGCGTGGATTCAATCGGGCCTGCCAAGGTTCAGGCTGCGATCTTTTCCAGCACCGAGAATGGCGCAATTGCTGTGCGTGGGCCGCGTTCGGTGGCTTGTTCCAGGCGGATGCGGTAGGCCTTGCCCTGGGCCGCCAGGCGGAACTCGCGGTGCTCGTCGGCGTGGTGCTGCGGCACGATCAAAAAACGGCCGGGCGCAGGGCTGACGCTGTCGGGGCAGTACAGCGCCAGCACGCGGCGTTGGTCCGGCAGTGAGGTCAGTTCAACCGCCACCGGGCTTTGTGACAGCGTCTCGATGCCGACGTGCACTTCGCCGTCGCGGTTGCGGTTGATGCGACGCACGGTGCCGATGGTGAACGGCTTGTTGCCGATGCCGCTCATGCAGACGATTTCGCCCACCAGCAGTTTGTCGTCGTTGGCGATGCGGTAGGTAATGCCAATGCCGCCGTCGCTTTCGTTTTCCAGTTCCCAGCGCGCAACGCCCATGCCGCTATCGGGGCGGCTGCCGCGCAAGAACTGAATGATTTCTTCGAGGCCACGCACCACATGTATCGGCTTCTGCGCGGCGCGGCGTTCGTATTTGCGGATGGGTGCGGGAATTTCGCGACACCACATATTGGCAAGGTGATTCAGTAACTGCACATTGGCGTCGACGCCGGTATCGGCGCGCAAACCCATCGCGGCCGGGGAGCCGCCTTGTTCCAGTTGGCTGGCGGCTTCGCGCATACGGGCGACCAGCGCATCGGTGCTCCAGTAGCGCCAGTTTTCGCCGACCATATCGCGGCGCAGGCGTTTGGGGGGCGTTGCGCCGCCGATGTTGACGCCAAACAGTTGATGGTTGGGCTGGATTTCGCTTTCGATTTCCAGCATGCCGCTCCAGCGCTTGAGAAACTGCGCGGTCATGCTGATTTGCACCGGTTGCATTTTGTCGGGCTGGGCCAGCGACAGCATCATGGCCTGCAGATATTCGCTGCGGACGTCGCTGAAGGGCGAGTCTTCATAGGCGGCGAGGCCTTCGCCCACGTAACCACCTTGCTCGGCATAGGTATACAGGCGATGCAGGCTGCGCCAGGTGCGGCTTTCCAGATCCAGATAACGCAAATAGCACCAGCGCGCTTGCGCCACGTAATAGCTCATGCCGCGCAGGCAGAACAGATGCAGTTGTTTATCCAGACCGCGCGCTTTGGTGGCCAGCGCCTGTTTGATGCAAACGCGGTAGGCGTCGCCCATTTCTTGCCAGAAGGCGAGCATGGTCGGCAGCACTTGTTGCGGGCTGGCGGTTTCGTCGAGGATGTTGCCTTCGCAGACATCGACCAGATGGCGCTGCAGATGGCGTGCTTTTTCGTCCAGATAAGGCACGGTGCGCAGCCGTTCTTTTAACGAGATATCCGCATTGGCGTTCATTTGCCGCAATGCTTTGACGATCTCGATCTGCGCTTGCAGGATGTCGCTTTCGGGCAGCACTTGCATCAGCTGCGTGGCTGACTGGAAATCATATACACCGTCTTGTTCTCGACGGTTCAGGAGGGCGCCTACCAGCCCTTTGAAATCGAACATTGAATTGGCCTCATTGAGCGGATGCCGAATGCCCTTTGCGGGTCAGATGCGCACAGTATGCGCGTGTCACGAATCTGGAACAACTGGGCCGCTTAAGCGGTTAGCTTACAGATTGCGGCCGCAAAACAAAGCGTTACGTCGCACCCGGCGGGCGAAGCCCGGTTTTACGCGGGCGCTGCTGTATGTATGTCGTAAGTATGTATCCGTCCCCGGCAGACCGCGTACACCACGCGCCTGTCATCTGGCCAGGCGCCTGTCATGTCGCTCTGCACGCGCCGCAAGCGGCCTATGTTAGAATCCGCCGTTTTGCAATGTCCTGAATTTGAATCGCTTTCGCCCCGCAAGCGCGTGGGCGGCGAAGGAAAACGCCAGAGATGATCAGTACTTCCAATATTACGATGCAGTTCGGCGCCAAGCCGCTGTTTGAAAAAGTCAGCGTCAAGTTTGGCGATGGCAACCGTTATGGCCTGATCGGTGCCAACGGCTGCGGTAAATCCACCTTTATGAAGATTCTGGGTGGTGATCTGGAGCCAACCGCGGGCAATGTGGCGCTGGACCCGGGCGTGCGGCTGGGCAAGCTGCGCCAGGATCAGTTTGCCTATGAAGACCAGCGCGTGATTGACGTGGTGATGCAGGGCCATGGCGAGCTGTGGGCCGCCATCGCCGAACGCGACGCGATTTACGCCAATGCTGAAGCCACCGAAGACGATTACATGCGCGCCGCCGAGCTCGAAGGCGTGGTGGCTGAATATGACGGCTACACCGCCGAAGCGCGCGCCGGTGCCTTGTTGCTGGGCGCGGGCATTCCGCTGGAACAACACAATGGTCCGATGAGCGATGTGGCACCGGGCTGGAAGCTGCGCGTGCTGCTGGCGCAGGCGCTGTTCAGCAATCCGGACGTGCTGTTGCTGGACGAGCCGACCAACAACCTGGATATCAACACCATTCGTTGGCTGGAAGACGCGCTGAACGAGCGTGATTCCACCATGGTGATCATTTCGCACGATCGGCACTTCTTGAACCAGGTGTGTACCCACATCGCCGACGTTGACTATCGCGAAATCCGCATCTATCCGGGCAATTACGACGACTACATGCTGGCCGCCACGCAAGCGCGCGCCCGTTTGTTGACCGACAACGCCAAGGCCAAGGAAAAAGTGCAAGAGCTGCAGGCATTTGCCCAGCGCTTTGCCGCCAACAAATCCAAGAGCCGTCAGGCCACCAGCCGTTTGAAGCTGGCCGACAAGATCAAAGAGAACATGGTCGAGGTCAAGCCGTCGTCACGGCAGAACCCGTACATCCGCTTTGATGTGGAAGACAAAGCCAAGCTGCACCGTTTTGCTTTTGATGCGGCCAATCTGTCCAAGTCCTTTGACAAGCCGTTGATCCAGAGCCTGACGCTGATTCTGGAAGCCGGTCAGAAGCTGGCCGTGATCGGTGGTAACGGCGTGGGTAAATCCACGCTGATGAAATTGCTGGTGGGCCAACTGGCGCCGGATGCCGGTACCGTCAAATGGGCCGAAAAAGCGCAGCCTGGCTACTTTGCCCAAGACCACGAAGCTGACTTCGAAGAAGACATCACGCTGTTTGACTGGATGAAGCAATGGTCGCAACCGGGTACGGACGATCAGGTCATCCGTGGCATTCTGGGCCGCCTGCTGTTTGGCGGTGACGATGTGCACAAGTCGGTCAAGGTGCTGTCGGGCGGTGAGAAGGGCCGCATGCTGTACGGCAAGCTGATCCTGGAAACGCCGAACGTGCTGGTGATGGACGAGCCGACCAACCATATGGATATGGAATCGATCGAATCGTTGAACCTGGCGCTGGAGCTGTACAAAGGCACGCTGATTTTTGTATCGCACGATCGCCAGTTTGTTACCTCGCTGGCCACGCAGATTCTGGAATTGAATGGCGATGGCAGCTACACGCATTACGTGGGTGGCTACGAGGAATATCTGCACAGCCGTGGCGTGGAATAAGCCGCGCACTGCACCCAATAAAAAACGCCCCGCGGGGCGTTTTTTTTACGTCAATGGTTAGCGCGATGGATGGGGCAAGCGCCGCAATCAGCGCGGCCCGGGCGCGACTAGCCAAAGTGCAGGGTATTGGTCAAATCGCCGGGCGGCTGCGCACCGCGTGCAGCAAAGGCGTCGTCACGCATCTTGATGCCTTCCAGTTTGGGCAGGCCATGAATGCGGCTGATCAGCCGCAGAATGGACGTAGTGTCGTAGAAGGTATGGTCAACCACGCCGCGTTTGGCAAACGGCGAAACCACAATCGCCGGAATGCGCGAGCCCGGCCCCCAGCGATCGCCCTTGGGCGGCGCCACGTGATCCCACCAGCCGCCGTTCTCGTCATGGGTAATGATCACCACCATGTTTTTCCATTGCGGGCCGCCCATCAAATGCGACAACACATTGGCCACATGGCGATCGCCCGATTCCACATCCGAATACCCGGCGTGCATATTCAGATTGCCCTGTGGTTTATAAAACGCCACCGCGGGCAATTTGCCGGCGATGGCATCGGCAATAAACTTGTTCGACAACGGGCTATCGCCAAGGCCGCCGTCTTTTAGATGTTGCGTCCGGGCCGCGGTACCGGGGCCGAATTGTTTGAAGTAATTAAACGGTTGATGGTGGTACTGGAAATTAGGCGCGTCCGGCCCGCCTTTGCCTTCGAGCGCAGCCTGCCAGCTGCCGGCATACCAGGCCCAACTGATATTTTTGCGGCTGAGCAAATCGCCGATGGTGTCATAGGTTTGCGGCGGGCAAACCGCGGCATCGGCCGGATCGGCGCTATTAGCATCGCCGCCTTCAGCCGGGGCAATCCAGCTGGGTTGATACGGCGGCGCCATGGTATTGACCGCGTAGCCATCGGGCGTAATGGCGCCGTTATTTACAAACCTGGGTGCGCCATCCAGTGCCGAAGCCGGGCTGTCTTTGGCTACGCTCAAACGCACGCCTTGTGGGCCATCATCCAGCACCGCAATCTTCTTTTTGGCGGCCGTTTGCGCGGCGTTGAAATATTCATTTGGACGGCTGGCAATCAGATATTGGTGGTTCATATAAGAACCGCCAAAGGCCGCCATAAAAAAGCGATCGCACAGCACGTATTTACGCGCGATCTGCCACATATTCAGGTTCTCGGCCGATTTGTCGTAATAACCCATGACCAGGCCACCAGAATCCGCCCATGCGGCAAATTGATCATTCTTGCCGCCATTAATCTGCATCTGGTTTTGATAGAACACATGCCATAAATCGCGCGTGACCACGGCTTCCGGCAGCGCTTTGCCTTCGGCATCTTTAAGCGGGAAGGGCGCATTGGGCAGATTGTTGATTTGGTCTTCTTTGATCAAATAGTACTTGCCGCCAACGGTCTGACCTTTTTGCACCAGGCCGCCCCAGATCCTGGGCAGGGTGGGCAGGGCTTTGCCATCGCGATCCAGCTGGGTGTATTGCTCGGGTTTGAGCGCAGACAAAGGCTGCTCCACGCCGGGGAAGTCACCGTACAGATTGTTAAAGCTGCGGTTTTCCAGGTAGATGACGACCACGTTCTTGATATGCGTCTTGAGCTGGGCATCGAGGGAGCCACCGTGGCTGGCGGGCGTGGCGGCAGCGGCTTCTTCGCTGGCCAGCACGGGCAGGACACCGGCGGCGCTCAGCGCGGCCAGGCTCTCCAGCATGCGACGACGCGACGGGTCGCTGGGTTGATCATCCATTTCGGTGGCGTTGCGGGTTTCAAATTCAGACGGGGTCATGGCAGGACTCGCGGCGTAGGGTAAAAGAAGACTTCCGGGGTCGGGTTGCGCGTTATTTTGCTCGCACGCACAGCCGGTATACGCGCCGATTGTTAAATAAATTTGTAATCTGCTTGCAGATACCACGCGCCGCCCTCATAACCCGGGCTTGAACCCGCGTAACGCTTGCCTTAGCCTCTGCCCATGTCCAAAACCCTGCCCCCAACGCGACGCCCGTATCAGGCCCCGGCCTGGTTGCCTGGCGGTCATTTGCAAACGCTGTATCCGGCGCTGGCTTTGCGCCGCGGTGGGCCGGTGTTCCGGCGCGAAACCTGGCATACGCCGGATGACGACCAGATTGTGGTTGACTGGATGGATGCGGCCGCGGCACAGGCGCCGGTGCTGGTGCTGTTTCACGGGCTGGAAGGAAGTTCGGCCAGCCACTATTCGCAGTCTTTGTTCGCGGCCACGCAGGCCTTGGGCTGGCGTGGGGTGGTGCCGCATTTTCGTTCGTGCGGCGAAGTCGAAAATCTGAAGCTGCGGGCTTATCACGCGGGCGATACCGACGAGATAGACTGGATCCTGGCGCGCATCCAGGCCGCGCACCCGGGGGCGCCGCTGTTTGCGGCGGGGGTGTCGCTGGGGGGCAATGCCTTGCTCAAGTGGCTGGGTGAGCAGGGCGCGCAGGCCCGTGCGCGGGTGCAAGCTGCCGCTGCCATCTGCGCGCCGCTGGATCTGGCGGCCTGCGGGGCCGTGCTCGACACCGGCCTTAACCGACATATCTATACCCGCGAATTCTTGCGCACGCTCAAGGCCAAAATGCTGCGCAAGCTTACCCTGCATGGCGATACGCAGATCGACCAGGCCGAAGTGCGGCGCGCCACCACGCTGCGCGCTTTCGATAACCTGGTGACAGCCCCCATCCACGGCTTTCGCGATGTCGATCACTATTGGCAGTCTTCCAGCAGCAAACCGCACCTGATCAATATTTGCGTGCCTACACTGGTCATCAACGCGCGCAACGATCCCTTTGTACCCGCCGCCAGCTTGCCGACGCAGGCCGAGGTGTCGGCGGCGGTGACCTTGCTGCAACCCGAGCACGGCGGCCATGTCGGCTTTGCCTCGCCCGGAATGAGTACGCGGCGCGTGCCGGGGCGGCTGGATTGGCTGCCAGGCACCTTGCTCGATTTCTTTAAAAGTAATCTCCCGACTCAGGAGTACGCATGATGGCGCAGATCGACCGCACTCTGTTCAAGGCTTACGACGTCCGCTCCACGGTCGACAAGCTCACGCCGCAGGCCGCTTATTACATCGGCCGCGCGGCGGGCACCATGGCCATCCGCGCGGGCCATACCCGCTTTGCGGTGGGCCGCGACGGCCGTTTGTCCAGCCCGGTGCTGGCGGACAATCTGATCAAGGGCCTGGCCGAATGTGGGCTGCATGTGCTTGATCTGGGTCTGGCGGCCACGCCGATGATGTATTACGCGGCGCTATATCGCGCCGATGGCTGCGGCGCGGTGGTCACCGGCAGCCACAATCCCCCGGATTACAACGGCATCAAGATCATGGACGGCGGCGTTACCGTGGGCGATGCCCGCCTGGCCAGCCTGGCTGATCTGATCGAAGCCGAGGATTTTGAAACCGCCGTCGGCAAGGTCGAGCCGCTGATTATCGCCACCGATTACAGCAACGGCGTGTGCGAGCAAAACGTGCTGGCCAAACCGCTGACCGTGGTGATTGATTGCGGCAATGGCGCGCCGGGCGCGTTTGCGCCGCAGCTATACCGGCAGCTGGGTTGCCACGTCATCGAGCTGTTTTGCGAAGTGGATGGCCATTTCCCTAACCATCATCCCGATCCGCAAGTGGCCGCCAATCTGGTCGATCTGCAAGCGGCGGTGGCAGCGCATAACGCTGATGTCGGGCTGGCCTTTGACGGCGACGGGGATCGCCTGGGCGTGGTAACCCGATCCGGCCGTACCGTACCGGGCGACCGCATCCTGATGCTGTTTGCCGAAGATTGCCTCAAGGCGCAACCGGGCGGCCACGTCTTGTATGACGTGAAATCATCGCGCGCGGTATCGGCCTGGGTGGAAGAACTGGGCGGCACCAGCGAGGCCATTGCCACCGGCCACACCCATATGAAAAAACGGCTGCAAGAAACCGGCGCGCTGGTGGCGGGCGAGTTGTCCGGCCATCTGGCGTTTGGGCAATGGAAGTTTGATGACGGCCTGTACGCTGGTGCGCGTATCGCCCGCATGATTGCCAGCGGCGTCGATCTGGACCAGTTGCTAGACGACATGCCGCAATATCAGTCGTCGCCCGAAGTGCAAGTGCACGTGGACGAAGACGGCCACAGCGTGGTGCGCCGCATTGCCACCAGCGCACAATTTCCGACTGCGCGCGAAATCATCACTATTGATGGTTTGCGCATTGAATACGCGGACGGCTTTGGCCTGATCCGCGCCTCTAACACCACGCCGGTGCTGACCTTGCGCTTTGAGGCCGAAACGCCTGAGGCACTGGCGCGGATCCGTAACGAAATCAAAGCCGCCATCGCCCCGTTGCAATGGCCCGAGGACGCCGCATGACTGCTGTTTTACCCGCTCGCCACATCATCGCCGCCCAGGTGGCCGCTACTTTGACTGAAGACGTCGGCGCCGCCGATTACACCGCCATGCTGATCCCGCCCGAGCGCCATGGCAGCGCGGCAGTGGTGGCGCGCGAGGCCGCCGTGATTTGCGGCCAGGCCTGGTTTGAAGAAGCGTTACATCAGGTCAACCCGGCGTGCCAGGTGGCGTGGCAAGTGGCTGAGGGCGAGCTGGTGGCGCCCAATACCGTCTTGTGTACGCTGCAAGGCCCGGCACGCAGCTTGTTGACCGCAGAACGTACGGCGCTCAATTTTTTGCAGCTACTGTCCAGCGTCGCCAGCGAAACCCGGCGTTACGCCGACGTGATCGCGGGGACGCGCGCCAAGGTTTACGACACGCGCAAAACGCTGCCCGGCCTGCGTCTGGCGCAGAAATATGCGGTGCGGGTAGGCGGCGGCGAAAACCAGCGCATTGGCTTGTACGACGGCATTCTGATCAAGGAAAACCACATCATGGCGGCGGGCGGCATTGCCCAGGCGCTGGCGGCAGCGCGCGAGATCGCCCCGGCGCATGTCAGCATCCAGATCGAAGTAGAAAACCTGGATGAGCTGGAGCAAGCGCTGGCTGGCGGCGCGGTTTCGATATTGCTCGACAATATGAGCCTGGCCGATATGCGCAGCGCGGTGGAACGCACTGCCGGCAAAGCGGCGCTGGAGGCTTCGGGCGGCATCGATCTGGAGCATATACGCGCCATTGCCGAAACCGGGGTTGACCGTATCTCGGTCGGCAAGCTGACCAAGGACGTGCGCGCCATCGATTTATCGATGCGATTCGCCCTGTAATAGTCGCGCTTCGGGCTGCGTCTGGCGGGCGATTGTCGCGTGGCAGTATGAAATTGCGGGACGGATGGTTTAGGCTCAAGGCGTTGTTTGCTTTGCCATAAGACCAAAACCAGAAACCCGAGAGGACATACCAGGATGGAGACCCGGCAACAGATGCAAGTCGATCATGAATGGCGCCGCTGGCTAGCGGAAAACCTGATTCTGGGCAGCAACCCGGCAGAACTGGTGGCCATCATGATCCACGCAGGCGTAGACCCCGATACCGCGCGCACTGAAGTCGATCAGGCGCTGGCCAGCCCCTATCTGGCCGGGGCCAATCGGCTTAAAAACCGCCTCGCTAAACGCGACTGGATATTGAACAGCCAACGCAAACTTAATCGGCAACGCGCGGCTGAAATTCCGCGCCGGCATCAATTGAGCGGCGCCGATTTCTTTAATGATTTCTATACCACCGGCCGCCCGGTAATCATCACCGGCATGATGGACCACTGGCCCGCCATGCAAAAATGGAATCTCGAATATTTTGCTGCGCGCTGTGGCGACAAAATGGTCGAGGTCCAAGGCGCGCGTAATGCCGATGATCATTACGAAATCAATAAATTGCAGCACAAGCAAACCATGCGCTTTGCCGATTATCTGGCCAAGGTGGCAAGCGCAGGCCGTACCAATGATTTCTATATGACGGCCAATAACACCGGGCAGAACCGGCGTGAGCTGGCGGTGCTGTGGCAAGACATTGTGCAAGTGCCGGATTATCTGGATACCGGTAGTCCGGATCAGGGCTTTTTATGGATAGGCCCGGCCGGCACCATTACCCCGTTTCACCATGATCTGACCAATAACTTTATGGCGCAGGTCATTGGGCGCAAACGTATTTTGTTAATGCCCGCGTGTGAATTGCCGGCTGTTTACAATCACGAGCATTGCTTTACCCATGTCGATGGCCGTGCCATTGATTACAACCGTTTTCCGATGATGCGCGGCGCGCAAGTGCTGGAATGCACGCTGGAGCCGGGCGAGATCCTGTTTTTGCCGGTGGGTTGCTGGCATTTTGTGGAAGGGCTGGATATCTCGGTGACGGTTTCATTTATCAACTTCAAATGGGATAACGACTTCACCAGTTTTTATCCTGAACAAAAAGCGTTTTAAGGTTGCCGCATGTTGCTTGATCCCGCCCAGTTCTACGGCTTTCTGGCCGCTGCTTTATTGATCACGCTGTCACCCGGCCCCGATAACCTGATGGTTTTGGGGATGGGCATGGCACGTGGGCGCAAGCAGGGCATTGCGTTTGGCCTGGGTTGCGCGCTGGGCTGCTTGTTCCACACGGCTTTGGCCACGCTGGGGATAAGCGCGCTGATCGCCGCGTCGCCGCTGGCATTTTCGGTGTTCAAGGTGGCGGGCGGTTTGTGGTTGATCTGGCTGGGTATTCAGGCCTGGCGGAGCCGGGGTGGCGCGCATGCGGCGGCACATGCCACGCAGGAATCGCCGTGGCGCTTGTTTGGCAAAGGCTTGTTGGCCAATGCCATCAATCCCAAGGTGGTGCTGTTCTTTCTGGCGTTTCTGCCCCAGTTTGTGCTGGCGGCGCACGGCCAGGTGGCGTGGCAAACCGCACAATTGGGGCTGCTGTTTACGCTACAGGCCTGCGTGGTATTCGGTGCGCTGGGATTTTTCTCAGGCGCGGTCGGGCAGTGGATTAATCGCCGGCCGCGCGCCGGGCTGTGGCTGGATCGCATCGCGGGCACGATTTTTTTGGGGCTGGGCCTGCGTTTGCTGGTTAGCCGCAGTTGAGCTGACTGTAAAGCCGGGCTTGCGGCGGCCCTGCCGCAAGCCACAGCCAGACGCCCGTCATTGACGCCCAAGCCGCGATTGGGCTAAGGTCGCGGGATTTTCCGCACGGTTTCCACCATGTCCAAAACCGTCAAACAGCCCGAGAATTTTGAAGCCGGGTATGCCGAACTCGAAACCCTGATTGCGCAACTGGAATCAGGCAATTTGTCGCTCGATGCCGCGCTTGCCGCGTATCAGCGTGGCCAGGGCCTGTTGCAATATTGCGAAGGCAAGCTGGCAGACGCTGAACGGCAACTGAAAGTGCTCGAAGGTGAACGCTTGCAGCCGCTTAACCCCGATACCGGGGATGCGGCATGAGCGATTTCAAACTCTGGATGAGCCAGACCCAGACCAGCATGGAAGACGTGCTGGCCCAGCTGCTGCCGGCACCGCACCATGTGCCATCGCGTCTGCATGATGCGATGCGCTATGCCGTGCTCGATGGCGGCAAACGCGTGCGTCCGCTGCTGGTGTTTGCTGCCGGTGAGCTGGTTAATGCCGATGTCGCCTGTATGCAGCGCGCCGCCGCAGCAGTCGAAATGATCCATGCCTATTCGCTGGTGCATGACGATATGCCGCCGATGGATAACGACAGCCTGCGCCGGGGCAAGCCCACGGTGCACGTCAAATACGACGAAGCCACCGCCTTGCTGGTGGGCGATGCCTTGCAGGCGCTGGCGTTTGAAGTATTAGCCGGTGCACCGCTGCAAAGCGGCCCGCAAGCGCTGGTCGAAATGCTGCAATTGCTGGCGCGTGCCGCCGGTAGCCAGGGCATGTGTGGTGGGCAGGGCATCGATCTGTACGGCGTTGGTCAGGCGTATACCTTGCCGCAGCTGGAGATGATGCACATCCTCAAGACGGGTGCACTGATCCGGGCCAGCGTATTGCTGGGTGCCAGCTGTGGCGCGCCGTTAAGTGCAGGACAACGCCAGCAGCTCGATCATTTTGCCAAGTGCATGGGCCTGGCGTTCCAGGTGGTGGATGACGTGCTGGACGAAGAGGCCGACACTGCCACGCTGGGCAAAACCGCAGGCAAAGATGCCGCCAATCACAAACCGACTTATGTGTCGCTGCTGGGGCTGAAAGGCGCCAAAGAAAAAGCGGCCGAATTGCTGGCCGAAGCGCGCGCCGCGCTGGCACCGTTTGGTGACCGTGGCCAGCGTCTGCAGCAACTGGCCGATTACATCGTCGACCGCCGCCACTAAAAGAACGCTCCATGACCTGTTTGCTCGATCAAATCAATCTGCCGGCTGATCTGCGCCGCTTGAACAAAGATGACCTGCCGCAGCTGGCCAGCGAGCTGCGCCAGTATCTGCTCGACTCGATCAGCAGCACCGGCGGCCACTTTGCTTCTAACCTGGGCGCGGTGGAACTGACCGTCGCGCTGCACTATGTGTTTGATACCCCGCATGACCGCCTGGTGTGGGATGTGGGCCATCAAAGCTATCCGCACAAGATACTGACCGGCCGCAAAGAGCGCATGAACACCATGCGCAAACAGCACGGCCTGGCGGGCTTTCCCAAACGCGAAGAAAGCGAATACGACACCTTTGGCGTCGGCCATTCCAGTACCTCGATCGGCGCGGCGTTGGGGTTTGCCGAAGCGGCCAAACTTAAAGGCGAACAACGTAAATCGATTGCGGTGATCGGCGATGGCTCGATGACGGCGGGCATGGCGTTTGAGGCGCTCAATAACGCGGGCGAGCGCGATGTTGATCTGCTGGTCATCCTGAACGACAACGAAATGTCGATCTCGCCCAATGTCGGCGCACTTAACAGCTATCTGGCGCGCTTGCTGTCGGGCAAGTTCTATAACGGTTTCCGCAATGTTTCGGACCGCGTGCTGACGGCGGTGCCGCCGTTGCGCGAGCTGGCCAAGCGCAGCGAAGAACACGTTAAAGGCCTGCTGACGCCGGGCACGCTGTTTGAAGAATTCGGCTTTAACTACATCGGCCCGATTGATGGCCACGATATCGATACGCTGGTTGCGACGCTGTCGAATATCAAAAAGCTGTCGGGCCCGCAGTTTCTGCATGTGGTCACCAAAAAAGGCCAGGGCTACAAGCTGGCGGTGGCCGACCCGGTCAAATATCACGCCGTTAGCCCGTTTACGCCGGAAAACGGCATGCCGGTGGCCAAGGCCGCCAGCAAGCCCAGCTATACGCAAATCTTTGGTGATTGGTTGTGCGATATGGCCGCGCAAGACGATCGCCTGGTCGGGGTTACACCCGCCATGCGCGAAGGCTCGGGCCTGGTGCGCTTTGCCGAAGAACATCCCACACGCTACTTTGATGTCGGCATCGCCGAGCAACACGCAGTGACCTTTGCCGCCGGCCTGGCCTGTGAGGGCATGAAGCCGGTGGTGGCGATCTATTCCACCTTCTTGCAGCGCGCCTACGACCAACTGGTGCATGACGTGGCGCTGCAGAATCTGCCGGTGGTGTTTGCCATCGACCGTGCTGGCCTGGTCGGCGCGGATGGTCCGACCCATGCGGGTGCTTACGATTTGTCGTTTATGCGCTGCATTCCCAACCTGGCCATTCTGGCGCCGGGCGACGAAAACGAATGCCGTCAGATGCTGTACACGGCGTACAAACACAACGGCCCGAGTGCAGTGCGTTATCCGCGCGGCAGCGGCAATGGCACGCCGGTGGAAACCACCATGACCGCCTTGCCGTGGGGCAAATCGGACACGCGCCGCGCAGGCAAGAACGTGGCCATCCTGAGCTTTGGCGCGCGTTTGCCCGCCGCACTGCAGGCCGGCGAGGCGCTGGATGCCACGGTGGTGAACATGCGCTTTATCAAACCGCTGGACGAAGCCCGCCTGCTGGAACTGGCCGCCACGCACGATCTGCTGGTGACGGTGGAAGACAACGCCATCATGGGCGGCGCGGGCAGCGCAGTGCTCGAAGTGCTATCAGCTCATCGTGTCAGCACCCAGACGCTGCTGCTGGGGCTGCCGGATACCTACGTCGAGCATGGCGAGCAGGGCCAGTTGCTGGCCGATTGCGGACTGGATGCGGCTGGGATTGAAGCCGCTATCAAGGCACGGCTGGGTTAAGCTCGCCCACACCTGCCTGCAACGGCGCACCCCGGTTATCCGGCGTGCGCCGTTTTGTTTGGGTACGGCGTTGGTACGCGTGGCGCCGCCCATGTGGATTTATGCAACGCTGGCGGGGCCGGATTTCCTGCACGTTGGCGCGCAAGATACACTTCGGCACTCTATGACGCCCATGTAAACGGCAGGTATTCATGTTAGGCAAGTTGCTCGGCATGTTGGACAAATCACTCGACGGCAACCGCGGCAGCAAGCCCGCGGCGATCAAACTGCTGCAAACAACACTGGCCAGCCTGGCGCTGGTGCACAAGGCGTTGCCCGACGCGGTATACCGTTTTGTGCTCAGCGGAGATGACCCTGCCGTATTAATCAAGCTGGGCCAGACGCCCATCGAAACGGCCGGGCTGTTGGGGAACCCGGGCAGCCCGCACGGCTACCGCTGGATCAACGACGACGCCCACCGTGCTGCCGCAGAAGCCAGCATGCATGCGCGGGCTGACCTGTATGCCGCGAATACGCTGGAAGATGCCCAGTTGCTGCGTCTGGCCAAAGTGTTTGCCACGCTCGACCGCAGTGGCAGCAGCACGGCCGCACCCAGCCTGCCACGCTGGGTGGGATGTCTGCTTAATGACTATCTGTTTGGTGCGGGGCAGCCGCATTGGCAGGCAAACAAACCTCTTGGCAAAAACGGCGACGAGGTCGCGGCCAAGCAGGACGTGCTGCAGTTTATGGACTTTGCGCGCATGCACCGCTTGCTGGAGCTGGATGGCCAGCCGGGTACGTTGGCGCTGGTTGCATTGCTCGATCATCGCGACGCGCCCAGCTATGAACGCGTACGCATGGATACGCTGATTTCAAGCGAAACCAATGATCAGTATCTGTTGCAGCATGCGGCCGAGGTGGCCGCGCTGCCGTCACGCATGTTGGCGGATGGCCGGTTCCGGTTAAGCCGGTGTCTGGGCCGGCTCGCGGTGGTAACCACCTTTGCGCCCACGCTGGCGTACCTGGCAGTGGACGGTAGCAAAACGGTGCGCGTTGAAGCCGGCAAGCAGCTTGAGGCCGTCCCCGCCGCCCAGCGCCTGACCCTGCTGGGCGCGCTGTTGCGTGACGGCGCGGTGGCCGAGCAAGAACAGGCGGCCGAATTACTGGCCCGCATCGCCAGCGCCGAGACAGCCCCGTTGCTGCAAGCGGCGCTCGAAACCAACAAAAGCCGAACCGTGCAACAAGCCATCCGCAATGCGTTGTCGCGGCTGGATGCCGTGGGCGGTCTGGATCAAACCGAAGTGCCGGTCGCCCGCCTTACAACGCGTTGCCCGATACTCCGCTCGACCACAACGCCACCGAGATGCTGCTCAAGCATTTTCGGGAACAACTGATCGAGCTTAAACGCGGTGCGGATCAGGAAGCGGCCGACAATCGCGAGCACAGCCGCGAATGGTCGTGGCGCGAGGCGGCATATACGCAGATGCGCAGGTTAACCGACGCGCATGTGGCCGATATCGTCGCCGTTCTGAATGGCGCGCCAGGCCAGCTTGATCGTGAGCAAAGCCAGTTGGTGGCGGGGTCGGGCCTGTTTGATCTGCCCGAGTTCAGCTTTTATCATTTTGTGCGCTGGGCCGATGGCAGCGAGCGCGAAATTCTGAGCTGGTTCTGGAATTTTCCGGGTTTTGTCCGGTGGCGCGCCGCTCACCCAGAGGCGGGCGAAGACTTGCGGATGTTTGCCGACGTGCTTGAGCGCCTCGGCAAAACGCCGGATAGCATCGCACATAGCTGCCTGCGCGAGTATTGGCAACAGCTTGATTTGCAAGCGCTGGGGTCCGCGGCCGTGTGGCCGTTCTTTGCGCGTTATCCAGGCTATATCGACGAGGCATTGGGCCTCACCCCCAACCGGCAACAGACCTATCGCGAATACGTGCCTGCCAAAGCCATTGAAGTGATCGGCGCGTTCCCGCAGGTGCCCGCGCGCTGGGTGCCTCGCTTGCTTGAAATCGCGCTAGGCGATTCCCGCAGCAACCGCGCCGAAGCTCAGCAGGTATTGGCGCGCGTTCCGGGCATAGCCCATCAGGCGATAGACGCTTTGGGTTCAACGCGCCAGGAAGTGCGGATCGTTGCTGCGGACTGGCTGGGCGATCTGAATTGCCAGGAGGCCATCCCCGCGTTGCAGGCCGCGCTGGCCAAAGAAAACCGCGAGACTGTGCGTGCCACGTTGCTGACTACACTCGAGCGGCTGGGCGCGGATATTCAGCCCCTGTTGTCGGCCGAAAACCTGCAGCGCGAGGCCAGCAAAGGCCTGAAAGGCAAACTGCCCGTGGGACTGGCGTGGTTTGCGTTTGACCACTTGCCGGGCTGCCAATGGGCGAGTGGCGGCGCGGTGGACGCTAGCATTATCAAATGGTGGGTGGTGCTGGCGTACAAGCTGAAAGAGCCGGGCGGCAACGCATTGCTCGACCGTTATCTAAGCCTGCTGGACGCCGCTAGCGCCGCGGCGCTGGCACGCTTTATCCTGCGGCAGTTTATTGCGCGCGATACGCTGCACCCCTCGCTGGACGAAGCCGTCGCGCACGCGCAAGCGAATGTAGCCGCGCGGCATCAGATGTACCAGGGCTGGGCCAGTTGGTCGCCTGCCTATGCGGCGATGACTCGGGAGCAGGTGTTTGAGCAGCTCAAACGCGAAAAGCTGGGGGAATACCTTGGCACCGCCATCGGTGAGAAGGGCATTCTGGGGTTGATCGGCCGCGGTACGGGCCACGAGATGGTGGCCACTCTGCAACCATTTATGCGTGATCATTACATCCGGCGTTTTCAGATTGAGGCGATTCTGGAAGGCCTGGCGAACAGTGCTGATCCGGCGGTTATCCAGCTGCTGCTAGCGATCTCGCGCCGCCATCGCACGGCTTCGGTCCAGACCCGGGCGCGCGCGCTGGTCGAACGTATCGCGCAGCGCAACCACTGGACGCAGGATGAGCTGGCTGACCGCACTATCCCCTCCGCCGGGTTTGACGACACGGGCCGCCTGGTGCTGTTTTATGGCGAGCGCGAATTTACCGTGGTGCTGGATGCGGGCATGAAGCCGGTTTTGCAAAACAGTGATGGCAAAGCCATCAAGGCGCTGCCCGAACCGCGTAAATCGGACGCGCCAGACAGCATCAAAGAAGCGAAAGCACTGTTTGCCGCGTGCAAAAAAGAACTGAAACAAGTGCTTGAGCTGCAGCAGGCGCGTTTGTACGAAGCGCTGTGCACGGGCCGCGTCTGGCCCGCGGCGGACTGGCTGGATTATCTGTATGGCCATCCGGTTATGGGGCGGTTGGTGCAACAACTGGTGTGGCAGGCGCTTGATGCCGATGGCCAACCGGTTACTTTGTTCCGGCCCACCGAGGATGGCAGCCTGATTGATCTGAACGATGACGAACTTGACGCCAGCACGCTTCATGCGGTGCGCCTTGCGCATATTGCTTTAGTGGATGCAGCCAGCGCCAAAGCGTGGCGCGCGCATCTGAAGGATTACAAAATCACGCCGCTGTTCGCCCAGTTTGCGCCGCAGCGGCCTGCCACGTGGACGCAAGACGCCGATGCCATCGATGACCGGCTGGGTTGGTTGGGCGACACATTCAGCTTTCGCGGCGCGTTTGCCAAACGCGGTTACCAGCGCAGCCAGGCCGAAGATGGCGGTATTTTCTACAGCTATTTCAAAGAGTTCGCGAGCAGCGGCATTCGCGTGGTGATCGAATTCAGCGGCAACACGCTGCCCGAAGAAAATGTACCGGCCGCGCTAAAAACGCTGATGTTTGAAAACACCCGTGTGCGTAATTACCGCGAGCGCCTGCTCAAGCTGGACCAGGTGCCCCACGTGCTGTTGGCCGAGGCGTACGCCGATTACCTGGCCGTGGCCGATGTGTGCAGTGGTTTTGATGCCGAATGGGACAAGAAAACACCGTGGTAAACCATGACTGAAATCAGCCCGTCTGTGGCCGAGGCCCTGCGCCCCGGCGTCGAACAACGTTACGCGGCCGAACTCGCGCGGTTGCGAGAGGCCGACCATGCCGACAAACCAGAAAACTGGTACTTGTCGCCTGTAGCGGTACGCCGTTTTATTCTGGGTGACCCCGCCCTGGATATCGCGCGCAAGTTTTATGGTGACGATGCGCTGGTCGAACGCGCCATTGTTACGCTGATGGGCAATCAGGGCCTGATGCTGGTCGGCGAGCCGGGTACCGCCAAGTCGCTGTTGTCTGAACTGCTGGCGGCGGCGATCTCGGGCGATTCCGGCTTGACCATCCAGGGCACGGCGGGCACGACTGAAGATCATCTTAAATACGCCTGGAATTACGCACTGCTGCTGGCTGAAGGGCCGGGCCCGCGTTCGCTGGTGCCGTCCGCGCTGTATACCGCCATGCAGACCGGCAAACTGGTGCGCTTTGAAGAAATCACGCGTTGCCCGCCCGAAATCCAGGATGTGCTGATCTCGTTGTTATCAGAAAAGCAGTTGATGGTGCCCGAGTTGGGCGATGCCGGCCGTGTGCATGCGCGCCGCGGCTTCAATATCATCGCCACCGCCAACTTGCGTGACCGCGGTGTGCACGAAATGTCTTCGGCGCTTAAGCGGCGGTTTAACTTTGAGACGGTGCGGCCGATCCGCGAGCACGCATTCGAAGTCGAACTGGTGATGTCGCAACTGGCCCGCGAGCTGGCAGCCGCGCAAACGCTGGTGCGCGTGGAGCGTGATGTGGTGGCGTTGTTGGTGACCACCTTCCAGGAGCTACGCGCGGGGCAGACGCAGGAGGGCACCGCCATCAAGACGCCGGATACGGTGATGTCGACGGCCGAGGCCGTTAACGTGGCCTACGCCGCCGCCCTGGAGGCACGCTATTTTGGCGATGGCACGCTCACCCCGCGAGAACTGGCTGCACAGCTGCAAGGTGTGGTGCTTAAAGACAACGCCGACGATCTGCGCAAGGTGCGCCACTATTTTGAAACGGTGGTGCGCGAGCGCGCGCGCAAAGACGCGTTGTGGAAGCGTTTTCATGACGCCGCCCGTACGCTATGGCAATAGCCGGAGTTGCGTTGCCGCCGCGGCTGCAGCAAGGGCTGAACGCGCTGTTTGCCGATAATCTGTATTTTGTGCCAGTGCGCCACCATAGCCCGGCCTGCGCGCGTGCCACTCAGGCATTGATCAGCGAGATCCGGCCTGTGGCTGTGCTGATCGAAGGGCCCGAAAGCTTTAGCGGACTGATTCCGCTGTTGCTGGATACGCAAACCCGGCCGCCGGTGGCCATTTTGTGCCAGACGCCTGCCCGACCCGCGGCTGCGATGGATGGCGGCGGGGCAAGCCCCGGGACCGCATTTTTTCCGTTTTGCGAATACAGCCCGGAATGGGTGGCGTTGCGCGAGGGCGCGGCCGTGGGCGCCACGCTGGCGTTTATTGATTTGCCATGGCGCGACAAAGCCTGGCTGGGCGATGCCGCCGCGCACACAACGCGCAACCTGATGGCGGAGCGTTATCTGGCGCATAGCGCATATCTCAGCGCGTTGGCGCAGCGCGCCGGCTGCCGGGATCAGTCCGATCTGTGGGACCACTTGTTTGAGCTGCGGCCGCTGGCCCAGCTGCGTGACTGGCGCACTTTATTAGCCGATGTCTTTAGCTATTGCGCAATGGCGCGGCTTGATTACGAAACTGAAGTGCTGGAGGCAGAAGGCAGTCTGCCGCGCGAACGCCATATGGCGGCGCACATCGCGCGGCTGCGCGCCTGTACTGATGGCCCTATTGTGGTGGTCACTGGCGGCTTTCATACCGCTGCATTGCTCGAACTGTTGCAACAACCGACCCCGGCCCTGGCCGCCGCTACGGCCCCGGCCACCGATGATGCATGGCTGATCCGCTATAGCGATGATCGGCTTGATGCGCTCAATGGCTATGCGTCAGGTATGCCATCTCCCGCTTATTACCGCCAGGTGTGGCAAGCGCAGGAGACGGGAGCCGCCAGCTATCTGCAGCAGGTGGCGCTTCATTTTCTGACCAGCATGGCGCGCGAAACACGCGAGCAGAACCTGCACGAACAGATTTCGGTAGCGGCTGTGCAAAACGCATTGCTGCAAGCGGTGCGGCTGGCGGCCTTGCGTGGCCATGCCGGGCCGGGCCGGTACGATTTGATCGACGCCATGCGCTCTTGTTTTATCAAAACGGCCGACCATGACGGCACGGCGGGCTTTAACCAGAGCCTGCATCGCTGGCTGGGTGGCAACCGGCTCGGGCAGATTCCGCCTTCGGCGGGCTCACCACCGTTGCTGGAAAACGTGCGCCAACAGGCGCGCGCGCTGGGTATCGCGTTGCAAGATACCGATGTGCGCGTCACGCGCCTGGACGTATATCGCAAGCGCGCCCATGTACGGCGAAGCCGCTTTTTTCATCTGATGCAATATCTGGATGCGCGGCTGGCACAGTGGCAAGGCGGCCCCGATTTTCTGCATGGCACGCGGCTGGAACTGTTGTTTGAAGAATGGCGCTACGCGTGGACGCCGACCGTCGAAGCGCGGCTAATCGAACTCTCTAGTTTGGGTCAGACCTTGGCCGATGCCGGCCTGGCGCGTTTGCGCGCAGAACAACAGGCGCTGGATGCGGCGGGTGCGGCGCGGTCGGCGGCCAGTGCGGTGCAACTGGTGATCCGTGCTTGCCTGGTGGGTCTGCACGATCAGGTGCCGTTGCTGCTCGATCGGCTTGGCGCTTATCTGAGCGAGGATGCAACATTTGAGTCGGTGGTGCTTTGCGGTCACCGGCTGGCCACATTGTGGCGCGCGCGCGAGCCATTAGGCGCGCAGCAGCACCCGACTATCCTCGCGCTGATGCGGCAATGCTGGACTGGAGCGCTGTATTTGTTGCCGGGTCTGGCGCAAGTCAGTGTCCAGCACGAAGCCGCGGCGATACGCGATCTGGGCCTGCTGCGAGAGTTTGGCCAGGCGTTACGCGAAGCCGCCACCGATGTGGGGCCGTCGGAACCGCCGCCCGACACGGCGCCACTGCATGCGCAGCTACTGCGCCTGCTGGATCAGCCTGAAGTGGCAGCCGGGCTGGCGGGTGCCGCGGGCGCAACGCTGGTGCTGGACAGCCAACTGGAAGAAATCGCCTTGGGCCAGCGGCTGCAAATACGGTTTGGCGCGGGCGCCGATCCGGCTGAGGCCGTACGTTTTCTGACCGGGTTGATGACCGTTGCACCCGAACTCTTGTTGCGTCGGACCGATATGCTGCAGGCGCTTAACCAATTGATCGCCAATTGGGACGAAGACCACTTTATTACCCATCTACCTGAATTGCGCGAAGCGTTTGCACGGCTAAAGCCCCAGGAAACCGCCGATATGGCGCGATGGCTGGCGGAACTGAACGGCGCGCCGGTGGTGCAGACCGATCTGGCCCACATGCAGGTAAGCGCCGCCGATTTGCCCACCACCACGCGCATCGACGCAGATCTGGCGCGCTTGCTGCAACGCGATGGTTTGGGTAGCTGGCTGCTTTCGCGGAATAGCCACGATGAGTGACGACAACACCCGCATCATGCTGCGGCGCTGGCGCTTGATGCTGGGGCACTTTGCGGCGGATAGCCTCGACCAATACGGGCTAAGTGCGCAAGAGCAGCGGCTGGATCAGGCGCTGGATTATTTATACGGTCGCGAATATGAGCGCCGGAGCGTGCGACGCGGTACAACGCCAGATGCATCCGCCGTGCGCGCGATTGACTGGTTACACCTCACGCGAAAGTTGTTTCCGCGCGACGTATACGAGCGCATCCAGGCGCAAGCCATCGAAAAGTATCAGCTGACTGATTTGCTGCATGACCCCGCCGCGTTGGCGACGCTGGAACCCAACCAGGCCCTGGTGCGCACGCTGCTTGGCTTGCGCGGCAAACTGGGCGCCGAAGTGATCGGCGTGTTGCGCACGCTGCTGCGCCAGGTGGTTGAAGACATTACGCGCCGCCTGCGCACCGATTTTGTTAACGCACTGCAAGGTCGTCGCAACCGCTTTCGCCGCTCCGCCTTGCGTAGCGCACAAAACTTTGACTGGCGTGCCACGCTGCATGCCAACCTCAAACACTATGATCCGGCACGTAAACAGTTGGTGATCGAGCGCGTGTTGTTTAACGCACGCACGCGGCGGGCCCTGCCGTGGGAGGTCATTCTGTGTGTCGATCAAAGTGGATCAATGACTGATTCGGTGATGTACGCAGCCATCGTCGCGGGCATTCTGGCCGGCCTGCCCGGTGTGCGCGTCAAGCTGGTGGTCTTCGATACCGCAGTGGTCGACCTGACCCAGATGGCGCATGACCCGGTTGAGGTATTGCTGACCGTGCAGCTGGGTGGCGGCACCGACATCGGCCGCGCAATGCGCTATTGCGAGCAGTGCGTCGACCAGCCCCACCGCAGCGTGGTGGCGTTGATCAGCGATTTTTTCGAAGGCATGCCCATCGGCCCGTTGCTGGACAGCGTGCGGCGCATGGCCGAAGCCCGCGTCACCTTGCTGGGTCTGGCCGCGCTGGATGAGACCGGCACGGCGGTCTACGACCGCGACATGGCGCAGCGACTGGGTAATCTGGGCATGCATGTCGCCGCGCTCACGCCGACGCATTTTGCCGAATGGCTGGCGGAGGTGATGGGATGAGTGACCTGCACATCCGCTATCGCGGCTATGACGATGAGGCACTGGCCACCCTGGCCAACGTAGGGCTGTTGCGCCGCGCACAGCGCGATGTCGAAGCCGGCAAGGTTGCCATTCTGGCTGCCACGGCTACCCAAATCAGCTTGTGTGCCGATGGGCAGACGGTATTGCTTGACGCACGTGGGCCAGCGCACGCGCGCTGTGATTGTCCCGCCCCCGGCATGTGTAAACATATTCTGGCCGCAGTGATATACGTGCGTGAGCAAGCCGCCACGGAACCGCCTATGCAAAAGCCAGGCGCTGCGGCCGCCAGCGCCGACCTTGCCGCGCCCAGTGCCTTGCAAAGCGCGTTGTCGCTGGTGCCGGCCGAAGTGTTTCGCGAAGCTGGCCGCGCTGCAGTCCGGCGTGCAGCCAGCCGTTTTGATCCTGTGCTTGCGCTAGTGTGGACGGAGCAGGCCGCCAGCCTGTTGATCGAACTGGCGCAACCGCCGTTGACGATTCGTTATATCGCGGGCGCAGGGTTTGCCGGCATGGTGTCGGATGCCGCGGCGGCTGACCAGCCTGCCTTGCATGTGCTGGCGCTCACCTTGCTGTGGCATGCGCACGGCCGCGCCTTTGCATGGCCGGCGGGCACGTTGCCCGATGCGCCGACTGCCGCGGCCGCTGCCGAGCTGACGGCAGCCGAATTATTGTTTCTGGACCATGTGCGACGGGCTTTGCAGGCACTGTTCGACAATGGGCTGGCGCATGTCAGCAGCATCACCGCGCAACGGCTGCAGGCGCTGAATATGTCGGCGCGCGCCAGCAATCTACCCCGTTTGGCCGCCTTGTTGCGGAGCCTGGCCGGTACGCTGGATTTGCTGGTGCAACGCGACGACCGCGTGGATGAAGGTCAGGCGTTGCAATTAATGGCGCAGGTTTACGCGCTGTGCGCTGCGCTGGAAGCCGGCGAGGCCGGCGAGGCCGGCTCGATGAGCGCATTGCGCGGTCAGGTGCGTCGCGACTTCGCCGAAGGTGCGGATCTGCAATTGCTGCCACTGGGCGCCTACTGGTGGCACACGCGCGGCGGCGCCCTTGGGCTCACGCTGTCTTTCTGGCATGCCGAGACTGCGCGCGTGCTGCAGGCGGTGCTGGCCCGGCCCGATGGCAGCGACGTTGGTTTTCATAAGATGGCGGCATGGCAATTTCTGCCGCTGTGGCAGGGCGGCAGCAGCGCGCAACGACTATGCGACAACGGCGAGGTGTTGTTACGCGGTGCACGCATGGCCGACGATGGCCGCATTGCCACTGCAGGGGCGACGCGCGCCGAGTCGTTGCCCGCGTGGCGCGATGGCGACGCCGGTCTGGCGCAACTGGGCCATCCTGACTGGCGCGTGCTGGACCAGGCATTGCGTGGCACGCTGGGTTTGCGCGGCGAGCCAGTCGATTGCGTGTTGCTGCGCCCCAGCGCGTGGGCGCCGCCGGTGCTGGACGAAATACGCCAATGCGTGGATTGGTGGGTGAACGACATCCACGGCGAACGCTTGCAGCTGGTGCTACCGTGCGAACCGCATAATCAGCCCGCCATCGAATATCTGCAGCAACTTGTGTTGCGTAAAGCCGATCTGCGCGCGGTATTGGTACGGCTACAATCGGCGCGCCACGCCGTTACGCTGCGCCCCGTGGCGGTGATGGTGATGCGTGATCACGTCCTGCAGCCGTTATCGCTCGACTATGCCGACGCACCCATTGACGACCAGAACACGCTGGGCGATCGATGGCGCGCCTGGTGGGGTAAAACACCCGCACCGCTGCCTGCCAGCGCGGCGAGTTCGATCAGCCAGCGGTTGTTGCAACCGGTGCTTGACCGGCTTGAATACCTGGCGATGCTGGGTCATGCGCGGCCCGACATCAGCCACGCCACCGAATTGCGCCAGCACAGCACCACCTTGCGCGCGGCCGGGCTTGATCACGTAAGCGATCTGATCGACGCCATGTTGGCCACGCCTGGGTTGGAAACGTTATTGCGCGTGGCCTACGTCGCCCAGCTGTGCATTGCGCTGGATGGATTGCCGCTGCAGCGGCACCCGGGCCGCGCCGCCCGTGCCGTCGTCAACCCAACGCCTTAGTGCGCGCCAGCGTGGCGTTGACCGCCTCGAACCACGCATTGCGCATGCCGGCTTTCTCCAGCGCCGCTACGCCTGCGATGGTGGTGCCGCCGGGTGAGCAGACCTGGTCTTTCAGCACGCCCGGATGCTGGCCGCTATCGCGCACCAGTTGCGCTGAGCCCAGCACCGCCTGGCTGATCACGGCATAGGCCTGGGCGCGCGGCATGCCGTTTTGCACGGCGGCGTCGGCCATGGCTTCGATCATCATGTACACCCACGCAGGCGAAGAACCCGCAACCGCCGAGAACACATCGAACTGGCCTTCGTCGATCCAGACCGCGCGGCCAAAACTTTCGAACACGGCGCTGACATCAGAGCGGGCCTGATCGGGCAGGGCCGCGCTGCCGCACAAGGCGCTCATCCCGGCGCTAACGCTGGCGGGGGTATTCGGCATGCTGCGCACCACGCGCGTTTGTGTGCCGATACGGGCTTGCACGCGCGCGATCGTATAACCCACCGCCACCGTCACCAGCGTGTGCCGCGCCTGCAGCAAGGGCGCCAGCGCATCCAGCATCGCATCGTAGCCTTGTGGCTTGACCGCCAGCACCAGGTAATCGGCGCGCGCCACCAGCTCTGGCAGGCTGTGCGCTACCTGCAGGGCATACCGCGTTTGCAGATCGCTCAGCTTGCTGGCGGAACGATTAAAACCGTGAATCTGCCAGGCGGGGTGGCTGCTGTGCAAACCGGCGATCATGGCGCTGGCCATGTTGCCGGTGCCGATAAAACCGATGTTCATGCGGAGACTCCCAGGATGTGGAAAACCGCATCTTACCCAGGCCGTCGCCTGGCCGCGCTGCGGGTTTTCCACAGTACGTTCGTTCTATATTCGGCGCGGCTTGCAGCCCGATTTTGTTATCCACGCCCAAGCATGCACAAGCATGTGCACGGGCTGTGGACAAGCCCATCAGAGCGCTGATCCGATAGCGTTTTTTTGCGCCGCCTGTTTTTTGATCCGCAGGCCATTAGCGGGCGATATGGGCCTGTTTTGCGGGTATTTCCGGCGGCTGGCTGCCTGGCCCGCCGTCGGCCTGGGGAAAACTGACGCTTATCCACCCCGGCGACCGCACAAGGGTGTGCGCGGCCTGTGGATACGCCAGCTAACTGCCTGAAGCGTCAGGCTTAATCGCAGCTGCCTAAATATTGGGCATTCGCCGCGGCTTTCTCACAGGCACGCCCGGTCGGGGTGTGTAGAGGCTGTGGACAAGCGGGCTAACTTACCGGCCCGCCTGGGTTTTTTTGTGCTGCCTGTTTTTTAGGCGGACAAGCTGGCCGGATCACGCGTGGCGAACAGCACCCATATGGCTTGGGGGTTTATCCCCGTTTATCCACCACCTTCTTGCAACAAGTCTGTGCGAGGCTTGTGGATAGCCCGGGTAAAGCCTTGTTTGCATAAGGGTTTTAGACACTGCCTAAAACACGGGCAGCGTAAAAGCGGATATAATCGCGGCCATTACACCTTCGCCCCGCAGCGCCACCGAGCGGGGCTTTGCTTTTGCTGGATACCGCCATGACCCTGAAAGCCCCTGAGCTATTGCTCCCCGCCGGCACGCTGGACAAGATGCGCGCCGCCTATGACTACGGCGCTGACGCCGTTTACGCTGGCCAGCCGCGTTACAGCCTGCGTGCGCGCAACAACGAATTCAAGCTGGAACAACTGCAACAAGGCATCGAAGAAGCGCACGCCCGCGGCAAAAAGCTGTTTGTGGCGTCCAACATCCTGCCGCACAACGCCAAGATCAAAACCTATCTGTCGGATATGGAACCGGTTATCGAAATGAAGCCGGACGCGCTGATCATGGCCGACCCCGGCCTGATCATGATGGTGCGTGAGAAATGGCCCGAAGTGCCGGTGCATCTGTCGGTGCAGGCCAACACGGTGAACTATATGGGCGTCAAGTTCTGGCAGAAGCTGGGCCTGACCCGCATTATCCTGTCGCGCGAACTGTCGCTGGATGAAGTGGCAGAAATCCGCCAGCAATGTCCGGATATGGAAATCGAAGTGTTTGTTCACGGCGCGCTGTGCATTGCGTATTCGGGCCGCTGCTTGCTGTCGGGCTACTTTAACCACCGCGATCCCAACCAGGGCACCTGTACCAACGCCTGCCGCTGGGATTACAAGGTGCATGAAACCAAAGATGATGACGCCGGCGACGTGCAAGTCATCAAGTTTGATTTCAACAAGGCGCTGGAAGAAGCCAACCAGGCGTTCTCGGCCTGTGGCGACGTGCCGCGCCATCCGGAAGCCGACAAGGTTTATCTGATTGAAGAGGGCAACCGCCCCGGCGAAATGATGCCGATCATGGAAGATGAACACGGCACCTACATCATGAACTCCAAAGATTTGCGCGCCGTGCAGCACGTCGAGCGCTTGGCGCAGATCGGGGTGGATTCGCTCAAGGTGGAAGGTCGTACCAAGTCGATGTATTACGTGGCACGCACCGCGCAGGTGTATCGCCAGGCAATCGATGATGCAGTGGCGGGGCGGCCGTTTAACCCGTCGCTGCTGGCTGATCTGGATGGCCTGGCTAACCGCGGCTATACCGATGGCTTTTTGCAACGCCATCAAAGCCAGGAAACGCAGAACTACATCAAGGGCCACTCCGAATCCAGGCGCAGCCAGTTTGTCGGCGAAGTGGCCAGCATTCGTGACGGTTGGGCCGATATCGAAGTCAAAAACCATTTTGAAGTGGGCGACCAGCTGGAAATCATTCATCCCAGCGGCAACCAGATCATCGATCTGACCTCGATGCGCGGCAAAGAAGGCGAGCCGGTGAAAGTGGCGGCAGGCAATGGCGTGAAAGTGTCGATTCCGCTGGACGCGCGCTTTGAGAAGGCCTTGATTGCACGTTTGATGTAATCGACCCTGGCATTACCCCGAACCCGGCCCTGCGCCGGGTTTTTTATGGCCGCGAGTTACAGCCCGCGCCACAGCCTTGCCCGCGGCGGTGACTGCATCGCGCGGGCGCTTTACACTTTGTGTCTGGGCCCCTCGGAGACACATCATGACAAACAGAGCCCGCGACCCGCACGGCGCCGGTATCCAGAATGCAGAATGGTTTCGCCTGACTTATGGCAACAATGCCAGCGCGCAATGCGAAGTCTGTGGCGATGAGCTGGTGCTGCGCGTCGCGCATCCGCCGCATACGGTGACGCACTTTGCACATAAATCCGGCAGCCAATGCAGTTCGATTGAAAGCGCGCGCCGACATTTTCTGGACATTCCCCCCTCAGCCAAAGACCCGCAAAACGGCCGCCGCGTGCGCGAACATTTGCTGGCTAACCTGTACCCCATTTATCTGAAGGCGTTTTCGATTTCAGGGCGCAAGCTGGCATGGGGTGATTTCCAGCGCGCGATTATCGATGCGCAACAACGCGGCCTGTTTGATTACGCCGGGCTGCCGGTGCATTACTTGCCGTATTTGCTGCTATGCATTTATCCGCAGAAATTTCACGACAAAACCACTTACGACACGCGCGATGCTTATTTTGTGTTGCAGAGCGGCCTGAAGCATTTTGACGATCTGTGGAACAAGCCGGATCAGGTGGCGCAAACCTTGTGGAAGGTGTCGCATATCGAGCGCCACGCCACGCGCGATCCCCAAGGCCCGGGTGAGCTGTTTACCGAGCTGGAGGCCATCGCCATCGACGACGCGCCGTTCTATATTCCGCCGTGGCTGGACAAGGCGCATGCCAAGCTGGCGCCGCATCTAGGGCTGTAACCTCGGCCGGCTTTGCCGGTGTTGTCGTCTATCGCACCTTTGCCCGTATCAACACCGCTGCGCGCTGGCCCCGCATCGGGATCAGCGCGTAGCCTTGCGCGGTGCCAAAAACAAGAAAGGGGTCTGCAATGAACCGTCCCGTACGACTGGGGTTGATCGGCTGTGGCGTGGCTGCGCGTGAGCTGCATTGGCCCGCCTTGCAACATTGCACTGACGACATCCAGTTGGTGGCCGTGTGCAATCGCACCGCGCAAAAAGCGCAGCACTTTGCCGCGATGGCGGGGGGCGTCGATTGGTACACCGATATGGCTGATTTGCTGGCGCGGCCCGATATCGATGCGGTCGACATTGTATTGCCTGCCACCGATAACCTGAGCGCGACGCGCGCTGCTTTGCAGGCGGGCAAACATATCCTGGTCGAAAAACCGCTGGCGCCCGATGCCGACCAGGCCGCCGAAATGCTGGCGCTGGCGGCGCAATATCCGCAATACGTGTGCATGGTGGCGGAAAACTTCCGCTATGCCAGCGCCTTCAGCCGCATTCAGGCCTGGCTGGTCAGCGGCCGTGCGGGTGCGGTGTATGCGCTGAACTGGAACGCCATGATGTCTATGCAGCCGGATAATCGCTATCTGGTGAGCGGATGGCGTTCCGGCCATGAATTCCCCGGCGGCTTGTTGCTGGACGCGGGCGTGCATTACGTGGCCGTGGCGCGCGATCTGCTCGGTGATATCGTGCGCGCCACCCTCAGCCCGACGCAGACCAATCCGCAACTGGGGCGGTTTGATGGCGGCGCGCTGACGCTGCAAAGCGCGGCCGGCGCGACGGCGCAAATCAATCTGTATTTTTCTTCGCACACGCACCAGCAATGGCAGTTGACCGTGCTGGCGGAAAACGGCGCGGCTACCTATGACGGCCGCACGCTGGTGCTGCAAGACCCGAGCGGCCAAACGCGCTGGGAACGTGACGATGACGATGGCTATATGGCGGAATTCCGCGCCTTTGCTCACGCCATTCGCATCCAGCGCGCGCCGCGCAGCGACTTTGACCAGGCATGGCGCGATATGCAGATTCTGACCAGCACGCTGGCGCAGCCGCAGCGCTGGATTGATTTTGCTTAAGCCGTGGCGGTGGGCGCACTCGGGCTGGCCGCCGCGAGGGCATTGATTTGCTGGCGGACGGTGGCGAGGATTTCATCCGACAAGCCGTGCGCGCCCCCCATCGCCCGCGCCATTGCCAGCGCGCCGACCAGCGCGCTCTGAATCAACATGCCTTGCGCGCGGCGCTGCTCTGGCGTCCATGCGCTGGGCAGCAGGTTTTGCAGCATCTCGAGATTGGTCTCGACTTGCGCCGCATAGGTCGCCCGCGTCGATGCACCGCAGCGGCCGACATCTGCCGCCAGCGCCGTCACTGCACAGCCTGTGGCGGGACCATCGCGATGCTCGGCATTCAGGTACACCGCTAATAAATCATCCAGCGTCACCTCAGGCTGAGCTGCCAGCGTTTGCCGCAGCGCGGTACCGCCATCGTGCAACGCCGCCGTTACCGCCTCATCCACCAGCGCTTCCCGTGATTCAAAGTGTTTGTAAAAGCCGCCGTGGGTGAGGCCGGCTTCTTTCATCAAATCGGCCACGCTCAAGCCATCCAGCCCCAGTTCACGAAACCGGGCTGCGGCCGTTTGCACGATGCGTGCGTGCGTGGCTGCTTTATCTGCGCGTGATGTGCCCATGGCGTGGCGGGTCCTTGTTCGGCTGGGGAATGCGGCGAAGTATCCGCTCGTCTGCTCGCCCCTGTCAAATTCTGGATTGTGTTTGACATCCTGATTGCCGGTGGTTAATTTGCTCGACAGATGACGGTCATCATCCAGATTGACCGCAAGGCACAAGCACAACAGCAACGCCTCACAACAGGAGCAACACCATGGCTGCACATCAAGGCACTGCCCTTATTACCGGCGCCTCCACCGGCATCGGCGCCACCTACGCACAACGTCTGGCCCAGCGCGGTTACGATCTGATCCTCGTGGCGCGCAACGAAGCAAAACTGCAAAGCCTGGCGCGGCAACTGGCCAGCGAAAGCGGCGTTAACGTCCGCATCGTGGTGGCAGATCTGACCCAACGCGCGGATACCGCCAAAGTGGAACAGCTGCTCGCCACCGATCCTGCCATCAGCCTGCTGGTAAACAACGCCGGCACGGCCACGCTGGAACCGCTCAAATCGGCCGATGTGGACAAGCTTGAGGCCGAAATCGTGCTGAATATCACCGCACCGACGCGTTTGTCGCATGCGGTGCTGCCTGGCCTGCTGGCGCGCGGCCATGGCGCAATTATCAATATCGCGTCGGTGATGTCGCAAATGGTGCAGCCGGGCAATACGGTCTATGGCGGCACCAAGGCGTATCTGCTGCATTTCAGTCAGGCGCTGGCCAAAGAAGTGGAGGGCAGCGGTGTGCATATCCAGGCGGTGTTGCCGGGCGCGACGCGCACGGAAATCTGGAGCAAGGGCACCACGCCGCTGGACGCGTTGCCGCCGGAAATCGTGATGGAGGTGGAGGATCTGGTTGATGCCGCGCTGGTCGGGCTGGACCAGAAAGAAGGCGTCACCATTCCGTCCTTGCCCGACGCGGGTGACTGGCAGCGCTTGGTGGATGCCCGCAATGCGCTGCAACCCAATCTGTCGCGCAACAAGCCCGCAGCGCGCTATACCGCTTGATGGCCTGAGGCAAAAAAAAACACCGCCCGGATGATCCGTGGCGGTGTTTTTGTTGGCGCTTGCAATGCGGAGGCGGTGTTACACGCGATAGCGTTCCACTTCGCGTTGCATTTCACCGGCCAGCATATGCAGTTGTTGCGCTGAACCGGCCGTGGTGCGCGCCGAGGCGCTGTTTTCTTCCGACATTTGCGCAATGCGTTCCACCAGTTGCGCAATATTGTTGCTGGCCGCGCTTTGCTCACTGATGGCGGTGCTGATGTCATCAACGCGATCCGCCATATCGGTAGCGCCATGGCGGATATCGACAATCGCGGCGCCCGCGCCCCGCGCCTGGTTAACCCCGTCTTCCATCTGGTTAACCACGGCTTGCATGCTGGTCACGGCGCGCACCGCGCCTTCCTGGATGGAGCCGACCGTGGCCGAGATTTCCTGGGTGGATGAGGAGGTCCGCTCAGCCAGTTTGCGCACTTCATCCGCCACCACCGCAAAGCCGCGGCCTTGTTCACCGGCGCGTGCGGCTTCGATGGCGGCGTTCAGCGCCAGCAAGTTGGTCTGATCGGCGATCTCCTTGATCACCTTGACCACGGCATTGATCTGCGCGCTCATGTTCTGCAGATCAGAAATCTGGCTGGCCGCCGAACGCACGGTGTCGGCAATGCCTTCGATCTTGTTGACGGTGGATTCGATCACTTGCGAGCCGGTTTGCGCCAGCTTGCCGGATTCGCGCGACAGGGTATTGGCTTCGTTGGCGCGATCGGACACATGGTTGATGCTGACCGTCACTTCTTCGACGGTGGCGGCCATGCTGCTGGCGGCTTCGCTGGTATTGCCCGCGTTCTGCGACATCTCGGCGGCGGCGCGCGACATATCCGTCGCAGCGGCGGATACCTGGCGGATTTGCGCGCTAACGCCGCGGAAGCTGTTTTGCAGGTTTTCCAGCAACAGATTGAACGATTTAACCGTGGTGCCGATTTCATCGTTGCGGCCCACCGGCGCACGCAAGGTAAAGTCGAGATTGCGACCCACATCGCTAACCACTTTCTGCATGGCATTCAACGGCTTGCGGATGGCGGTAACGGTGATGCTGCCAAAGATGATCAGCGCCACGCTGGCCAGCAAGGCAATCCCGATAAAGATCAGGCGCGATTGCTGCTGCTCGCGCACCATCTCGTCGCGGCTGACTTTGGCCATCTTGACGTTGTAATCGCGCAATGCGGTCAAGGCTTTTTCAGTGCTGGAGGCCAGATCGACGCCCTGGCCATTGGCCAGCATGACTGCGGTGGCCATATCGCCCTGGTCGGTGGCTTTCATCACCTTGTCCAGCAGCGCGTGCAAGGCGGTCAGCTGGCTGGCAAAGCTCTCGTAGTTGGCCTTGTCGGTGGCGTCGAGATAGGTGGCGGAGTACTTCTTGCCCGACTCTTCCAGCTGTTGGCGTAGCAGGGCCACCTGCTTGATGCCGGCGGTGCGGGCATCCGGGTTTTGTTCCAGCAGCAATCGTTCAACGACGATCTGCTCGACCTTGTAATCGTTGTTGAGCGCGCTTGCGACCACAATGCCGTCAACGTTGTTGTCCATCAAATCATCAAGGCTGGCCGCTTCGCGCTGAAACTGCACGATGCCTACCGCCGAGATGACCGCCAGCGCGGCAATAGCGGCGACGATCATCGCCACCAGACGTTGTCCGATACTCATGCAAAGCTCCCTTCGAGTTCCATTTACTTACGGCTTGGTTGCCGCGTTTTTGCGAGTGGTATCGCTTATCCGTGTCCGGCCTGATGTTTTTTTGTAGTGCCGCAGCCGGGGTTTCAATATAAGCCAGTTCTGTTGTAGCGCCGGCTGCCATCGAACAGATGGCAGGGCGGCCATGACGCAAATGCAACATATCAGTACATGGCCGACATCAAACCCTGATGTCCTCCCGCTGCCGCGGTCTCTGTCATGGTGTGTAATGGCAGCAGCAAAATCCAGGCGGGCATTACCTTACAGGCTCGCCGCATCGTGAAGCAGGCTCGCCAGACTGACAAGCCTGGGTTTAACCTTAGCGCGGCGGGCACACAGACGGCCCGACTCAGGAGCATGGCAGTGGAAAAACAATACAAACATTTTTCGATGATTCGCACGTTTCATCTGGCGGACTGGATTACCCTGGCCAACGCGCTCTGCGGCGTCGGCGCGGTGTTCTCGGTGATGACCTGGCTACAACAAGGCGTGGTGGCGCATCTGCTGATTGCCTGCGCCTTGCTGCCGCTGGCGTTGGTATTTGATATTGCCGACGGCCATGTCGCTCGCTTCCGCCATGCCCAATCCGCATTGGGTCGCGAGCTGGATTCATTGGCCGACGTGATCTCGTTTGGCGTTGCCCCTGCTGCCATCGCCTACGGCATGGGCATGGACGGCTTTTGGGATCGTATCGCCCTGGGCTACTTTGTCGCTTGCGGGGTTAGCCGCCTGGCGCGTTACAACGTCACCGCCGAAACGCTCAAAGGCGACAGCGGCAAGGTCAAATACTACGAAGGCACGCCCATCCCCACCTCGCTGGTGCTGGTACTGGTAATGGCTATCGCCGCGTGGCAACACGCCATCGGCCCCATGCTCTGGTTGGGCAGCATCGAAATCGGCCCGGGCTTTTTGCACCCGCTGGTGCTGATGTTTGCCTTGTCCGGCTCGCTGATGATCAGCCGCACCTTGCATATTCCCAAGCCGTAAGCCCGCACGGGTAAACCTTGTGGCGGGGTGTGGCCGGGCATCCCGTCCGGCCCATCCGCTCGCGCCCCACCGGGCGCTGTAACCCTGGTGCAAACCCGGCGCGCTGCGGGCATCGGGTGGGCGCTCCGGTCTATCCGCTTGAATTTGCTGCGAATGCACAGCATCTCATCCCACTGTTATAATCAACGCCTTTCGTGTGGGAGACCTCCATGCCTATTTACGCTTATCGCTGCGCCGCCTGTGGCCATCAGAACGACCATATGCAGAAGATGGCAGACCCGGTGCTGACGGAATGCCCGGTATGCCACGCCGATGCGTATCAAAAACAAGTGACGGCCGCAGGCTTTCAGTTGAAAGGCACCGGTTGGTATGTCACTGATTTCAAAGGCGGCAGTGGCGGCACTACGACGGCTGCGCCGTCCACCCCCAGCAGCGCCGAAGCCTAGTGCGCACACGGCTTGGGGTTGCCACGGCTGACGCTGTGGCGGTCGGTTTACCCATCCCTTTACCAAAGCTGGCAAGAGGTTAGAGCCGTTACATGGCGAGTATGAAGAAATATCTGTTAACGGGTTTGCTGGTCTGGGTGCCGCTGGGTATCACGCTGTGGGTACTGCAATTGATCATAGGCACCATGGATCAGCTGGGCGCTTTTGTGCCCACACCGTGGCGGCCGGATTACTGGTTGTTGCGTTTTGTTTCGCCCTACGCGCCGTTTCTGAACGACGCGCACCATATCCCGGGCTTTGGGGTGGTGCTGACGGTGTTTGTGGTGTTGTTTACCGGCATGGTGGCGACCAATGTGCTGGGCCGCCGTTTGTTGCGCCTGGGCGAACATGTGCTCAACCGCATTCCGATCGTGCGTTCGATTTATTCGAGCGTTAAACAAGTGTCCGATACCGTGTTCAGTGATTCGGGCCAGGCATTTCGTCAGGCCTTGCTGGTACAGTTTCCGCATCAGGGCACCTGGGCTGTGGGTTTCATGACCGGCGTGCCGGGCGGTGAAATCGCCGAAAAACTTGATGCCGAACTGGTCTCCGTGTTTGTGCCGACCACGCCGAACCCGACCTCCGGGTTTCTGTTCATGGCGCGGCGCAGTGATATTCGCGAACTCGATATGAGCGTGGACGAAGCGCTCAAATATGTCATTTCGATGGGGGTGGTGGTGCCGGCAAATCGCACCGTACCCGCTCCTCAGATTGTGTTGCCTGATACGCTTTGATGCACGCCAGGCCATACCGTCTTCTGTGAAAGTCTTTTACAAAAATCTCGAAAAGCAGGTTCATTTATGCGTACCGATTACTGTGGCTTGATTGACAAGCGTTTTCTCGGCCAGTCCGTAACCGTTAAAGGTTGGGCGCATCGTCGCCGCGACCACGGCGGTGTGATCTTTATCGACTTGCGCGACCGCGAAGGTCTGCTGCAAGTGGTGATCGATCCTGATACCCCCGAAGCCTTTGCGACCGCTGATGCCAGCCGCAATGAATTCGTGCTGGAAATTACCGGCATTGTGCGTGAGCGTCCGGCCGGTACGGCCAACAGCAAGATGGTGTCTGGCGAGATTGAATTGCTGGCCAAGACCATCACCGTGCTGAACAGCGCTGCCACCCCGCCGTTCCAGATCGACGATGAAAACCTGTCGGAAAACGTGCGTCTGCAAAACCGCGTGATCGATCTGCGCCGCCCGGTCATGCAAAAGAACCTGCGTCTGCGCTACAAGGTGGCGCTGCTGGTACGTAACTTCCTCGACAGCCGTGGCTTTATCGATATTGAAACGCCGATGCTGACGCGCTCGACGCCCGAAGGCGCGCGTGATTATCTGGTGCCCAGCCGCGTGCATGACGGCATGTTCTTTGCGTTGCCGCAATCGCCGCAGCTGTTTAAACAGCTGCTGATGGTGGCGGGCTTTGACCGTTACTACCAGATCACCAAATGCTTCCGCGACGAAGATTTGCGCGCTGATCGTCAGCCCGAATTCACCCAGATCGATATCGAGACTTCGTTCCTGGACGAAGACGAAATCATGGACATCACCGAAGACATGGCGCGCCATGTGTTTATGGAAGCCATCGGGGTAGACCTGGGCAAGTTCCCGCGTATGAAGTACGACGACGCGATGTTCTATTACGGTTCGGACAAGCCGGACATGCGCATCTCGCTCAAGTTTACCGAGCTGACCGATGTGATGAAGGACGTGACGTTCAAGGTATTCAGCGGCGCGGCCAATATGGACGGCGGCCGTGTAGTGGGCTTGCGCGTACCGAACGGTGCGGCTTTCAGCCGTTCCGAAATTGATGCCTACACCCAGTTTGTCGGTATCTACGGTGCCAAGGGTCTGGCGTATATCAAGGTCAACGACATCAGCCAGCTGAACGAAGAAGGCCTGCAATCGCCTATCGTCAAGCACCTGACGCCCGCCGCACTGCAAGCCATGGTTGAGCGCACCGGTGCGCAAAACGGCGACATCGTGTTCTTTGGCGCCGACCGCGAGAAGGTGGTGAACGAAGCCATCGGCGCGCTGCGTCTGAAAATTGGTCTGGAGAAGGGCGAGAAGGACGGCTACTTTGTGCGCGAATGGCGTCCGCTGTGGGTGGTGGACTTCCCGATGTTTGAATACGACGATGACGGCAAACGCTGGAACGCCTGCCACCATCCGTTTACCAGCCCGAAAGCCGAACACCTGGCGCTGCTGAAAGAGCAGCCGGGTGCGTGCCGTGCGCGTGCTTACGATATGGTGCTGAACGGTTGGGAAATCGGCGGCGGCTCCATCCGTATCCACCGCGCTGACGTGCAGTCCACCGTGTTTGAAGCGCTGGGCATCGGCGCGGAAGAAGCGCAGAACAAGTTCGGCTTCTTGCTGGACAACCTGCAATACGGCGCCCCGCCGCACGGTGGTCTGGCCTTTGGCCTGGACCGTCTGGTGACTCTGATGGCTGGTGCTGAGTCGATCCGCGACGTGATTGCCTTCCCGAAAACGCAACGTGCACAGTGTCTGCTGACTAACGCGCCGAACGCCGTGGATGACAAGCAACTGCGCGAACTGCACATCCGCTTGCGTAATCCAGCCCCCACTGCCTGACAATTAGTGTTGTAGATTACTAATTCCTGTTGCAAAAACGCCAAGATCGCGTAAGCTTTCTTGGCGTTTTTTTATAGTTTAGTCGTAGTATTTGTCAACAAACTACAAAACCAACAGGACCAGGGAGATGGATCGACTAGGCGTCAATATGGTTTACCGCTGTGGCCACAAGGCCCAGCCGGGTTTGCCCGTGCCGGATACGCACGACGCCTCGCTGATGCGGATCGCTTTTTCCTGTCCCCACTGTTTGTCCGAGCTGGCGCGGCGCTACGTGCTGGACACCCGCATTTTTGTAAACTTGCAGCAACTTTCACCCGGCATGTCAGCCTTTGTGATCGAAGTGGCCGATGCGGTAGAAGAAGTGGGCGAGATGCTGGCCGCGGTCGGTTACGGCTGTACCGGCAAATCACAAGATGAATTAACGCCCGGCATGCAGACCGTGGTGATGGGTGATCAGGTCTGGCGCAAGGAATTGTGGTTTGCCAATAACACCGATCCGCGCCACGTGGTTGCGCTGATCGCGCACGTCAAATCCGAAATGGTCTGGTTGGAGCCTTATCTGCCCATGGGCCAGGAAGCGATCGAGTACTGCACGTTTCCAGTTTGACCTGGGTGGCGTCTTGGGCCGCTGCACTCCGAATCACTGGCTTTGAAAGGTGGGTCACGACCCACCCTATGCCCGCGCCGTCCCATAGGGTGGGTCTGGACCCACCGCCCAAAGTGGTATCCTCGGCCGCTGCACTCCGAATCACTGGCTTTGAAAGGTGGGTCATGACCCACCCTATGCCCGCGCCTTCCCCATAGGGTGGGTCTGGACCCACCGCCCAAAGTGGCATCCTGGGCCGCTGCACTGCGAATCATTGGCTTTGAATGGTGGGTCACGACCCACCCTATGCCCGCGCCGTCCCTATAGGGTGGGTCTGGACCCACCGCCCAAAGTGGCATCCTCGGCCGCTGCACTCCGAATCATTGGCTTTGAAAGGTGGGTCACGACCCACCCTATGCCCGCGCCGTCCCTATAGGGTGGGTCTGGACCCACCGCCCAAAGTGGCATCCTCGGCCGCAGCACTCGCAATCATTGGCTTCGAAAGGTGGATCATGGCGGGGAAGCCGAGTCACCCGTGCCTGGTCACGCTTCGGCGTCGTCCTCAAACAGCGTTTGCCACAAGTGGCGGATGCTGGCCATATAGGTTCCCAGACCTTCGAGTGTCTCTGCGCTGGGCGCGGTGCCATTGAGTCGGCTTTTGTGTTGCAGCCGGCGCAGCTCGCGGTAGCCAACGCGCGCATCTTCGGCCGCCCATTGTTCAATCAAGCCGTGTTCGGCCGCGGTGCCCAGCAGCGCGATATTGCCGCGATTGGCGGTCAGATCAACAAATTGCTGCGCATAGCCCAGCACCAGAAACTGCACGATAAATTCCACATCAACAATGCCGCCACGGCGATGTTTAACGTCGTCGGGTTTGTCCGGATGCGTTTCCAGCATGCGTTGGCGCATATCCCGTACTTCGGCGCGCAAGGCGGCGATATCACGCGGACGGCGCAGCACTTCGCAGCGCACCCGCTCGAACGCCTTGCCCACCGCACCAGCGCCCGCCACATAACGCGCCCGGCTTAGCGCCTGGTGTTCCCACATCCACGCGGCCTCGTTCTGGTACTGGATAAACGCGTCAATGCTGGACACCAGAAAGCCCGAAGCCCCATTCGGCCGTAACCGTAAATCCACGTCATACAGCAAGCCTGCTGGCGTCAGCGTGGTCAGCCAGTTCACCACGCGCTTGGCATAGCGGCCATAGGTTTCACTGGCGTCCGGATGCTCGTCCTGGTACAGAAATACCAGATCCAGATCCGAGGCATAACCCAGCTCTTTGCCTCCCAGTTTGCCGTAGCCAATCACCGCAAAAGCCGGGGTTTCGCAGTGCTTTTTGTTCAGATCGCGCCAGGTTTGCTCCAGGGTCACCTGCAAGCATAAATCGGCCAGATCAGATAAATGATCCGACAGCGTTTCCAGCGGCAACAGCCCGGCGATGTCTTGCGCCACCAGGCGGAAGACCTGCGTGTGCTGAAAATGCCGCAGCAAATCCATCCGTGCTTCGGTGTCGTCGGCGTGCTCGTCCATTTGCGCGCGCAACTGGCGGCCGAGCTCGCTCCAGTCGGGGGCCTGGTACAACAGCCGCACATCAAGCAGTTCATCCAGCAAGATCGGGTGGCGGGTCAGATAGCTGGACACCCAGTCGCTGGCGCTATACAGGCCGGCCAGGCGCTTGAGCGTTTGCGGATGTTCCGCCAGCAGCGCCAGATAGGACTCGCGGCGGCTGATGGCTTCCAGCAGATCCAGAATGCGGCTGAGCGTGGCGTCCGGATTGGGATATCCGGCGGCGACCTCGATCAGCGGCGGCAAAATGCTGTCCATGCGCTGGCGGCTGCGCTCCGGCATTTGCTGGTAGCGGCCACTGTTTTGCAGCGCGGCCAGGCGGCGGCGGATTTCGGGCGGGTCTTTGTAGCCCAGGTCGGCCAGACGCGGATCTATGCCTTCGCCTTCTTGCGCGTGTTGCCACAAGGCAGCTTGCGGATGGTTTTCGTCTTCGCTTTGCGGCGCGGTAAAGACTTGCTCAAAGTGGCGGCTGACCAGACTGCGCCAGTAGGCCAGCGTGTTATAGAACTGATCCCACGCCACAAAGCCCATGCTACGTGCCAGCCGCATGCGGTCATCGTCGCCGGTGGGCAACATCTGCGTTTGCGCGTCGTCGATATACATCAAACGGTGCTCGACATTCCGCAAAAAGGTATACGCGCCCAGCAATTCGCGCACCGCATCGGCCGGCACCAGGCCCTGGCGCGCCAGTTCATTCAGAATGGTGCGGGTAGGGCGCTCGCGCAGCGGTTTGTCGCGGCCGCCGCGGATCAGCTGAAACACCTGGCCGATAAACTCGACTTCGCGGATGCCACCAGGCCCCAGTTTGATATTGTCGTGCCGGTCTTTGCGCAGGACTTCATGGCGGATCTGGCTATGCAGTTCGCGCATCGAGCGATACGCGCCGTAATCAAGGTATTTGCGATAAACAAACGGCGTCACCAGTTGCATCAACGCTTCGGCATCGCCGGTCAAGGCGCGGCCTTTGATCCAGGCATAGCGTTCCCATTCCCGGCCCTGCGTCAGCAGATAGTTTTCCAGCGCGGCAAAGCTGGAGACCAGTGGGCCGGAGTCGCCAAATGGCCGCAGCCGCATATCCACCCGGAATACAAAGCCATCGTCGGTCGGGTGGGCAATCAGCTGGATCAGCGCTTTGCCCACATAGGCAAAGTATTCATGATTGCTGATCGTGCGCGGACCTGTGGTTTCGCCGTCTTCGGGATAAACAAAAATCAGATCGATATCGGACGAGACATTCAGCTCGCGACCGCCCAGCTTGCCCATGCCCACCACAATCAACGTTTGCGGCGTGCCGGTTTCTTCGCCTATGGGCTGACCGTAGCGTGCTTCGGTTTGCACTTGCGCATTGGCCAAGGCGGCGGCAACGGCGACTTCGGCCAGATCGCTGACCGTGGTGACGGCCTCGTCCAGATTACTCAGCCCGGCCAGTTCACGACAGATCAGCCGCGCCATCACGGCGGTGCGCAAAGCACGCAGGCGCTGGCGTGCCACGCTGTCTTCGTCGTGTGCCAGCCCGGCCAGCGCGTGTTCCATCGCCGCGCGACTGAACGGCTGCGCCAGCGTGGCGGCGGTATGTTCGGCCAAGGCCGGATCGCGCGTAAAAACACGTTGCAGATAGCGGCTATGTTGCAGACCGGCATTAAGGGTGGGGCAGTTCACTGGGTCCATCCTGACACTCTTGGTGGGGGCGGGTAGAATCCGGAGCCCGGCTACGGGCGGCGCGGCGCTAGTGCATTGTAAACAGCCCGGCGCGCCGCAGCGTGAGCGCATTGCAAAGCACCAGCTCGGCATTGCGTGCGCACGGGGCCGGCGAAACGTGGCGTAAACAAAGCGGATACTGAATTTCTGCTGCACTGCACGCTCGCATCCCGGCACAATATCCCACGTTCGCGCTTGCGCCGGACATCCCCTTTAACGCTTGCCAGGCCGCCGTTCCATCCATGCCGCGTCTTACCGCCCTCAAATCGGCCGCCCTGACTGTACGCCAGCGAGTATCGGCGTTTCTGCACTGGCACTATCGCCTGCTGTTGCGCCTGCTGCTGGGCGTGGGCCTGGTTTTGCTGACGGCCGCGCTGGGCTGGCAGTTTTATGTTTTGCCGCGCCTTAACGATTTCCGGCCGCTGTTGCAGGCGCGGTTTCATGCCAGCACCGGCGGCTATCTGGACTTCAGCCAGCTCTCGGGTGGCTGGCATGGCATGCAGCCTTCATTTCGGGTTGAACACCTGGTGGTCAGCAATCGCGATCACGTGCCCGCGCTCAAGCTGGACGCGCTGGATGCCGAGGTGTCGTGGCTGTCGCTAGCGGCATGGCAATTGCGTTTTGCCCGCTTGCAACTGCAGGCCCCGGCGCTGGATGTGCTGCGCGATGCGCAGGGCGTGTGGCATGTGGCCGGGTTTACTGTCGAACCGCGGGCCGGTGGCGGTGATAACACCCAGCTCAACTGGTTGCTTAACCAGCGCGAAGTCGACATCAATGGCGGCAGCGTGCGCTATCAGGATCTGCTGAGCGGCGCGCCCGTGTTTGAGGCGCACGATCTGCATCTGCAAATCAAATCACTGTTCGGTCGCCATCGTTTCAATCTGGCGGCCAGCCCGGCCACTAACCTGGCCCGCACCCTGAGCGCCTCCGGCAGTTGGTATGGCAGCGACGTGGCCGACTGGCGTCATTGGTCCGGCCAGATGCAGCTGGCGCTGCCGGGCCTTGATCTGGGCACGCTGTGGACCTTGTTGCCGCCCGATGTCCGCCCGATTCCGCAACTGGCAGGCACCGCGCAAGGCCAGGCCCAGTTCAGCTTTGGCGATGGCCAGATGCAGGATGCCGACCTGGATATGCAGGTGCAGCGGCTATTGGCCAGTTACGGTGGCCGCACGCTGTCGGTGCCGACCTTTGATGGCCGTTTGCGCTGGCACCAACAAGATCGCAATCAAACGCTGCGCTTTGATGGCCGCCAACTGACCACCGCCGCCGGAACCGTATGCCAACCCTGTAGCGCCCAATACACGCAAAGCGCCAAAGGCCAGCGCACGGTGTCGTTTGCCGGTTGGCAGCTTGATCATCTGGCCGAACTACGCGCCGGTTTGCCGCAAAGCCTGCTGGCGCGGATTCCGGATGGCTCGATGGCGGGCCAGGTCAGCACGGCCGAGTTTGCGTGGCAGGGCGATTGGGATGATCCGCAGCACTATCACGGCAAAGTGGTGATCAGCGGGCTGGCGCTGCGCTGGCCTGGCGTGCTGCCGCAAGCCGGGCCGGTTAATCTGAGTACCGATTTTGACGATCAGGGCGGCCACGCTTCGCTGGGTAGCCCGCAATTTGCGCTGGATTTGCCCAGCCAGTTTGTGGAGCCAATCAAGCTGGAGCGGCTGGATATGGCCACCCACTGGCAGCGCAAAGGCGCGGGTTGGGATATCGCGCTGGATTCGGTGCATTTGAGCAATCGCGATATGAGCATCGACGTGGCGGGCAAATATGCGTGGCCGGGCCATGACGCCGGGCCGGGCCGGATCGATCTGGATGGCAGCATTACCAACGTGGCGGCTAACCGCGTGTATGCCTATCTGCCACGTGGGGTGGGCGACGCCACGCTGGAATGGCTCAAGACCTCACTCAAGCAGGGCCGGGCCATGGGCGGGCGGGCTACGGTGCACGGCAATCTGCATGATTTTCCGTTTGTAGGCGATCAAAAAGGCATCTTCCGCATTACCGCAGCGGCGCAAGACACCACGCTCAATTACGCGCAGGGCTGGCCCGATATCAACCATATTGACGGCACGCTGGATTTTCACGGCAACGCCATGCTGATCAAATCCACGCGCGGGCAAATCCTGGGCGCGCAGACCGGCAATGTCAGCGTCAGCATTCCCGATCTGGAACACGCGGTGGTGCTGGTGGATGGCCATGCCAGTGGCCCCACGCCCGAATTCATCAAGTTTGTGCAGGCCTCGCCGCTGCAAAAGCTGGCCGGGGCCTATACCGACAATCTGCACGCGCAAGGCAATGGCGCCCTGGCCCTGAAGCTGGAAATTCCGGTTGAGAATGTCGATGCCAGCAAAGTAGATGGCCACTATCAGTTTGCCGCCAATACCCTGGATTTTGGTAGCGGCGTGCCCGCGCTGAGCAATGCCAGCGGCCAGCTCGGCTTTACGGAAAAATCAATGACCATCAAGGATGCGGCGGGCCAGGCCTTGGGCGGCAATGTGGTGGTCAACGGCGGCACCGGCAAGGATGGCAGCCTGAATGTCAGTGTGTCCGGGCGTACCCCGGTGGCGGAACTGGCCACGCATTTTGATCTGGCCGAAATCGCTCGCATCCACGGCACGGCCAGCTGGCAGGCGCAAATGAAGGCGTGGGCCGGCAAATATGATCTGAGCGTGCAATCGCCGTTGAATGGCGTTTCGCTCGACTTTCCCGCCCCGGTGGGCAAGGCCGCCAACAGCACGCGGCCGCTGCGGGTGCATGTGGCGGGCGACAAGAATGGCAGCAATATCGACTTTGATTACGATCGCACCGTGCAGGGCGCTTTGCTGCGTGCGGCCAGCAACGGTCAGTTGAGCGGCAGCATCAGCCTCGGCGCGGGCGCGCCGCCGTCCGCAGCCGGTCGTAGCGGCCTGGCGCTGGTGGGCGGCTGGCCCGAGATCAATCTGCAAGACTGGTTGGCGCTGCAACCCAAGGATGACGCCAGTAACACAGGTGCCCCGCCCATTACCGCCATCGACGTCGCGTTTGACCACTTTGGCGGCTGGGGCAAGCAGCTGAGCGAATTCCGTCTCAAAGCCAGTAGTAGCGGCGATAGCTGGAATGGCGAGGTCAATGCCAAAGAACTGGCGGGCAAGTTCAGCTGGAATAGCCAGGGTAAAGGCAAAGTCTCGGCGCGGCTGAGCCGGGTGTGGATGCCGCTACCCAGCGTCGGCAATGCCCCCGCGCAAACCTCTCCGCTGCATTCCTTGCCCGCGCTGGATCTGACGGTGGACGACTTCCGCTACCACGATGTGCCACTGGGCAAACTGGCGGTCGATGGCGTGCAGCAAGGCGACAACTGGCGGCTTAACAATGTGTCGATCGATAATCCCGACGGCCGTTTTGCCATGAGCGGGCTGTGGACGCAGAAGGCGGGTCGCTCGCGCGTCAGCGCCCGCATGAATCTGGAAAGCAGCGACTTTGGCAAACTGCTGACGCGCTGGGGCTATCCCGACACACTCAAGCGCGCGCCCGGCAAGATCAGCGGCGATGCCGCATGGGACGGCGAGCCGTTTCCGCCGGATTTCAACAGCATGCAGGGTTCGCTGGCGGTGGATATCGGCGCCGGCCAGTTTGCCAAAATTGATCCGGGCGCCGGGCGCTTGCTGTCCATACTGAGCCTGCAGTCGCTCTCGCGGCGGGTACGCCTCGATTTTCGTGATGTGTTCTCGGATGGCTTTGAATTCGACAGCATCAAAGGCGATGCCAATATTGAACGGGGTGTGGCACGCACCAATAATCTGGTGATTGCGGGCTCGGCGGCGCAGGTGTTGTTCCGCGGCGAGACTAATTTTGAGGCAGGTACCCAGAACGTACATGTGCGCATCGTGCCCGTGATCGGGGACTCGGTGGCCGTGGCCACCACCATCCTCAATCCGGTTGCCGGGGCGGCAGTGTTCTTGCTGCAACGTGCGCTGAAAGACCCGCTCGGCCAGTTGATCGCCTATGAATATGACATCACCGGCACCATCAAAGACCCGCGTATCGAGCGCGTGCAGGAAACCCGTCCCAGCCTGGGTAATTTGCGCAAAGCCCAGTAAACGCCATCCGTTTCAGGAACCGCCATGCAGACACTGACCGCCGCAGCCATACAGATTATTTCGACGCCCGATGTGGCGCAAAACCTGGCTACGGCCGGACGTTTGATTGCGCAAGCGGCGGAGCAGGGTGCCAGCCTGATTGCCTTGCCGGAATATTTCGCCATCATGGGCCGTGATCCGCGCGACAAGATTGCGGTGCGTGAACAAGACGGCCACGGTCCGATCCAGGATTTTCTGGCACAAACCGCCGCCCGCCACGGTATCTGGCTGGTGGGGGGCACGGCGCCGCTGGTCAGCCAGGTCGACCACAAAGTGCGCAACAGTACGCTTGTGTACAACCCGGCCGGCGATCGCGTGGCGCGCTACGACAAGATCCACTTGTTTGGTTTTGATAACGGCGAAGAAAAATTCGCCGAAGCCGACACCATCGAGCCTGGCCAGGACGTGGTGACGTTTGATGCGCCGTTTGGTCGGGTTGGCCTGGCGGTTTGCTACGATCTGCGTTTTCCCGAGCTGTTCCGTTCGGCCGGGCCGGTGGATATCTGGTTGCTGCCGTCGGCGTTTACCGCCACCACCGGCCAGGCGCATTGGGAACCGCTGATTCGCGCGCGCGCCATCGAAAACCAGTGTTTCTTTATTGCGCCGGGTCAGGGCGGCATGCACGCCACCGGCCGCGAAACCCATGGCCACAGCATGATCGTCGATCCGTGGGGCGTGATCCTGGCGCAGCAAGACAAGGGTGAAGGCGTGGTGCTGGCCGAACTCAAAGCCAGCCAGCAAGACCGCGTGCGGCGGATTCTGCCAGCGCTGCAGCACCGCATGCTATAAGCGTGGCTTGTGAAATCATCATGGCGATGGCATGTTGACTGCTTGTCGCCCCCGCAATTCTTGAAAAGTGAATCCCGGCATGAGCATCCTGCAAACCGCCCAATCGACCCTGCTGGCCCCATATCAACTGGACGAAGCGCAACTTGAGCGCGTGTTCGGCGAGATGATGCAGCATGATCTGGACTACGCCGATCTGTACTTTCAGAGCACACGCTCAGAGGGCTGGAGTCTGGACGAAGGCATCGTCAAATCAGGCAGTTTCTCGATTGATCAGGGCGTTGGCGTGCGCGTGGTTTCGGGCGAGAAGACCGCATTTGCCTATTCGGACGAAATCGGCTTTGCGCCTTTGCTGGAAGCCGCACGCGCCACCCGTGCCATCGGCCGCCAGGGCGGTAATGGCACCGCCGCCCTCGTCAAACAAGGCCAGGGCCGCGCGCTGTATCAGCCGGTGGATCCGCTGGCCAGCCTGAACGCCACGCAAAAAGTAGCGCTGCTGGAAAAAATCGAGAAGATTGCGCGCGCGCTGGACCCGCGTGTGGTGCAAGTCATGGCCAGTCTGGCCTCGGAATACGACGTTATTTATATTGCGCGCCACGATGGCCATCGCGCCGCCGATGTGCGCCCGCTGGTGCGCTTGTCGCTGAACGTCATCGTTGAAGAAAACGGCCGGCGTGAGCAAGGTAGCGCCGGTGGCGGGGGGCGTTTTGATTACGCTTATTTCAGTGACGAGATCATCGAAACCTATGCGCGTGAAGCTGTGGCGCTGGCGGTGCTTAATCTGACCGCGCGCCCGGCCCCGGCTGGCGAAATGACGGTGGTGCTGGGCAATGGCTGGCCAGGTATCCTGCTGCACGAAGCCATAGGCCATGGTCTGGAAGGCGATTTCAATCGCAAGGGCAGCTCGGCCTTTAGTGATCGCCTGGGCGAACGCGTGGCAGCACCCGGTGTGACCGTGGTGGATGACGGCACCATCACCGACCGCCGTGGCTCACTCAATATCGATGACGAAGGCAATCCAACGCAGCGCACCGTGCTGATTGAAGATGGCATCCTCAAGGGTTACATCCAGGACAGCCTGAACGCGCGGCTGATGGATATGCCGCTGACCGGCAATGGTCGGCGCGAATCCTATGCCCATCTGCCCATGCCACGCATGACCAATACGCTGATGATGGGCGGCGATCGCGATCCGCAGGAAATCATCGCCTCAGTCAAACGCGGTCTGTACGCCGTTAATTTTGGTGGCGGCCAGGTCGATATCACCAGCGGCAAGTTTGTATTCTCGGCCTCGGAAGCGTGGTGGGTGGAAGACGGCAAGCTGCAATATCCGGTCAAAGGCGCCACCTTGATCGGCAACGGCCCGGATGTGCTGACCCGCGTTTCGATGATCGGTAACGACATGGCGCTCGACCCTGGCGTAGGCACTTGTGGCAAAGAAGGCCAGAGCGTGCCGGTGGGCGTAGGCCAGCCGACTATGCGCATAGATGGCGGCTTGACCGTGGGCGGCACGGCTTGATTGCGCGCTCGGCCCTGTCGTTTCGACCAGATAGTCAGGACATGTGCATATTATTGATTTGAATACAGGGCCTTAGCCGGAAATCAGATCGCACCGAGGGGCGGGATTTTGCTAAAATCCCGCCCCTTGTTTGTTTAAATAAAACGATAGCTGATGACTCCTGCCCCCAACGCCGACCGCAAGCCCGCGCTGCATCGGCAACTCAAAGCCCGCCACCTGAGCATGATTGCCATTGGCGGTTCCATCGGCACCGGCCTGTTTGTGGCCTCCGGCGCCACCATTTCGCAGGCGGGCCCGGGCGGCGCTTTGCTGGCCTACGCGCTGATCGGCCTGATGGTTTATTTCTTGATGACCAGCCTCGGCGAACTGGCTGCCTTCATGCCGGTGTCGGGCTCGTTTGCCACTTATGGCGCGCATTATGTCGAAGAAGGCTTTGGCTTCGCGCTGGGCTGGAACTACTGGTACAACTGGGCGGTGACGATTGCCGTCGACCTGGTCGCCTCGCAACTGGTCATGAACTACTGGTTTCCCGGCACGCCCGGCTGGATCTGGAGCGCGCTGTTTCTTGCCATCATGTTTGGCATCAATTACGTCTCGGTCAAAGGCTTTGGTGAAGCGGAATACTGGTTCTCGCTGATCAAGGTGGTCACCGTCATCGTGTTTATCGCGCTGGGTACGGCCATGATCTTTGGCATCATCCACGGCGGCGAAAGCGCTGGCCTGCATAACTTCAGCGTGGGCGACGGCCCCTTTGCCGGTGGCTTTGCCGCCCTGATCGGCGTGGCAATGGTGGTGGGGTTTTCTTTTCAGGGCACCGAGCTGATCGGCATAGCCGCGGGCGAATCGGAAGATCCGGGCAAGAATATTCCACGCGCCGTTCGCCAGGTGTTCTGGCGCATTTTGCTGTTCTATATCTTTGCGATTCTGGTGATCAGCCTGCTGATCCCCTACAACGACCCCAGCCTGCTCAAAAACGAAGTCAGCGATATTGCGGTCAGCCCGTTCACGCTGGTGTTCCGCCACGCCGGCCTGGCTTTTGCGGCGGCGGTCATGAATGCGGTGATTTTGACGGCGGTATTGTCGGCAGGTAACTCGGGTATGTATGCCTCCACCCGCATGCTTTACACCCTGGCGCAGGACGGCAAAGCACCGCGCATCTTTGCGCAGCTGTCCGCCAATGGCGTGCCTCGCAATGCGCTGTATGCCACGACCGTGGTCGCTGCCCTGTGCTTTTTGACGTCGATGTTTGGTAAGCAACAGGTCTATCTGTGGCTGCTGAATACCTCGGGCATGACCGGCTTTATTGCATGGCTGGGTATTGCCATCAGCCACTACCGGTTTCGCAAAGGCTATGTGGCGCAGGGCCGGGATCTGCGCGAACTGCCTTATCGCTCGGGTTTTTTCCCGTTTGGGCCGATGTTTGCCTTTGGCCTGTGTCTGGTCATCACGCTCGGACAGAACTACCAGGCTTTTCTGCATGACAAGATCGACTGGATCGGCGTGCTGGCCACCTATATCGGTATTCCGGTGTTTCTGTTGATCTGGTTGGGGTATCGCATTGCACGCGGCGGCAAGCTGGTGAAATACAGCGAAATGACTTTTCCCGACGCCAATCCGCGCCACAAGCAATAAGCGCAAGGCACCCAGCGCACCGGCGATGTGGCCGTCGTTGCTGTCAACTGACATACACAGAAATATTTATGTAACTGACTGTTACGCGTTTGTATTTTTCGTATAGCATTACCACGCATGTAAGTACACAAAACATCTTGTGGGGATAGCGATATGGAAAATAACGCAGCGCGCACGCTGTGCGCAGGTCTGTTGCTGAGCGCTTTGGCGGCATGTGGTGGCGGGGGTGGGGATGGCAGCAGCAATAATTCGAGCGGCACCACGCCGACGCCCAGCCCGACAACAACGCCAACGCCCGCACCCGGCAGTGGCAGCGTAACGCCGCCGACTGTGCTGGCGGCAACGGTGGTCGAAGGGCAGAGCACACCGATACCGGCCGCATTGACCTATAGCGGCCAATTGCCCGCCAACCCCACGCTGCAAGTCAGCGCCGATGGCGATCTGCTCAGCAGCGCCGCCAGCGCGACTGTTTCTGGCAACACGCTGAATGTCACCCTCAACAGCAATGCGCAGATCCTGCCGGGTTATTACAGCGGTACCGTTACGCTGAATGTCTGTAGCGACGCCAGCTGCAGCGCGTCTCTGAGCGGCTTTCCGGTCAAATTTCCCTATCAGATTTCGGTGGGCTTCGGCAGCCATCTGACGACGCTGAGCGCACTGAGCGGGGCGACCGACTGGAGCACGCTGCAAGGCAATAATGCGCACAACGGCTACGTGCCGGTAACGGTTGATGCCAGCCACTTCAGCACGCGCTGGGCCTGGCAAGATCCGCAAACCATCGATAAAACCTCGCTGTCGCCGCAAGTGGTGGTGACCGGCGCTGGCCGCGCCTACGTCAATTCGAGCAATCAGCTGGAAGCGGTGGATGAGGCCAGCGGTAACCTGGCATGGTCGCGCACTTTTGCCGCTTTCCCGATTGCGGCACCGGCCACTGCAGGTAGCTCGGTCTATGTACTGGGCATTGACGCCCTGAGCGGTGTGACCAACTACGGCTTGTGGAATGTCAGCAACGCCAGCGGCGCGACCGTCGCCACAACCACCAGCGCTTCGACCACGTTTTCGACCGGTCTGGGCCTGACGCCGGTCATCGATAGCGGCACGGTGTATGTGGGCGATTACAGCGGCAAGCTGATCAGCGGCAACGCCAGCACTGGCGCGGTCAATTACGCGACCGCGCTGTACAACAACTTTGCCAACTGGGCGCCGACGCTGGATGGCCAGAATATCTATGCCTGGAGCAATGCCGGCCTGAACACCTGGCAGTTGAAGGTGCTGGACAAGAGCACGGGTACCGCCAGCCGCACCGTCAATATCAGTGGCTTTACCGTGGCAAGCAGCCCGGGCGCTTCGCAATCCACACCCGTGCTGGGCAGTGCCAATTCGCTGGTGGTGTTGGGCGATGCCGACACGTCGGGCGTACGTCAGCTGGGCGATCTGGATATCACGGCCGGCACCGCGCGCTGGACCGCTAACGGCCAGTTCGCTTCGACTGTCGCAGTCGGCAATAACGTGGTCTATGCCTATGACGCCGCCACCAGCACACTGCAGGCGCGCGACGAAATGGCAGGTACGGTGCTGTGGACCTGGACACTGCCCGCTCAGGAAGTGGGCGTCAGTGCCACTAGCAGCGCCAAAGGTCTGCGCGGCTTGTTGCTGACCAATAATGTGGTGTTCTTCAGCTCGGCGGTGCGCACTTATGCGATCAGCCTGACCACGCATCAAGCGTTGTGGTCGACACCGGCTGCTGGCTCGCTGGCGCTCTCGGCCAATGGCGTGCTGTATATCAATGCGCCAGACCTGGCGGGCGCGCACGGCATTGTGGCGGTTAACCTGCAGTAAGTAGCTTGACCATGTAAAAGAGGGCGTTGCGCAGTCGGGCAACGCCTTTTTTGTTCTGGTCCAAACATCGCAGTCGGTAACTTCCCGGATGCACTGCAACAGCGGCGTGGTTAAGCTGGGCGTCTTCTTAACCAGATGGCATTACGGCTGCATGGTCCGCTTTGAACTGATTCCTGCGCGTAACGGCGCCTTGATTGGCGAAATCCTGCTCGATACCCCCGCCACCCTTAATGCGCAGAACTTGCAGATGGTGCTGGCGATGCGACAACAACTGGCGCAATGGCAAGACGATGCCGCCATCGTGGCTATTCTGATTCGCGGGGTAGGCGAACGGGCGTTATGCGCGGGGGGCGATATCAAGGCGTTGTACTACGCCATGCTGACGCCAGGGCGCATCCATGAAGCTGATGATTTTTTCGCCAATGAATATCTGTTGTGTCGCGAGCTGCATCGCTATCCCAAGCCGGTACTGGCGTGGGGCAACGGGCTGATCATGGGCGGTGGCTGGGGCCTGTTTGCCGCCAGCAGCCATCGCATCGTTACCGAAACGGCACAACTGGCCATGCCCGAAATCGCCATCGGTTTATTTCCCGATGTCGGGGCCAGCAGCTGGTTGCATCAATTGGCGGATGGCGTAGGGCGATTCTTGTTGCTGACAGCCGCCCGCTTGAACGCCAGCGACGCGTTGGCGGCGGGCGCGGCCGATTGGGCGCTACCGGCACATGGCTTTCAGCTGCTGCGCGATGGCATGACCGAACTGACCTGGCTGGGCCAGCCACAGGCGGATGCGCAGATGCTGTCGCAACTGGTTGATGCCCTCAGCGGTGCGCTGCAGCCGCCGCTGCCACCGGGCCATTGGCAGCCCGTGCGCGAGCAAGTCCGCGCCCTGGTTGCGGGCGATGATCTGGATGCGATTCTGGCCCGTATCGATGCTTTGCACAGCGACAACGTGTGGTTGCAAAACGCACAATCACAGATGCGCGCAGGCTCACCGACATCCATCCGCCTGGGCTGGTTGCTGGCGCAGCGCGCCGCGACGCTGGATTACGATGCCGTGGTCGCCATGGAAACGCTGGCGGCGCGGCACGCGGTGCGTTATGGTGACTTCCGCGAAGGCGTGCGCGCGCGTCTGATTGATCGGGATGGCGCGCCACATTGGGCCGGACGGCCAGGCTGGCAAGATATGGAAAACTGGTTGGCGGCTATCGGAAATAGCTGATCATGACAAATATTCCCGGTCAGGCTTGAAACTTTTGCAACGCACGGCCATCTTAAAAAACGAGCCACGCAGCTCGTTCATCATAACGGAGTCAACCACCATGCAATTCAATCCCGCCCAATACGGCGGCGCGGCCTACGCCGTCGAGCGCAACCGGGTATTACGTAATACCTATTTCTTGCTGGCCCTGAGCATGCTGCCCACCGCCGCGGGTGCGCTGCTTGGAATCTCAATGCATTTCGCCATGACCCCGATGTTTGGCGTCATCCTGTTCCTGGGCGTGAGCTTTGGCATGTTCTATGCCATCGAAAAGACCAAGAACAGCGCAATGGGCGTGGTGTTGTTGCTGGCGTATACCGGTTTTATGGGTTTGTGGTTGTCGCAAATCCTGCAAGTTGCCTTGCGCTTCAGCAATGGCGCTTCGCTGATCGGTACGGCCGCTGTGGGCACCGGCGCTATCTTCTTTACGCTGGCAGGTATCGCCACGGTGACCAAAAAAGACTTCTCGTTCATGAGCAAGTTCTTGTTCATCGGCGTGGTCATGCTGATCCTGGCGTCGCTGGCTAACATCTTCTTTGCCATTCCGGCGGCTTCGCTGGCTATTTCGGCGATTGCGGTGCTGATCTTCTCCGCCTATATCCTGGTGGACGTGAGCCGCATCGTTAACGGTGGCGAAACCAACTACATTACGGCAACGCTGCAGTTGTACCTCGACGTGTACAACGTGTTCATCAGCCTGCTCAATATCTTGATGGCCTTCAGCGGTAACAATCGCAATTAAGCTGAAGCCTGAAACCGCGGCCCTGCGCCGCATTACAGCGCGCTTCTTACGCGCCGACTGAAGTACCCGGTAGTAGGTAGTTGTCAGCAACCGTCTTCAACCAGAGCGCTCAGGCGCACATTCAGTACGTGCTTCAAAGTAAGAGCAATGGCAGCGCCACCTTCGGGTGGCGTTGTTTTTTTGCGCTGGTGCCGTGAGCGGGTAAGTCTGTATAAGGCTGACTGCGATAAACCAGTTATTCTTCCGCCATGCGTCTTCCCCGATTTCTCCTTCCCTGGCACGCCATGTTGCCGTGGCTGGTGGCCCACATTGCCATCGGCCTGGTTATGGTCGCACTGGCGGGCTACACCTGGCTGGATCAGCGCCAGACCCAGAACGCCCGTGAACTGACCATGGCGCAAGATTTGCTGTGGCAGGAACAAGGCCTGCGCCTGCATCTGCAAACCAATCAGAACGTGCTGGAAAACCTGGCCTATGGTCTGGCTGCCGACGGCCTGACCGAAGCCGACTTTGCCGCGCGTGCCAGCCTGCTGATGAAAGAAAACCCCGAGCTGCTATCGGTGGAGTATCTCGACGCCAAAGGCAAGCGCGTGGGTGGCCTGCCGGTATATTCCGGGCGCCCTAACAGCCTGCCGCCGCTGGACGATAGCCAGGTGCAAGAGGCCATCGATGGCGCCGCAACGTTGGGCTATGCCGTGTACAGCAATGTTTTGCTGCGGGAAGAGCCGCAGGTGGTGCTGGTGGTGCCGTTCTACCATCTCTCGGTATATGCCGGCGCCGTCGTCGCGGCCTATTCCTTGCCTGAATTGCTGCGCTTGCGTATCCCATGGTGGATGGTGCAACGCTACGACCTGGCTTTGCTGGACGATCAGGGGCATGTGGTTGCGCCTGCCGATGCCACGCTGATGCCGGGCTCTTTGCTCACGCGCGAAGTGGGGGTTGATCCGCTCGGTCACGAACTTAAGCTGCGCGCCAGCGTGCATGACAACCCGCGCGCCAGCCGCCAGGTCTGGCTGCTTGCTGCTGTGTTCTTGTTGCTGGTGCTGTTGTGGTGGGCGTTGGCTATGCTGCGCCGACGTATGCTGGAGCGGCAGGCCGCGGAAATCGCCTTGCGTGACGAGATGGGCTTTCGCTCCGCCATGGAGGACTCGCTCACCACCGGCCTGCGCGCGATGGACCGGGATGGCCGCATTATTTATGTGAATCCCGCTTTCTGTCAGATGATGGGCTGGAGCGCCTCTGAACTGCTGGGCCACGTGCCGCCGATGCCATACTGGCCGCCGGAAGAGCTGGCCAATTGTGCCGCCGCCTACCGCGCCATCATGGACGGGCAAACGCCGCAGAACGGGTATCAGTTGCGCTTTATGCGGCGCAATGGCGAGCGCTTTGATGTGCGTTTGTATTCGTCGCGCCTGGTGGACGGCCGCGGTGAATATCGCGGCTGGATGGCGTCGTTGTATGACGTCACTGAAATCCGCAAGGAACGCGAAGCACTGGCCGCCTCACGCAAACAGCTGCTTACCGTGCTGGAAGGCCTGGAATCTGCCGTATCGGTCACCGACGAATCAAGCGGCCAGTTGCTGTACCGCAACCGCCACCACGATGATCTGTTCCCGCTCAGCGACGATGGCGTGTGCTGTCTGGTGCCCTTGATGCCGGCGGATAGCCTGGTGGCGGAATGTCAGGACCCGATCACCGGCCGTTGGTATCACGTGCAACGGCGGCGGGTGGAGTGGGTCGATCGGCGCCCGGTGTTTCTGGATATCGCTGGCGATATCACCGACGTGCGCCAAAGCGCGGAAAACCTGCGCCTGCAAAACGAAAAACTGCAGCACACGGCGCGTCTGGTCAGTATGGGTGAGATGGCATCCAGCCTGGCGCACGAACTGAACCAGCCCTTGGCCGCCATCAGCAGCTATGCCGCGGCTGCAGAAGACATGCTGGGGGCGCAGCCGCCGATGCTGGAGCGTGCCACCGAAGTGCTGGGCAAGATAGGCGGGCAGGCCCGGCGCGCTGGTCAGATCATCCGTGGCATTCGCGATTTCGCCGCCAAGCGCGCGCCACGTCGCGAAATTTGTAATGTCGCCGATCTGATTTCGATTCCGGTGCAATTGCTGGAGCCGGTGGTGCGCAAGACCCAGGCACGTATTATTGTGCAGTTGCCCGAGGGCTTGCCTGATTTTCCGGGCGACAACGTGATGCTGGAACAGGTATTGTTCAACCTGCTCAAGAATGGCCTCGAAGCAATGGCCGGAATGGCCAATAGCGATAACCCGCGCGAAATGACCGTCAGCGCCCGCGTCATCTCCGAGCAAAATGCGCTGGAACTGGTGATTGCGGATCGTGGCCCAGGGCTGGCGCTGGCCAATGACTTGTTCCAACCGTTTTACACCACCAAACCGGATGGCCTGGGCATAGGCCTGAATATTTGCCGTTCGGTACTGGAACAACATCGCGGCCATCTGGCCGTAGAACCTAATCCCGGTGGCGGCACCCGTTTTATTTGCCGCTTGCCGCTGTTTTCCACTCAGGTACTGACCGAGGAAGCCCAGTAATGCGACCTATCGCCATCATCGACGACGATATTGCCGTGCGCGATGCGCTGACCTTGCTGTTTGAAACGCGCGGCTGGCCCGCGATCACGTTTGAATCGGCCGAAAATTTTCTGCAAGAAGCCGAAGCCGTAGATTTCAGCTGTCTGGTTATCGATGTCCGCATGACTGGTATCAGCGGGCTCGAATTGTTTACCCGCATCAAGCAGACCGAGTATTTGCCGCCGGTTATTTTTCTGACTGGCCACGGCGATGTAGCCATGGCGGTGGCGGCAGTCAAGGAAGGCGCGGCTGACTTCCTGGAGAAGCCGTGTGACAACCGCGTGCTGGTGGGCAAGATCCAGACCTATCTGGATCAGGACCAGGCTCAGCGCGGGGAATGGGAAGCGCGCCAGTCTTTGTCCGACCAACTGGATAACCTGACACCGCGCGAGCGCGAAGTGCTGCGAGAACTGCTGGCCGGCAAGCTCAACAAGCAGATCGCCGACACCCTGACCATCAGCATCAAAACTGTTGAAGTACATCGCGCGCGCATTTATACCAAGCTGCGTGTGCGTTCGGCGGTTGAACTGGCCGCCTTGTTAAAAGACGTGCCGCTGACCGCGATCAGCGGCAAAAACTAACGCCGCCACCGCACCGCCTTTGCCCCGGGCCCCGTCGCCTGGGCAAAGGCGGTGGCTGGTGTCATGCGTATATCAGTGCGGCCCCACGTTCACTTTTTGCCTGGCTTGGCGGGCGCCGGCGCCGGGGCGTTGCCTACGGCGATGTCGTTCTTGATACGCACATAAGTCGCGTTCTTGATGCCGGGTACCTTGGTAATATCCTCCGGGCTTTTAAACGGCGTGGCCTTGCGGTATTCAATGATCGCTTTGGCTTTGCCCGGCCCGATGCCGGTCAGCGACGTCAGTTGTTCTTCGGTGGCGGTGTTGAGATTGACCGCAGCCCAAGCCGACGCAGTCAGCATAAACAGACTGCAAAAACCGATAATCCATTTTTTCATGGCATAAACCCCTAGCTTGTTTGTGTGGCACCGGCGATTGCTGGTGTGAGCGCATCGTGGGGCGTGCGCCAAACTACTGTCAGTCAGAAACCCGCCTATGTTTGATGTGACTCCCGGCCAATCGGTCCAGCACTACGAGAACTTTCCGGTTGCATCGATTTTGATGCCTGCGCGTTATCGCAAAGCCGTAGCCAGCATCTATCACTTTGCCCGCCATGCCGACGACCTTGCCGATGAAGGCGACGCGACCCCCGCCCAACGCCTGGCCGCACTGGCAGAATGCCGGGCCGAACTTGCCCGGATCGAGCGCAACGAAACCCCGCTGACCCCGCGCTATCAGGCGCTGGCCATCACCGTCCGCCGCTATGCGGTGCCCGTTTCGCTTTGCCACGACTTGCTCACCGCATTTGAACAAGACGTGACCCAGACGCGGTATGAAGATTTTGGCGAGCTGGTGCAGTACTGCCGTCATTCCGCGGTGCCGGTCGGACGCATCCTGCTGCATATTTTTGGCGCCGCGACCTCGGTGAATCTGGCGCAATCGGATGGCATCTGCACGGCCTTGCAACTGATCAATTTCTGGCAAGACGTGGCTGTGGACTGGCAGAAAGGGCGGGTCTATATCCCGCAGGCGGATTTACAAAAATTTGGTGTGAATGAAACCACTATCGCCGCAGGGCAGTGCGATGTGGCATGGCGCCGTTTGATGGCATATGAAGTAGACCGTACCCGCCGCATGCTTAAAGGCGGTGCGCCGTTGGCGAATACCTTGCCGGGCCGGATCGGACTGGAGCTGCGTCTGACCGTGTTGTCGGCCGATGCAGTGCTGCAAAAGCTGCAGCAGGTTGATTACGATATGTTCCGCCGTCGCCCCAGGCTGGAGAAAGGCGACTGGCCGCGCCTGATCTGGCGAGCGCTACGGCGCAAATAATCCGGATGGGGCTGGTAGCCCCATCCTTGCTGTGCGCGGTATCACGTGGCTTAGTCGCGCAGCGGCTCGACCACAACCGCGCTGGCATCGGCGGCGCTACCGGGCTGCTGCGAATACGGCGTCGGGCTGAACGGCGCATCCGGCGTGCCCTTGCTGCGCGGCGCGCTGGCCGCTGGCGCACTGGCCGTGCCCGATGCAGTGCCCACGCGGTGTAGCAACGGCGAAGAATTGGGTTTGCTTTGTTGTTGCGGCAGATACAGATTGCCTTTGAAGCCGCAGGCGCCGAGGGCTATCACGGCAAACAGGCTGACGAATACGCGCATGAGAGAGCTTTGGTGGCAAAATCGCGATATTACCACCGCCCCAGGCCCGACTGATGACTGAAACCGAATTCCTCGCCCTGTCCGACGCCATTTTTGATCGTATCGAAGCCGCTTGTGACGAAGCTGATGCCGAGATCGACCCCTTGCGCCAGGGTAATGTCCTGGAACTGGAGTTCGACGATGGCAGCAAAGTAATCGTCAACCGGCATGTGCCCAACCAGGAATTGTGGATTGCCGCGCGCCATGGCGGCTTTCATTACCGTTTTGTTGACCGCGTCTGGGTGAACACCCGGGGCGACGGCGAATTTTTTGCTGATCTGGCTGAAGCCGTCCGCATACACGGCGGCGAAGATTTTCACTTTCCAGAACTGCAATAGGCCGGGTTAGACTCCGGTGCAATATTAAAACGCCGCGGCTGCAGCGGCGTCTTTCCGGAGAGGGTCCTTGACTGGTTTTACCGCGCTCAAACGCCCGCTGGCTGTGCTGCTGGCGGCTTGCCTGCTGGTGTCGCCCGGCTTTGCCGATGTCAATCTGCCGGAACTGGGCGACGTTTCGCAAGAAGGCATGACGCCGCGCGACGAGCACCAGGTCGGCGAGGCCGCCGTCATCGAGATGCGTCGCAGCGGCGAGATGATGGATGACCCTGAGGTCAACGCTTATATCAACCAGCTCGGCAACCGCCTGGTTGAAGCCAACGGCACCACCATTCCGTTTACCTTTTTTGTGATGAACTCGCCCGAGGTCAACGCCTTTGCTTTGCCCGGGGGCTTTGTCGCGGTCTACAGCGGCCTGATCGGCACCACGCAACACGAGTCCGAACTGGCGGCGGTGATGTCGCACGAGATCTCGCACGTTACCCAGCACCATCTGGCGCGCATGATGGATGCCCAGCGCGCCATGCCATGGCTGACCATGGCGGCCATGGGGCTGGCTTTGCTGGCAGCGCGCAGCGGCTCGGGCGATCTGGCCATGGGTGCGATGGCGGCAAGCAGCGGTTACGCCATCCAGCGTCAGCTGGATTTTACCTATGCGTTTGAGCAAGAAGCCGACCGCATCGGCATGCAAACGCTGATCAAATCGGGATTTGATCCCTGGGCCATGCCGACCTTTTTTGATCGATTGCAAAAAAGCAGCCGCCTGATCGAAAACAATGCGCCTGAGTTTTTACGCACTCACCCGGTAACCTACAAGCGGATTACCGACGCGCAAGAACGGCTGCAGGATCAGCCGTACAAACAGGTGCCTGATTCGGCCGATTATTTGTTTGTGCGCGAACGCGCGCGGGTATTGCAGAGCGATAACAAAGCCACCGTCGACATGTATAAGGCCACGCTGGCCGGCAAACGCTATGGCAATTTACCGGCGCATTTGTACGGCATGGCATTGGCGCAATGGAAAGCACGGGATTTTGATGGCGCCTGGGCCACGCTGGAACAAGCGCACAGCGCTTTTGGTCTGGCACGTTCGCATCCGGCACTCGAATATCTGGCGGGGTCGATCCGGTTGGGGCAGGAACGTTACGACGAGGCGATCAAATTATTCCGCGAGGGTGAGCGGCATTTTCCCGGGAGCCGGGTGCTGGTGTACGGCGAAATCGACGCGCAGATCGCCGCGCGCAAATACGCCGAGGCTTTGAAGACAGCGCAATCCGCGCAAGAAATCTATCCTTCAGATGCCTGGTTGTACCAACGCCAGGCGCGTATCTACGAGGCTTTGGGCCAATCGCAGCAACGTCATCGCATGCAGGCCGAATACTATGCGCGCCTGAACGAATATGGCGCGGCCGTAGAGCAACTCGAACTGGCGCAGCGTGATGCAACGGCAGATTTTTATCTGGCATCCAGCATTGACGCACGGCTCAAGGAAATCCAGGCCATGCGTGGCGATGACAAAGATAAAAAGCGCTAGCGTCGCCGTACTCAGGCTTCTGGCAGGCCCGCTTTTTTGCGCAGGATATTCAGATAGGTGGCCGGATCGGGCGGCAAGTTATAGCGTTGCGCTTGCCACAGCATTTCGCCGAGGCCCTCCATCATCCAGTGCAGCGCGTCATGCTCGTTGCCCGCAGCGTGTACCAGCTGTTGATGGAGCGCGCGTATGCCGAAGGGCTGGTCAATCGACAATTGTTCGGCAATGGCCAGATGCATGCTGATATGCAAAAACGGATTGGTTTCGCCATATTCAACCGGCCAGTCCTGATCGATATAGTCCGGGCTCAAAAACGCCTGGTATTCCGGATGGCGATCCAGCACGCTAGCGGTCATCTTTTCGAGATCGGTCATCACTTCCTGGGCGTGATATTTGCGCCAGGTCTCGATAAAGAAGTGTCGCGCTTCATCGCGAGAAGGGTTGAACAGCATAGAATCCGGTCTTCCAGTTTTTCAGCATTTTAAGGAGTACATCTGCATGGCCAGCTTTTACGAAATCCACGTCACCGACATCGCAGGCAAAGACGTTGCGATGGAACGCTATCGCGGTCAGGTGATTCTGGTGGTGAATGTGGCCAGCAAGTGTGGGTTTACTCCGCAATATGAGGGCTTGCAGGCGCTTTACCAGCAATATCGCGAGCGCGGCCTGGTGGTGCTGGGTTTTCCGTGCAACCAGTTTGGCGCGCAAGAGCCGGGCAGCGAGGCTGAAATCCAGTCGTTCTGCACTACCCACTACGGCGTGGATTTTCCCATGTTTGCCCGCATTGATGTCAACGGCGAGCATGCTGACCCGCTGTTCCAGCATCTGAAGTCGTCGCAACGCGGTTTGTTGGGCACTGAAGGCATCAAGTGGAATTTCACCAAGTTCCTGATCGATCGCCAGGGTAATGTGGTGGACCGCTTTGCGCCCACCACCACACCGGACAGCCTGCGCAAAGATATCGAAAAATGGTTGTAATGCCGCGGATGTGCTTGATCCAGCGGGCTTTACCGGCCCTGCAAGCGGCCCGTGCAGACGTAAGAAACGGCCGCCTAAGCTATTGAAACGTTGAAGCTATCGGCGGTTTCGGATAAACTCCGTAAAATTTTGCACACGAAGAACGGGCCAGGGCAACCTGTCCCGTTTTTCTACGTGTAGGGGAGCTTGAACCGCTCGACGGCCCCACACAGAAGGGGTGCGGCGGACGTATTTTCTCCCGTCTCTTTCCTCTATCTATGCGGGCGCAATGCCCAGGAGCCGCCAGTGTCCAAACCTGCTTTACTTGCGCTTGCCGACGGCACCCTGTTTCACGGTACTTCCATCGGCGCCGACGGTGAAACCATCGGCGAGGTGGTATTCAACACCGCGATCACCGGTTACCAGGAAATCCTCACCGATCCTTCATACTGCCGTCAGATTGTTACGCTGACGTATCCGCACATTGGCAACTATGGCGTCAACGCCGAAGATGCCGAAGCCCGCGGTGTCTACGCCGCCGGCCTGATCATCCGTGATCTGCCGCTGCTGCACTCCAGTTTCCGCGCCGAAATGAGCTTGTCCGAATACCTGGTCAAGAACAACACGGTTGCCATCGCCGATATCGATACCCGCAAACTGACGCGCATTCTGCGTGAGAAGGGCGCCCAGCCCGGCTGCATCATCAGCGGCGACCATATCGATGCCGCGGCTGCCGTCGAAAAAGCCCGATCCTTTGGTTCGATGGCCGGCCAGGATCTGGCCAAAGTTGTCAGCGCCAAAGAAAAATTCGAGTGGACCACCGCTGAATGGAAACTGGGCGTGGGTTACACCGTCCAGTCCAGCCCGCGTTTCCGCGTGGTGGCCTACGACTACGGCGTCAAATACAACATCCTGCGCATGCTGGCTGAACGCGGTTGCCAACTGACCGTAGTGCCGGCAGAAACCCCGGCCGCCGATGTGTTGGCGCTGAATCCGGATGGCGTGTTCTTGTCGAACGGCCCTGGCGATCCGGAGCCGTGTGATTACGCCATCGAAGCGATCAAGGTATTTCTCGAAAAGAATGTGCCGACTTTCGGCATCTGCCTGGGCCACCAGTTGCTGGGTCTGGCCACCGGCGGCAAGACCAGCAAGATGAAGTTCGGTCACCATGGCGCCAACCATCCGGTGCAAGACCTCGACAGCAAGCGCGTGATGATCACCAGCCAGAACCATGGCTTCCAGGTGGATGAAACCAGTCTGCCGGCCAATGTGCGCGTCACCCATCGCTCTTTGTTCGACGGCACCGTGCAAGGGATTGCACTGACTGATCGCCCGGCCTTCAGCTTCCAGGGTCACCCGGAAGCCAGCCCCGGCCCGAACGATGTGGCGTATCTGTTCGATCGCTTTATCAAGATGATGGAAGAACACCGGTCGTGAGGACGTAGTCCCGGCGGCGCCCTTGCGCGCCGCGTCACTGCCTTCTCACTTCATACAGGTAACCGCAATGCCCAAACGTACAGACATCAAAAGCATTCTTATCATTGGCGCCGGCCCCATCATCATCGGTCAGGCGTGCGAATTCGATTACTCCGGGGCGCAAGCATGTAAAGCCCTGCGCGAAGAGGGTTACAAGGTCATCCTGGTCAACAGCAATCCGGCCACGATCATGACTGACCCCAATATGGCCGACGTGACCTATATCGAGCCCATCACCTGGCAGGTGGTGGAAAAGATTATCGATAAAGAACGCCCGGACGCCATTCTGCCCACCATGGGCGGCCAGACCGCGCTGAACTGTGCGCTCGATCTGTGGCGCAACGGCGTGCTCGACAAGTACAAGGTCGAGCTGATCGGTGCTTCGCCCGAAGCCATCGACAAAGCAGAAGACCGGCAGAAATTCAAAGCCGCCATGGACAAGATCGGCCTCGGTTCGGCCCGTTCTGCCATCGCGCATACCATCGACGAAGCGCTGGCTGCGCAAGCCAATCTGGGCTTCCCGGCGATTATTCGCCCGTCCTTCACCATGGGTGGTTCGGGCGGCGGTATCGCTTATAACATCCAGGAATTCATCGAAATCTGTACCCGTGGTCTGGACTTGTCGCCGACCAACGAACTGCTGATCGAAGAGTCGCTGCTGGGCTGGAAAGAATACGAGATGGAAGTGGTGCGTGACCGCGCCGACAACTGCATTATCGTGTGTTCGATCGAAAACCTCGACCCAATGGGCGTGCATACCGGTGATTCGATCACCGTCGCCCCGGCGCAAACGCTGACCGACAAGGAATACCAGATCATGCGTAACGCATCGATCGCGGTATTGCGTGAAATCGGCGTGGATACGGGCGGTTCTAACGTGCAGTTCTCGGTTAATCCGAAAGACGGCCGTCTGATCGTGATCGAAATGAACCCGCGCGTGTCGCGTTCTTCGGCACTGGCCTCGAAAGCCACCGGTTTCCCGATTGCCAAGATCGCCGCCAAGCTGGCGGTGGGCTACACGCTGGACGAACTCAAAAACGAAATCACCGGCGGCAAGACCCCGGCTTCGTTTGAACCGTCGATCGATTATGTCGTTACCAAGATTCCGCGTTTTGCTTTCGAGAAATTCCCGCAAGCCAACGACCGCCTGACCACGCAAATGAAGTCGGTCGGCGAAGTGATGGCCATCGGCCGCACCCAACAAGAATCGCTGCAGAAAGCGCTGCGTGGCCTTGAAACCGGCATGTCCGGCTTTGACGAGCTGACCACCGACCGCGCGCAGATCGAATCCGAAATCGCCTCGCCCGGCCCGGAACGGCTTTGGTACGTGGCGGATGCCTTCCGCGTCGGCATGAGCCTGGAAGAAGTGCATGCGCTCAGCAAGATCGATCCATGGTTCCTGGCGCAGATTGAAGATCTGCTCAAAGACGAAGCGGCAATCCGTGGCCGTGCCCTAGATAGCCTGACGGCGGCCGACCTGCGTCGCCTCAAGCGCAAGGGCTTCTCGGATCGCCGGATCGGCGCGCTGCTGAATACCGATCAGAACGCGGTACGTCGTGCCCGTCACGCCTTTGGCATCCGCCCGATCTACAAGCGCGTTGATACCTGCGCGGCCGAGTTCGCCACCGATACCGCTTATATGTATTCCAGCTACGACGAGGAATGCGAAGCCAACCCGACCAACAACAAGAAAGTGATGGTGTTGGGCGGCGGGCCGAACCGGATTGGTCAGGGTATCGAGTTTGACTATTGCTGCGTGCACGCCGCATTGGCGCTGCGCGAAGATGGTTACGAAACCATCATGGTCAACTGCAATCCGGAAACCGTTTCTACCGATTACGACACCTCGGATCGCCTGTACTTTGAGCCGCTGACGCTGGAAGACGTGCTGGAAATCGTTGCCGTTGAAAAGCCGGTGGGCGTGATCGTGCAATACGGCGGTCAGACCCCGCTGAAACTGGCGCGTGCGTTGGAAGCCAACGGCGTGCCTATCGTCGGCACCAGCCCGGACATGATCGACGCCGCCGAAGATCGCGAGCGTTTCCAGAAACTGCTGCAAGACCTGAATCTGCGTCAGCCGCCTAACGCCACTGCGCGCAACGAGAAAGACGCGCTGGTGCTGGCCGCCAAGCTGGGCTATCCGCTGGTGGTGCGTCCGTCCTACGTGCTGGGCGGCCGTGCCATGCGCATCGTGCACTCCGAAGACGACCTGAGCCGCTATATGCGCGAAGCCGTCAAGGTTTCGAACGATAGCCCGGTGCTGCTGGATCGTTTTTTGAATGACGCGATTGAAGTCGACGTGGATGCGATCTCCGACGGTGAGAACGTATTGATCGGCGGCATCATGGAGCACATCGAACAAGCTGGCGTGCACTCGGGCGACTCGGCTTGCTCGCTGCCGCCGTATTCGCTGAGCAAAGAACTGCAAGACGAGCTGCGCCGCCAGACCGTGGCCATGGCCAAGGCGCTGAACGTGATCGGCTTGATGAACGTGCAGTTCGCCATCCAGGGCCAGGGCGCTGATGCGACCGTGTTTGTGCTGGAAGTAAACCCACGTGCCTCGCGCACCGTGCCCTACGTGTCCAAGGCGACCAGCCTGCCGCTGGCCAAGATTGCCGCGCGTTGTATGGTGGGCCAGTCGCTGCCGTCGCAAGGCGTGACCGCCGAGGTGATTCCGCCGTACTACTCGGTCAAGGAAGCCGTGTTCCCGTTCGTGAAGTTCCCGGGCGTCGACACCATCCTGGGCCCGGAAATGAAATCGACCGGCGAAGTCATGGGTGTGGGCGAGACCTTTGCCGAAGCGTTTGTAAAATCGCAACTGGCCGCCAGCATCGTGCTGCCGAGCAGCGGCAACGTGTTTATCTCGGTCAAGGAAAGCGACAAGCCGGTGGCCATCGAATGCGCACGCGTTCTGCTGCAACTGGGCTTCAAGATTTTCGCGACCAAGGGCACGGCCAGCGCGTTTGAAGCGGCCGGTGTTGAAGTCACGGCAGTAAACAAAGTGATGGAAGGCCGCCCGCACATTGTCGACATGGTCAAGAATGGCGAAATTGCCATGATCGTGAACACGGTGGAAGAGCGCCGTCAGGCCATTCAGGATAGCTATTCGATCCGCCATGAAGCGCTGAAGGCCAAGTTGCCGGTGTACACCACGGTGGCAGGCGCCCGCGCAGCCTGCATCGGCATGCGTGACCTGGGCGAACTGAAGGTGTATGACCTGCAGGGCTTGCACCGTCAGCTCAAAGGCTGATAACTTAGCGCCTTGAAACGCCACAACCGCCGTCCTTCGGGTCGGCGGTTGTGCTTTTTATTGTCTGGCCGTTCCTCCGCTGTGGCGGAATCTGAAGGCCACAGGAGAGAAAAAATGATCAAGATCCCGCTGACCGTTGTCGGTGCGGAAAAACTGAAGGTGGAATTGCAACACCTCAAGAGTGTCGCTCGCCCCGAAGTGATCGCCGCGATTGCCGAAGCCCGTTCGCACGGTGACTTGTCGGAAAACGCAGAGTACGACGCCGCCAAAGAAAAACAATCGTTTGTAGAAGGCCGCATTGCCGAGCTGGAATCGAAACTGTCGAATGCACAGGTGATCGATCCGGCCTCGCTGGCGCCCACCGCGGAAGGCCGCATCGTGTTTGGTGCCACGGTCAATCTGGAAGACATGGACGCCGGCAATCAGGTGACCTACCAGATCGTGGGCGACGACGAAGCCAATCTTAAAGAGGGCAAGATTTCGGTATCCAGCCCGATCGCCCGCGCCCTGATCGGCAAATACGCCGGCGACGTCTGTGAAGTCGTTGCGCCGGGCGGCATCCGCGAATACGAAGTGCTGGATGTGAAATATCTGTAATGCAATCCCCGGGCGTACCTTCGGCGGCGTGATCGCGGATCACGTTGTCGATGGTGCGCCTTTGTCTTTTCAGCGGCTCAAACCACTAAAGCGCGTAAAGCATGGGCAACGGACTTAAAAATATTCTGACGGTGCTGTGGATAGGCGGTATGTGGATTATCGGCCTGGCGGTGACGCCGGTGCTGTTTGCCACGCTCGACCACGGCAGTGCAGGGCTGGCAGCAGGCAAGATTTTTCATTTGATCGGCTGGATCGGCATTGCCGCCGGTTTGTACTTGCTGATTTATCGCATCTGGTTTGAAGGCCTGCGGGCGTTCAAGACAGGCGCATTCTGGTTGTTGATCGGCATGCTGGTCTGCACCTTGATCAACCAGTTTGCGATCTTCCCGATTATTGCCGGCATCAAAAGCGCGCTCAGCCAGAGTGCGCAGGGCGTGTTTGGCGGTGGCTTTGCCAACTGGCACGCAATTTCGACCGGTATCTACATGATCCAGTCGGTATTGGGTTTGTTGTATGTCTGGAATGTCGACAGCAAATAAGCAGGCATAAAAAACGCGTTGCCGGAGCAACGCGTTTTTATACCAGCGGCCGCAGAGGGCTGCTTAGCCTTTTTTGGCTGGCTTGGCGGGCGTCTTGTTCGCCACTTTGGTCGCTTTGGCCGCACCGGGCAGCGTAAAGCGGGTGCGGGCGGCATCGGCCTGGCGGAAGATGATCAACAGCTTGCCCAGATGCTGCACGGGCTCTGCGCCCAGATCGGCGCAAATCTGTTGCAGAAACTGTTCACGCAGCGCGCGGTCATCACCGAGTACGCGCACTTTGATCAGTTCATGAGCGTCCAGATTGACCGCGATCTCGCGGATCACCGAGTCAGTCAGGCCGTTGTTGCCGATCATGACAACCGGGTTGAGATGATGGGCAAGTCCACGCAGGTAGCGGCGCTGATCAGCAGTGAGTTCCATTTTTAGCTTTTAATACCTTGAAAAAACAGGCGATTGTACTGTATGGCACGTTCCAACTCCAGTAACGCGTGGTTGAAAGAGCACGTTAACGATCATTATGTGCACATGGCACAGAAGGATGGTTACCGCGCGCGGGCAGCCTACAAGCTGCTGGAAATCAATGAAAAAGACCGTTTGATCCAGCAGGGCATGTGGGTGGCAGACCTTGGCGCGGCGCCGGGTAGCTGGTCGCAGGTCGCGGCAAAACTGGTGGGTGGCAAAGGCAAGGTGCTGGCGCTCGATCTTCTCGAAATGGCATATATCCCTGGGGTCGACTTTATCCAGGGTGACTTTCGCGAGGACGACGTGTTGCAGCAATACACGTCCTTGCTGGGAGATCGCCAGGTAGACCTTGTGATTTGCGATATGGCCCCAAATATCACCGGTAATGCGGTAACCGATCAGGCCCGCTCCATGTACTTATGTGAGCTGGCGCTTGAATTTGCCCGCGAGCATTTGAAACCTGGCGGCAGTTTTCTGGTCAAGACGTTTCAGGGATACGGCTATAACGAATACATAGCCGCAATGCGTGACACTTTCGCCACGGTGCTCACACGTAAACCCAAGGCCTCGCGCGACCGTAGCGCGGAAATGTATTTGCTTGGCAAGCAGAAAAAGGAATGAGCGGTTAATATTCCGCTATGCAGCAAGCGTTTATACAGAGGGGGCAAAGCGGTACGCGTTTTGCGGTTTCTCTTCTGTCAGCCATCGAAGGGCTTGGGACATGAATAATCTGGGCAAGAACATCGCCATCTGGCTGATCATTGGTCTGGTACTGATGACAGTCTTCAATCAGTTCACTAAACGACAGGATACGGTCGGACAAGTACCGTATTCGCAATTTATGGCGGATGTCGAAGCCGATCGTATTTCGCAAGTCGAAATCGAAGGGTACCCATTGCGCGGCCAGTTGATCCGCGGCAAGCGCAATGACGGCACCAATTTTTCGACCTACGCGCCATTTGATTTCCGCCTGGTCGATACCCTGATCAAGCACAACGTCAAATTTGCCGCCAAGCCTGAAGAAGAGCAGGGCTTCTTTACCACGCTGTTTATCTCGTGGTTCCCGATGCTGCTGTTGATCGGGGTCTGGGTCTTCTTTATGCGACAGATGCAGGGCGGCGGTCGGGGCGGTGCGTTCAGCTTTGGTAAATCCCGAGCGCGCATGCTGGATGACTCCAACAACAGCATCACCTTTGCCGACGTCGCCGGTTGCGATGAAGCCAAAGAAGAAGTCTCCGAGATCGTTGATTATCTGCGTGACCCTTCCAAGTATCAGAGCCTGGGTGGCCGCATGCCGCGCGGTATTCTGATGGTGGGTTCGCCGGGTACCGGTAAAACGCTGCTGGCCAAGGCGATTGCGGGCGAAGCCAAGGTGCCGTTCTTCTCGATCTCGGGTTCTGATTTCGTTGAGATGTTTGTCGGCGTGGGTGCGGCCCGTGTGCGTGACATGTTTGAAAACGCCAAGAAAAACGCGCCTTGTATCATCTTCATCGATGAAATCGATGCGGTCGGTCGTCAGCGCGGTGCGGGTCTGGGCGGTGGCAACGATGAACGCGAGCAAACCCTTAACCAGATGCTGGTTGAGATGGACGGCTTTGAAGGCAACTCCGGCATTATCGTGATTGCTGCCACCAACCGCCCTGACGTGCTCGACCCTGCGCTGATGCGTCCGGGCCGTTTTGACCGCCAGGTTGTGGTGTCGCTGCCGGATATCCGCGGTCGTGAACAGATCCTTGGCGTGCATATGCGCAAGGTGCCGATCTCGAATGACGTTGATCCGTCAGTGCTGGCGCGCGGTACGCCGGGTATGTCGGGGGCTGATCTGGCCAACCTGGTTAACGAAGCAGCGCTGTTCGCTGCCCGCCGCAACAAGCGTCTGGTCGACATGGATGACTTTGAGTCGGCCAAGGACAAGATTTACATGGGTCCGGAACGTCGCACCATGGTGATGACCGAGGACGAACGTCGTGCCACGGCTTACCACGAATCCGGCCATGCCGTGATCGCGGAAACGCTGGAAGGCACTGATCCGGTCCACAAGGTTACGATCATGCCGCGCGGTCGTGCGCTGGGTCTGACCTGGCAGTTGCCGGAACGCGACAAGTTCTCGCTGTACAAAGATCAGATGCTCAACGAAATCACCATCTTGTTTGGTGGCCGTGTGGCGGAAGACCTGTTTGTGCATCGTATTTCGACGGGCGCTTCGAATGACTTTGAACGTGCTACCCGCATGGCCCGCGATATGGTCACGCGCTACGGCATGAGCGATAAGCTTGGCCCCATGGTTTACGGCGAAAACGAAGGCGAAGTGTTCCTTGGTCGTTCGGTAACGACACATAAGAACGTGTCGGAAACCACCATGCAGCAAGTGGATGCCGAAATTCGCCGCATCATCGACGAGCAGTACGCACTGGCCGTCAAGTTGCTGGACGAAAACCGCGACAAGGTCGAGAAGATGACCGCGGCGCTGGTTGAATGGGAAACCATCGATCGCGAGCAAGTGCGTGACATCATGGAAGGCCGCGATCCGCGTCCGCCCAAGGCCCCGCCGCCGGCACGTCCGACTGCGCCGACCGGTGATCGCCCTAGCGGTGACGCTCCGACGGCCACCACCACGCCGGCCACTGAAGGCTAAGGCGACATAGTCAGAATCAGGCGGCCCGGATCGGGCCGCCTTTTTATTCGGCCACGTCATAAGCGTGGCGCAGTTGGAGTAGTTATGCAGGACTTTCAGTGCGGTCGGTTCCGGATGAGTCTGGCCAGACCGTTGGTGATGGGCATACTCAACGTCACCCCGGATTCGTTTTCGGATGGTGGGAATTTCGATACCTGTTCCAAGGCTGTGGCGCATGCCGAGGCCCTGGTGAATGCCGGTGCAGACATTATCGACATCGGCGGTGAATCAACACGGCCGGGCGCAATGCTCGTCAGCGTGGAGGACGAGATAGCGCGCGTGGTGCCGGTAATTTCGGCGCTCAAGTCGCTGAACGTGCCCTTGTCGATCGATACACGCCGTCCTGGGGTTATGCACGCTGCGCTCGAAGCTGGCATCGATCTGATCAACGATATTGCCGCGTTGGAAGAACCCGGCGCGCTGGAAGCGGCTGCCAACGCGCAAGTGGCCGTGTGTTTGATGCACAAACGCGGCGAGCCGCAATCGATGCAGACCGCGCCTGAGTACGAAGACGTGGTGGCGGAAGTCACGCGTTATCTGGCGCATCGCCGCGACATCGCCGAGGCGGCCGGCATTAGCCGTGATCGCATTCTGCTTGATCCAGGCTTTGGCTTTGGCAAGAACCTCGACCACAACATTGCCTTGTTCAAGGCCATGCATCAGATGATTGCCGAGCTGGATCGCCCGTTTTTGATCGGCGTGTCGCGCAAAAGCATGTTGGGCCAGATCACCGGGCGTCCCGTCACGGAGCGTGTTGTTGCCAGCGCCACTGCCGCAATGCTGGCTGCGCAAGCGGGTGCCAGCGTGGTACGCGTGCATGACGTCAGGGAAACTGTGGATGCGTTAAAAATACTTGCCGCCTTACAATGATTTCCGGTTTTGTCAGTACCGCTAGCGCCGCAAGAGCGCACGCGGGCTATGCATAAAGGACAGTAATGGCGCGCAAATATTTTGGCACGGACGGCGTTCGTGGCCTGGTGGGGGAGTATCCGATTACCCCCGAATTCGCAATGAAGCTGGGCTATGCCGCAGGCCGCGTCCTCGCCACGGCGGAGCGCCGCCAACGTGGCGACCATGCCGCAGTGCTGATCGGCAAAGACACGCGTGTTTCGGGCTATATGCTCGAGGCGGCACTGCAAGCGGGCTTGAATGCGGCCGGTGTCGACGTGCATTTGACCGGCCCGCTGCCCACGCCAGGCGTGGCCTATCTGACGCGCGCATTGCGCTTGTCTGCAGGCGTGGTGATCTCCGCGTCGCATAACCCCTATTACGATAACGGCATCAAGTTCTTCGGCGCCGGTGGCAAGAAGCTGCCCGATGATGTTGAACTGGCTATCGAAGAAGCCATTGATGATGCGCAGCCATGTGTGGGCTCCAAGCAATTGGGCAAAGCCTGGCGCGTGGGCGATGCGGCTGGTCGTTATATTGAATTCTGCAAATCAACCTTTCCCAACGAGCTGGACCTGCGTGGACTGAAGCTGGTGGTGGATTGCGCGCATGGCGCTACCTACCAGGTGGCACCGCACGTGTTTCATGAGCTCGGTGCCGAAGTCATCACCATCGGCGACAAACCCAACGGCTTCAATATCAACGAAGAAGTGGGGGCCACTCATGTCGAAACCATGCGCCAGAAAGTACTGGCCGTGGGTGCGGACTACGGTATCGCGCTGGATGGCGATGGCGACCGCCTGATCATGGTAGATGGCGACGGCGCCGTTATCGATGGCGATCTGCTGATCTATGTACTGGCCCGCCATCGTGCGGAGCAGGGCACGCTGGGCGGTGGGGTGGTGGGTACCTTGATGACCAACCTGGGCGTTGAGAACGGCCTTAAAGCGCGCGGAATCGCCTTCGAGCGCGCCAAGGTCGGCGACCGCTACGTGCTGGAGCGCCTGGCCGAACGTGGCTGGTTGCTGGGCGGCGAGGGGAGTGGTCACATTCTGAGCCTGGATCGCCATACCACCGGCGACGGCATTGTTTCGGCGCTGCAAGTGCTCGAAGCGCTGATTGAACAAGGTAAAACGTTGGCCGCGTACCGGTCCGAGCTGGCTTTGTCGACGCAAGTGCTCAAGAACGTGCGCATTGCCAAGGGTTTCGATGTGGGTAGTTCCAGCGCGATCCAGCAATCGGTCAAGCAGGCGGAACAAGCCATGGGCGAACAAGGCCGCGTGCTGCTGCGTCCGTCCGGTACCGAGCCGTTGATCCGCGTGATGGTTGAACACGTTGATGCCGGCGTGGCGGCCAAGCTGGCGGGCGATATTGCCGCAGTGGTCACGCAAGAAGCTTCGGCAGAATAAGCACTGCCCAAGCAATAAAAAAACCGCCTGCATGGCGGTTTTTTTATTGCCTGGCCCCGCCGCAGCACGCGGCAGAGCAGGGCCTCGACTCAACCAAACTTGCCGGTAATGTAGTCTTCGGTCGCTTTTTTCTTGGGCGCGGTAAAGATATTGTCGGTTTCGCCCACTTCGACCAGCTCGCCCAGGTACATATAAGCGGTGTAGTCCGACACCCGCGCCGCCTGTTGCATGTTGTGGGTAACAATGGCGATGGTGTAATCCTGCTTCAGCTCATGCACCAGTTCTTCGATGTGCGCGGTCGAGATCGGGTCGAGCGCGGAAGTCGGTTCGTCCAGCAGCAGCACTTCGGGCTTGACCGCAATGGCGCGCGCAATACACAGACGCTGTTGCTGACCGCCCGACAAGCCCAGACCTGACTGGCGCAGTTTGTCTTTGGCTTCGTTCCACAGCGCGGCTTTGGACAATGCCCATTCAACGCGGTCATCCATCTCCGATTTCGACAGGCTCTCGTACAACTTCACACCAAAGGCGATGTTGTCGTAGATCGACATGGGGAACGGCGTCGGCTTCTGGAACACCATGCCCACCTTGGCGCGCAGCATGTTCAGATCAACACCCTTCTCGAGGATGTTGTTGCCATTGAGCAAAATCTCGCCTTCAGCGCGCAGTTTGGGATACAGCTCGTACATACGGTTGAAGGTACGCAGCAGCGTGGATTTGCCGCAGCCGGACGGGCCGATAAATGCGGTGACCTTGCCTTCGCCGACCTGAAGATTGATGTTCTTCAGCGCATGGTAATTGCCGTAATAAAAATTGAGGTTTTTGACGGCCAGCTTGGGTTTCAACGCTGCATTCATGGTGGAATCCTGGAGTCGCATATCTTTTTTCTTCCGGCGGCTTAGTGTTGTTGCTGCGGCTTGACCAGCGCGCGAGCAACGATGTTCATGCCCAGCACAAACAGACCGATCAACAGGCTGCCAGCCCAGGCCAGCGAGTGCCAGTCTTCATACGGGCTCATGGCAAACTGGAAAATCACCATCGGCAGGTTGGCCATCGGCTGGTTCAGATTGCTATAGAACTGGTTGTTGAGTGCGGTAAACAGCAAGGGCGCGGTTTCCCCGACGATGCGCGCAACCGCCAGCAAGACACCGGTTACGACGCCGGCCTTGGCCGCACGCAACGTCACCAGCATCGTCATCTTCCATTGCGGTGCACCCAAGGCATATGCGGCTTCGCGCATGCTGCTTGGTACCAGACGCAACATGTTCTCGGTGGTGCGTACTACCACCGGAATCACCAGGATGGCCAGGGCAAACGCGCCCGCCCAACCCGAGAAGTGCCCGGTGCGGACTACGTAGACTTCATAAATAAACAGGCCCACCACAATCGACGGGGCCGACAACAGAATGTCGTTGATAAAGCGTGTTAACGGGGCCAGCCAGCCACGATCACCAAACTCGGCGAGGTAAGTGCCCGCCAGAATGCCGATCGGCGTGCCAATGACCGTGCCGCCGACTGACATCAACAAGCTGCCGATGATGGCGTTGGACAAACCGCCATGGCTGCCCGGAGCAGGGGTGGTCTGGGTGAACAGCGTAACCGACAAGCCGCCAAAGCCGTTCTTGAACAGCGTGTACAGAATCCACGCCAGCCAGAACAGGCCGAACAACATGGCAAAGGTCGACAGGCTAAGCGTGACGATGTTGACGAGGCGACGGCGGGTATAAGTAGAGGACATGGCGCTCATGATTGTTTGCCTTCGGCGCGTTGCATACGCAGCAGCAGCACTTTGGACATCATCAACACGATAAAGGTAATGACAAACAGCAGCAGGCCCAGATAGATCAGGCTGCTGGTGTGCAACACGGTGGTCGCTTCGGTGAACTCGTTGGCCAGCGTGGCCGAGATCGACGTCGAAGGATCAAACAGGCTGCTGATCGGTTGCTGCGCGTTGCCGATCACAAACGTGATGGCCATGGTTTCGCCCAATGCGCGGCCCAGACCCAGCATCACGCCGCCAATCACGCCGTTACGCGTGTACGGCAGCACCACGTTCCACACCACTTCCCAGGTTGTGCTGCCGAGGCCGTATGCCGATTCCTTGAGCATGGCCGGAACCACCTCAAACACATCGCGCATTACCGACGACACAAACGGGATGATCATCACCGACAGGATCAGCCCTGCGGTCAGCATGCCGATGCCCATGGGCGGGCCGGCAAACACGGTGCCGAGGACCGGGATGCCGTCTGTGTGTTCGGTCAGCCACGGTTGCACGTTATCGGCAAACCACGGCGCAAACACAAACAGGCCCCACATGCCGTAGATGATCGACGGCACGCCCGCCAGCAGCTCGATGGCGATGCCCAGCGGACGGCGCAACCACACCGGCGACAGTTCGGTCAGAAAAACGGCAATACCCAGACTGACCGGCACGCCGATCAACAGGGCAATAAAAGAGGACAACAAAGTACCGCGGATCGAGTTCCAGCCGCCAAACTTGCCGGTCACCGGGTTCCATTCGGTATTAACGATAAAGCCGAGGCCAAACTCTTTGATGGCTGGCCATGCACCGATCAGCAGCGACAGGATGATGCCTGCCAGCAGCGCCAGTACAAACAAAGCAAAAAAGCGGGTTACACCGCGGAAAATGCGGTCTTGCAGCACTTGCCGATGCAGGCGCTGGTCCGTGGAATTCATTCGCGTCTCCGGGCTAGCCGGAACAACAACAGGAGCCAGGGTGGCTCCTGTTGTGTCAGGCTTGTACTCGGGCTGCATTTTAACGTTCATGCCAGTCCTGTGTACCTGAGTTTTACGGCAAAGGTCGGCAGATTACTTCCAGACCGGCGCGTTGTTGGTATCGGTGATCTGTTTCCAGGAGGTACGGATCACGTCCTTCACGTCTTTCGGCATCGGCACATAGTCGAGGCTCGAAGCGGTCTGGTCGCCGTTGGCGTAGGACCAGTCAAAGAACTTCAGCACTTCGGCGCCCTGGGCCGCTTTGTCTTGTTTCTTTTGCATCAGCGCAAAGGTGGCGCCGGTGATCGGCCATGCGGTCTTGGCGGCCTGGTCGGTCAGAATTACATAAAAGCCCGGTGCGCTCTTCCAGTCAGCGCCAGCAGCTGCAGCCTTGAACGATTCTTCGGTCGGCGACACGAACGCACCAGCCTTGTTCTGCAGGTTGATGTAATCCATCTTGTTTTGCTTGGCATAAGCGTATTCGACGTAGCCGATTGCGCCCTTGATGCGTTGCACGTATTGCGCCACGCCTTCGTTGCCCTTGCCACCCACACCGCTCGGCCATTGCACGGTGGCGTCTTCGCCCACCTTGCTCTTCCAGTCGCCGCTTACCTTGGACAGGTAGTTGGTAAAGATGAAGGTGGTGCCCGAACCGTCAGCACGGTGAACCACGGTGATGGCGTTTTCCGGCAGCTTGACGCCGGCGTTGAGCTTGGCGATTTCCGGGTCATTCCACTTTTTGATCTTGCCCAGGAAAATATCAGCCAGCACTGCGCCGCTCAGCTTCAGATCGCCGCCCTTGATGCCTTCCAGATTGGTGACCGGAACCACGCCGCCCATTGCAACCGGAAATTGCACCAGACCGGATTTGTCCAGTTCTGCCTGGGTCAGCGGCTTGTCGGAAGCGCCGAAGTCAACGGTCTTGGCCTGGATTTGCTTGATGCCGCCGCCGGAACCGATGGACTGATAGTTCAGGCCCGTGCCGGTCTTGGCTTTGTAGGTTTCGGCCCATTTGGCAGCCAGCGGATAAATAAAGGTAGAACCCGCACCCGTGATATCAGCAGCCATCGCCTGGGCAGTAAACAGGCCAGCGGTCAGGCCAATGGAAACGAGCAGTGTGCGCCCACATGTCATGATTTTTCTCCGGTTGAGCAACGACGGGTAGTTCCCGACTCGGCGTGCATCATGGCGCATCAATATTTCCAAAATATTACAAGTCGCGGATGAGCGCGTCCGCCGGTGAGGTGTGCGGATTTTTATGGGCGTGGCCGGCGGGGCAGGGCAGGTGGGGTTGCGTGAGGGTTAGCCGGGAGCAGCGCTGCAAGCCTCGGATTTTTAATGAAATAAAAACAGCCCGACGCGAACGCCGGGCTTGTGGCTGCGTAAAGTCGCAAGCGATAGATCAGGCTGTCACCGCTTTGCGCCGACCTGCGATCAAGCCGACCAGGCCCAGGCCCATCAGCGCCCAGGTTTCGGGTTCGGGGACCGGGCTGATGTTAATCGCGTCAATGGACCACAGCCCGCCCTGCGACCAGTAATTGCCATCCGGGAAGATCGCCAGCGCATCAATCTTCTGACTGGCAAAGCTGCTTGATACGTCATACCAGTAGTAATTGAGATCAGCCGAACCGTCGGCATAGTTGTGGAACAGGCTAAAGCTTTGCGCCGCAACCTGCACGCCATCCAGATAACCCACAAAGCGAATGGCAGGCGCCATTGCCAGGCCGTAGTTAGTCACCGCGGCCGGCGAGGCATTCGCGCCACTGAAAAAAAACGGCGTCAAAGCATGCAGCACCACGATATCTTGCGCCGAGCCGACGAGCGCCTTGGTGCCATACGGCTGTGGCACCAGGCTGGCGCTGGCATCGAGGGTTGCGGTGTCTGAGGGAATATCAAAGCCGTGCCAGAGTTGCGGTTGGCCGGTGACCGTCAAATCACTGAAGGTCAAGGTCTGGGCCTGTGCGGCCGCGCCAAGGCTCAGGCCCAGCGCCAATGCTGCGATTTTGTGGGTGGTTTTCATTGTGCGGCCTCCTTGCTGGATGAACGACGGCGCGCTGCTGTGCGTGCCACCATTGCACCAACGGCAGTCAGCATCAGGGCCCACTCCTCAGGTTCGGGGACGGGGGCGGCCAGGGTGGCATCTTCGAGGTAGGTCAGGCCGATCTTGTCGATCAACCAGCGTTTGCCCGGGCCGCTGGACAGGATTTCGAGCCGGTCTATGGGCGTGGTGGCAAACGATGAGGCATACCAGTTAAAACTGGTGTCGCTCAGATCGGCAGTAAACGTGGCAACCAGCTGGTTGTTGCTGTAGCCCTCGAAGGTAACGGTGTTGCTGCTAAAGCTGCCATTGCCGATCGCATCCGAGAATGCGGCGGCTTCTACGCCGGTGAACAAGAACGGCGATGCGTAGTGGATATTGAAGTCGGGGTCGATATAAAAGTTATCTACCGTCAGTTCGGTCCCGAAATATCCGGTATTGATCAACGCATATTGCGAGGATGGAAACGGCAGCGACACCCCATAGGCGGCCTGGTAACCCGCCGATGTGACCAGTTGGTAAGTCGTGGAGGCAGTGCCAACGTAGAAGTCCCAATAGCGGTTATTGCCTGCTTCGTCCGTAGCCTCGAACGTACTCTTGAGCTTGTTCCAGTCGGCCGCAGGCGCGGGCGGGTAGCCCACGCCGATGGCGTTATCAAATGTAATGGCGTGTGCACCGGCTGCTAGCAGCAGGCCGGTCAAAGCGAGGCAAGTCTTGTGTCTCAACAGCATTTTTGCGCTCCGGAAAGGTTGAAAAGTGCCCGTCTTTTGTGGCGGGTCGCGTTCTTCTTAGTATTAATTTCACGTTTTGTCAGTTTTGTCCGTGCATTTTGGCGGTGGATGCGCCAAACGGTTAACTTTGGCGTAAGTGATGAGGTTGGGCTCACACGCTGCATGCGATGACGCTTGTATTTGCCGACACCCACGCGCGGCCCTGTACGGCAGCAAGCGGCCATCGCGGCAGGGCCTGCGCCGTGATGCGCCGGGCCCCGCACACACGCCCCATCCGCGGTTTGACTCACCCTGGTGCCACAGCCTACAATCGCCCTCTTTTTGCAATTTGTGTCTGGTGCTTTGCGTGGCTAAACAGCTGGTCGTCGGTAACTGGAAAATGCATGGCAGCGTCGGGCAGATACGCTCGGTATTGCCAGAGCTGGTGCGGGCTGAGCTGGGTGCCAATGTGGCCGTCTGTGTACCGTATCCGTATCTGTCGCTGGCCAAGAGCCTGCTGGCCGATACGCCGATCCAGCTGGGTGCGCAGGATTTGTGCGAACACCATATCGGCGCATACACCGGTGAAGTCTCCGGCGCGATGCTGGCTGATGTGGGCTGCGAGATGGTCATCGTCGGGCATTCCGAGCGACGTAACTATTTTGCCGAAACCAGCGAAACCGCTGCGCGCAAGGTCAAGGCTGCGCTCGATGCCGGTTTGTGGCCGGTGTATTGCGTGGGTGAGACGCAGCAGCAACGTGCTGACGGCGTCGCCAGAGACGTAATTGCAGATGAACTGAAAGTTCTGGCCGGTGTGCCCACCAGCTTGTATGCAGTTGCATACGAACCGTCGTGGGCCGTGGGCACGGGTGTGGTCGCCACACCCGAACAGATCGCCGAGATGCACGCCTTTATCAAGCAGACGTTGTCACCACACACTTGTGTGTTGTACGGCGGTAGTGTCAAAGGCACCAACGCCGCCCAGACCATGGCGACGGAGGGGGTGGACGGTGTTCTGGTAGGGGGTGCAGCGCTTTCGGCAACCGAGTTTTTACGGATTTGTCGCGCAGCACGTTAAAGAAAATGAAACCTTGCGCTGCATCAAAACCAGCCGCGTAAGATTGCAAAAAGACCGCGTCGGCGCTAGAATTCGCGCCGCATTGAAGAGAAAAGATGGAAATCCTTAAAACCCTCGTTTTGATTGTGAACGTCGCATCGGCCTTGTCGATGATCGTTCTGGTCCTGATGCAACACGGCAAAGGCGCTGACATGGGCGCTGCGTTCGGTAGTGGCTCTGCGGGTAGCCTGTTTGGCTCGTCCGGTTCTGCCAACTTCCTGAGCCGTACCACTGCCGTGCTGGCAACCGTCTTTTTTGCAAGCTGTCTGGGTCTGGTGGTACTGATGACCCCGGGCAAATCTTCGTCGCTGGGTGTGATGGGTGATGTCAAAGCCGCAGCGTCCGCGCCGGCTGCTGCGTCTACGCCGGCCCAGAACAAGATTCCTGAATAAGCATTTTCGACGCTTTATCAGGTTGTAAAGCAGTAATGGGTTATGCCGACATGGTGGAATTGGTAGACACGCTATCTTGAGGGGGTAGTGGCTGCGGCCGTGAGAGTTCGAGTCTCTCTGTCGGCACCATAGCTATACAGAAAACGCGCTGGGAATCTGCCCGGCGTTTTTTCAAGCTTTATAAAATAATTAAAAAATTGATCAATTCAATCGCAAGCGCATTTTCTAATTCAATCTGTTGAGATTCTGCCGGGGATCGACATGCTACAGAATTACTTCCCCATACTGCTTTTCATCATCATTGGTACCGCCGCAGGTGCGGGTCTGATGACGTTGGGCGGTGTGTTCAGCAAGTTGTTGGGTACTGACAAACCCGATCCAGAAAAACTCTCCCCGTACGAGTGTGGCTTCGAAGCCTTCGAAGACGCGCGCATCCAGTTCGATGTCCGCTACTACCTCGTCGCCATCCTGTTTATCCTGTTCGATCTTGAAGTGGCCTTTCTGGTGCCGTGGGCGCTGGTGCTCAAGGAGATCGGCTCTTTCGGTTTCTTTTCCATGTTGATCTTCCTGGCCATCCTGGTCGTGGGCTTTGCCTACGAGTGGATGAAGGGCGCGCTGGAGTGGGAGTAAAGCGATGACTGCAGCAACGCAAAGCCTTGAAAAGGGTTTTATCACGACATCCGTCGACACCGTTATCAACTGGGCGCGCACAGGCTCGCTCTGGCCGATGACGTTTGGTCTGGCCTGTTGTGCCGTAGAAATGATGCACGCTGGCGCGGCGCGTTATGACCTTGACCGCTTCGGTATCGTGTTTCGTCCGTCGCCGCGTCAGTCTGACTTGATGATCGTTGCCGGTACCCTGTGTAACAAGATGGCGCCCGCCCTGCGCAAGGTCTATGACCAGATGCCGGAACCGCGCTGGGTGTTGTCGATGGGCTCCTGTGCCAACGGCGGTGGCTATTACCACTACTCGTATTCGGTGGTGCGCGGCTGTGATCGCATCGTTCCGGTCGACATCTATGTTCCGGGTTGCCCGCCGACGGCAGAAGCGCTGCTGTATGGTCTGATCCAGATGCAGAACAAGATCAAGCGCACCAACACCATCGCCCGGGCACGCCAGCTCGAGCAGGCGCACGGCTGAGGTACATCGTGGCGAAAACCCTGAATCAACTGATTGAAGATATCCAGCGCGTGCTGGGCGCCGAGCGTATCAATTCGCTCAAGACGCGCCTGGACGAAGTTACGCTGGAAGTGCCGGCGGCAAAGTTTATCGAGGCTGCAACGCTGCTGCGTGATGATCCCGCGCTGCGTTTCGAAGCCTGTGTGGACTTGTGCGGCGTGGATTACAGCGAGTACCGCGACGGTTTGTGGGAAGGCCTGCGCTTTGCCTCGGTCTGCCATCTGCTGTCGTACACCCACAATATCCGCCTGCGTCTGCGCGTGTTCTGCCCGGATGATGATTTTCCGGTGCTGCCGTCACTGATCGATATCTGGCCGGGCGTGAACTGGTTCGAGCGTGAATCGTTTGACCTGTACGGCATCATTTATCAAGGCCATCCGGATCTGCGCCGTTTGCTGACCGACTATGGCTTTGTCGGCCATCCGTTCCGCAAAGACTTCCCGGTTAGCGGTTACGTTGAAATGCGTTATGACCCGGAGCAAGCCCGGGTGATTTACCAGCCGGTCACCATCGACCCGCGCGAAAACACGCCGCGCATCATTCGCGAGGAGAACTACGGTGGCGTCTGAAATCCGTAATTACACGCTGAACTTTGGCCCGCAACACCCGGCCGCGCACGGTGTGTTGCGCCTGGTGCTGGAGCTGGATGGTGAAGTCGTCGAACGCGCTGACCCGCACATCGGTCTGCTGCATCGCGCCACCGAAAAGCTGGCTGAAACCAAAACCTATATTCAATCGCTGCCGTATATGGACCGTCTCGACTATGTGTCGATGATGTCCAACGAGCACGCCTATTGCATGGCCATCGAACGCCTGTTGGGGCTGGATGTGCCGCTGCGCGCGCAATACATCCGCGTGATGTTCGACGAGATCACCCGTATCCTGAACCACTTGATGTGGATCGGTTCGCACGGGCTCGATTGCGGCGCCATGACCATCTTTCTGTACGCCTTCCGCGAACGTGAAGACCTGATGGATTGCTACGAAGCGGTGTCCGGTGCCCGGATGCACGCGGCGTACTACCGTCCGGGTGGCGTGTACCGCGATCTACCGGAAGAAATGCCCAAGTATCAGGCTTCCAAGGTACGCAACGCGGCGGCCATCAAGCGCCTGAACGAAAACCGCGAAGGTTCGCTGCTCGATTTTATCGACGACTTTACCAAGCGCTTCCCGGGTTACGTCGACGAATACGAAACCCTGCTCACCGATAACCGTATCTGGAAACAACGTACCGTCGGTATCGGTGTGGTGACGCCAGAACGCGCCAAGGCGCTGGGCTTTACCGGCGCCATGCTGCGTGGTTCGGGCATCGAGTGGGACATCCGCAAAAAGCAACCGTACGAAGTCTACGACAAGCTTGATTTCGATATCCCGGTGGGCAAAAACGGCGACTGCTACGACCGCTATCTGGTGCGCGTCGAAGAAATGCGTCAGTCCAACCACATCATCAAGCAATGTGTGCAATGGCTGCGCGCCAACCCGGGTCCGGTCATTACCGAGAACCACAAGGTGGCTGCGCCGTCGCGTGTTGGCATGAAAACCAACATGGAAGAACTGATCCACCACTTCAAGCTGTTTACTGAAGGCATGCACGTGCCCGAAGGCGAGGCTTATGCCGCGGTGGAGCATCCGAAGGGTGAGTTCGGCATTTACATGATCTCGGACGGGGCCAACAAGCCGTATCGTCTGAAGATTCGTGCGCCGGGCTATGTGCATCTGAGCGCGCTCGACGAAATGTCGCGCGGCCATATGCTGTCGGATGTGGTGGCCATTATCGGCACGCAAGATATCGTATTTGGTGAGGTGGATCGCTGATGTTGTCCAAAGAATCCCTCGCGAAGATCGACCGGGAACTGACCAAGTACCCGGCCGAGCAAAAGCGTTCGGCCCTGATGTCGGCGCTGCGCATCGCTCAACTCGAACACGGCTGGCTGAGCAACGACGTTGTCGAAGCCGTTGCCGATTATCTGGGCCTGCCCCCGATCGCCGCCATGGAAGTGGCCACGTTCTACGGCATGTTCAATCGCCAGCCAGTGGGCAAGTTCAAGCTCACGGTTTGTACCAATCTGCCCTGTGCACTGTCGGGCGGCGCGGACGCCGGCAAGTATCTGCAGCAGAAGCTGGGCATCGGCTACGGTGAAACCACCGCCGACGGCAAGTTTACGTTGCAGGAAGGGGAGTGCATGGGCGCTTGCGGCTATGCACCGGTGATGTTGTTCAACAATCACACCATGTGCAATCACATGACCCCGGAAGCCATCGACAAGAAACTGGCGGAGCTCGAATAAATGGCGACGTTTGCAAAAGGCGTGGTGTTTGAGGGCGTGGATTTTGACGACCCCAATAGCTGGCGTCTCGAAGAATATGTAAAGCGCGGCGGTTACGCCGGGCTGCGTCGCATTGCCGACGAAAAACTGACGCAAGACCAGATCATCGCCGAAATGAAACTGTCGGCGCTGCGTGGTCGCGGTGGTGCCGGTTTCCCTACCGGCCTGAAATGGTCGTTCATGCCGCGTAGCTTTCCGGGTCAGAAATACCTGGTCTGCAATACCGATGAAGGCGAGCCGGGTACCTTTAAAGATCTGGATATCATCTGGAACAACCCGCACGCCCTGATCGAAGGCATGATCATCGGCGGTTTCACCATGGGTGCGACCGTCGGTTACAACTATATCCACGGTGAAGTCTTCGAAGCCTACGAGCGCTTTGAAGAAGCCATCGAAGAAGCCCGCGCTGCCGGTTTCCTTGGCGCCAACATCCTCGGTTGTGGTTTCGACTTCCAGCTGCATGCACACCATGGTTATGGCGCGTATATCTGCGGCGAAGAAACTGCACTGCTGGAATCGCTGGAAGGCAAAAAAGGCCAGCCGCGCTTCAAGCCGCCTTTCCCGGCCAGCTTTGGTCTGTACGGCAAGCCCACCACGATCAACAACACCGAGACCTACGCGTCCGTGCCGTACATCGTGCGCAACGGCGGCCAGAAATTCCTTGAGCTGGGCAAGCCCAACAACGGCGGCACCAAGCTGTTCTCGATTTCCGGTCACGTCAATCGTCCGGGCAATTACGAAGTGCCGCTGGGCATGCCGTTTGCCGAACTGCTTGAACTGGCCGGTGGCATGCGCAACGGCAAGAAGCTGAAAGCCGTCATCCCGGGTGGTTCGTCCGCCCCGGTGTTGCCTGCCGACATCATGATGAACTGCACCATGGACTTTGATTCGATCGCGAAAGCGGGTTCGATGCTGGGTTCGGGCGCGGTGATCGTGATGGACGAAGACACCTGTATGGTGCGCGCGCTGGAACGCCTGTCTTATTTCTACTTTGAAGAATCGTGCGGCCAATGTACGCCGTGCCGTGAAGGCACTGGCTGGCTGTACCGCGTGATTCACCGTATCGAACACGGCCAGGGCCGTCCGGAAGACCTCGATTTGCTGCTGTCGGTAGGCGCCAATATCGCAGGCCGCACGATTTGTGCACTGGGCGATGCCGCCGTGATGCCGGTCCAAGGCATGCTCAAACACTTCCGCAGCGAATTCGAGTACCACATCGAAAACAAACGCTGCCTGGTGGACCACTGAGCAAGACCCGGCGCGCCGCACCTGATGCGCGCGCCGTGATGCCTTGTCGCTCAAGAATTTTTGAAGAATTAACTGGATCGATCGATCATGCTTGAAGTCGAAATCGACGGTAAGAAGCTGACAGTGCCCGGTGGCAGCACCGTGATGGACGCCGCCAATTCGGTTGGCGCCTACATCCCGCACTTCTGCTATCACAAGAAACTCTCCATCGCCGCCAACTGCCGGATGTGTCTGGTCCAGGTCGAGAAAGCGCCGAAGCCGCTGCCCGCCTGTGCTACGCCGGTTACGGACGGCATGAAGGTGTGGACCCACTCCGATTCCGCTGTCAAGGCGCAAGCGGGCGTGATGGAATTCCTGCTGATCAACCACCCGCTGGATTGCCCGATTTGCGATCAGGGCGGTGAATGTCAGCTGCAGGATCTGGCCGTCGGTTACGGCAAGTCTGCTTCGCGCTACGAAGAAGAAAAGCGCTCGGTGGTCAACAAGAACCTGGGCCCGCTGATCTCCACCGACATGACGCGTTGCATTCATTGCACCCGTTGCGTGCGTTTCACCGAAGAAGTGGCGGGCTACCAGGAACTGGGTATGCCGGGCCGTGGTGAGCATTCCGAGATCATGTCGTTTATCGGCAAGACCGTTAACTCGGAAATCTCGGGCAACGTGATCGATCTGTGCCCGGTGGGCGCGCTGACCTCCAAGCCGTTCCGCTTCTCGGCGCGGACCTGGGAACTGTCGCGTCGCAAATCGGTAAGCCCGCACGATGGTCTGGGTTCCAACCTGACCGTGCAGGTCAAAGACCATCAAGTTAAACGCGTACTGCCGCTGGATAACGAATCGATCAACGAATGCTGGTTGTCCGACCGCGATCGTTTCTCGTACGAAGCGCTGAACAGCCCGGAACGCGTGACCAAGCCGATGATCAAGCAAGGCGGCGTGTGGCAGCAGGTGGACTGGACCGTGGCGCTGGAATACGTCGCCAACGGCCTGAAGTCCATCGTTGCGGACCATGGCGGCGACAGCATCGCTGCAGTGGCCACACCGCAATCCACGCTGGAAGAACTGTTCCTGCTGAAAAAGCTGGCGAACGGTCTGGGCATCAAGAACACGGAATCGCGTCTGCGTCAGCAAGATGCGTCCTTCGCCACCGCCGGCGTGCAGTGGCTGGGTCAAAGCATTGTTGAGTTGGCCGAAAGCGATGCCGTGGTCGTGGTCGGTTCCACGCTGCGCAAAGAACACCCGCTGATCGCGCAACGTCTGCGCCAGGCCGTCAAGCACGGCATGAAAGTGGCTGCGGTTAACCCGCACGGCGACGACATGCTGCTGCGTCTGGCCGGTGAAGTCGTTACCCGTCCGGACCAACTGGTGGAAGGCCTGCTGGCCGTGCTGAAGGCCACCGTCGAAATCAAGGGCGTAAGCTGCCCGGCGCATATCGACACCAGCCACACCGAGATTACTGATGCCGCTCGCGGCGTAGCCAATATCCTGGCTGCGGGCGAACGCGCTTCGATCATTCTCGGCAACCTGGCCGTACAAGATGCGCGCGCTGCTGAAATCCACGCCGTCGCTGCCGCACTGGCTGCACTGACTGGCGCGACCTTCGGCGTGCTGACCGCGGGCGCCAACACCGCTGGCGCTGAGCTGATCGGCTTTAACGCCGCAGGCGACGTGTTTGCTAGCCCGAAGAAAGCCTATGTATTGCTGGGCGCGGAACCGGACTTCGATACCGCCAACCCGGTCAAGGCATTGGCTGCGGTTGAGCAAGCCGAAATGGTGGTGGTGCTGTCGAGCTTCCAGTCGTGCGCCTATGACTACGCCGATGTAATCCTGCCGGTTTCGCCGTTCTCGGAAACCTCGGGCACCTACATCAATATGGAAGGCCGTCCGCAAAGCTTTAACGGTGTGGTGCGTCCGCTGGGCGATACCCGTCCGGCGTGGAAAGTATTCCGCGTGTTGGGCAACCTGCTGGGCCTGAACGGCTTTGAATACGGCACTTCGGAAGAAGTGCGTGACGAAGCGCTGTCGGCTGGCGTTGAAGCGCGTCTGAACAACAACGCCGTGGAACATGTGCACGTCAAGCCGCGTGCGGCGGGCAACGGTCTGGTGCGCCTGGCTGAAGTGCCGCTGTACCAGAGCGACGTGTTGTCACGTCGTGCGCCTAGCCTGCATGCCACCGTGGATGCGCAAGTGGCCGAAACGCTGCGCGCCAATGCCGCGACCCTGGCTGCGCTGGGTGTGGCCGCCGGTGACAAGGTCAAAGTAGAGCAGGGTGGTACGGCTGAACTGGTGGTGGCACTGGATGCCCGCTTGCTGGATCAGGTCGTGCGTATTTCTGCTGGCCACCCGCTGACCCGTGACCTTGACAGTGCTGCCGCGCTGCAAGTCGTCAAAGCATAAGGGCGACGAGAATGCTGGATCTATTCAAACAATTAATGGATTTCCTCCACTACAACATCCTCGGGATGGTGATTTACGCGATCATCAAGATCGTTGTGATCATGGTGCCGCTGATTCTGGGTGTGGCCTACATGACCTACGCTGAGCGTAAAGTCATCGGCTACATGCAGATCCGCATCGGCCCGAACCGGGTGGGTTTCTTTGGTTTGCTGCAACCGTTTGCCGACGTGTTGAAGCTGCTGCTGAAGGAAATCATTGCACCGTCCGCTGCCAGCAAAGCGCTGTTCTTTATTGCGCCGATTCTGGTGCTGATGCCGGCGCTGGCCGCCTGGGCCGTGATGCCGTTCTTTCCGGGCGTGGTGCTGGCCGATGTCAACGTGGGTTTGCTGTACGTGATGGCGATTACCTCGCTGGGCGTGTACGGCATCATCATCGCCGGCTGGGCGTCCAACTCCAAATACGCGTTTCTGGGTGCGATGCGCGCCGCCGCGCAGGTGGTGTCGTATGAGCTGGCCATGGGCTTTGCGCTGGTCGGTGTGATGATGGTGTCGGGCAGCCTGAACATCAGCGAAATCGTGATGCAGCAAGGTCATGGTATTGCCGGTGGCTCGGTGTTCTCGTGGAACTGGTTGCCGCTGCTGCCGCTGTTCGTCGTCTACTTTATTGCCGGTCTGGCGGAAACCAACCGCGCGCCGTTCGATGTGACTGAAGGCGAATCGGAAATCGTGGCCGGCCACATGATCGAATATTCGGGCATGAGCTTTGCGCTGTTCTTCCTGGCCGAATACATGAACATGATTTTGATCAGCGCCATGTCGTCGGTCATGTTCCTCGGCGGCTGGTTGTCGCCGTTCCCGGCCAGCATCCCGTTCCTGGGCGCCCCCAGCTTTATCTGGTGGTTCCTCAAGGTCGCGTTCATGTTGTTCTTCTTCTTGTGGGCCCGGGCAACCTTCCCGCGCTATCGCTATGACCAGTTGATGCGTCTGGGCTGGAAAATCTTCATCCCGGTTACCCTGGTCTGGATCGTGCTGGTCGGCGCCTGGATGCAGACTTCGTTCTCGCTCTGGAAGTAAGAAGTAGAGGATATAGAGACATGGATAGAATCAACCATTTTTTCAAAACGTTCCTGCTGGTCGAGCTCGTCAAGGGCTTGATGCTGACGGGTCGCTACTTCTTCCAGCGCAAGATTACCGTGCAGTTTCCGGAAGAAAAGACCCCGTACAGCCCGCGGTTTCGCGGTCTGCATGCGCAACGGCGCTACGCCAATGGCGAAGAGCGCTGCATTGCCTGCAAATTGTGTGAAGCGGTTTGCCCGGCTATGGCCATTACGATTGAATCTGACGTGCGTGACGACGGCACCCGCCGTACCACGCGCTACGACATCGATCTGACCAAGTGCATTTTCTGCGGTTTCTGCGAAGAAGCCTGTCCGGTCGATGCCATCGTCGAGACGCACATTCTTGAATACCACGGCGAAAAACGCGGCGATCTGTACTACACCAAGCCGATGTTGCTGGCGGTAGGTGACAAGTACGAAAGCGAAATCGCCGAGCGTAAAGCCGCCGACGCCAAATACCGCTGATCGACAAGGGATCGTCATGACAACCGTAGTTCTCTTTTATGTGTTTGCGGTGGTGCTGCTGGGGGCCGGTCTGGCCACCATCACCGCCAAGAACCCTGTGCATGCCGCACTGTTCCTGATGCTGGCGTTCTTCTCCGGCGCTTGCCTGTGGATGCTGATGAAGGCCGAATTCCTGGCCGTGGCGCTGGTGCTGATCTATGTCGGCGCGGTAATGGTGCTGTTCCTGTTTGTGGTGATGATGCTGGACGTCAACTTTGAAGAGTTGCGCAAAGGCTTCTGGAAACATGTGCCGCTGGCCGTCACCGTGGCTGTGATCATGGCCGTGGAAATGGGGCTGATCCTGCATAGCCGCGCTGCCGAAGTAACGGTGGGTGGTTTGCCGGAACAAGCCGCGGGCTACAACAACGCCAAGGCGCTGGGCTATCTGATCTATACCCAGTACTTCTTGCCGTTCCAGTTGTCCGCCGCGCTGCTGCTGGTGGGGATGATCGCTGCGATTGCCCTGACCATCCGCAAACGCAAGAACACCAAGTACATCAACCCGGCTGTTCAGATTGCTACCAAGCGCGAAGATCGCGTGCGGATAGTCAAGATGGCTGCCGAGGCCCGCCCCACTGTGGGCGAGGTCGTCGAAGAACAACCGAAAGCGTGATGGGGAGCGCACCGTGCTGACACTGACTCATTACCTTGTGCTCTCGGCGATCCTGTTTGCGATCTCCGTGTTCGGTATCTTTGTTAACCGTAAAAACCTGATCGTGTTGCTGATGGCCATCGAATTGATGCTGCTGGCGGTCAACATGAACTTCGTCGCTTTCTCGCAGTTTCTGGGAAACGCCTCCGGGCAGGTATTCGTCTTCTTCATCCTGACTGTGGCCGCTGCTGAATCGGCGATCGGTCTGGCAATTCTGGTCGTGCTGTTCCGTAACTTGCGCTCGATCAACGTCGAAGACCTGGGCAGCCTGAAGGGCTAACGAACAAGCAACGTCAGATATTCGGGTAACAATAATGGATATGAAAACAATCTACCTGCTGATTCCACTGGCGCCGTTGTTCGGTGCGCTGGTCGCAGGTCTGTTCGGTTGGGCGATCAGCCGTCGTGTGGCACACAGTGTCACCATCGCCGGTGTGGCCGTGGCGTTTGCCTTGTCGGCCTATACGCTCAACTACCTCATCAATGGTGGCGCCAGCTACAACGAGCCGGTTTATAACTGGCTGACCATCAATGGCATCGACTTCAACGTCGGTTTCCTGGTGGACAAGCTGACCGCAATGATGATGTGCGTGGTGACCTTCGTGTCGCTGATGGTGCACATCTACACCATCGGCTACATGCAGGAAGATCCGGGCTACAACCGCTTCTTCAGCTACATCTCGTTGTTTACCTTCTCCATGCTGATGCTGGTGATGAGCAACAACTTTGTGCAGCTGTTCTTTGGTTGGGAAGCAGTGGGTCTGGTGTCTTACCTGCTGATCGGTTTCTGGTTCAAGCGCCCGACTGCGACGTTTGCCAACCTGAAGGCGTTTCTGGTTAACCGCGTCGGTGACTTCGGCTTTCTGCTGGGCATCGGTCTGGTGCTGGGCCACTTTGGTTCGCTCGACTACGCCGCCGTGTTTGCCAAGGCGCCGGAACTGAAAGACGCCACCATCACCATCTTTACCGGTCATCCGTGGTCGCTGTTGTCGCTCACTTGTATCCTGCTGTTTGTTGGCGCGATGGGTAAGTCGGCACAGTTTCCGCTGCATGTGTGGCTGCCCGATTCGATGGAAGGCCCGACCCCGATTTCTGCACTGATCCACGCCGCAACCATGGTGACGGCCGGCATCTTTATGGTGACGCGTATGTCGCCGCTGTTCGAGCTGTCGGACACCGCGCTGAACTTCATTCTGGTGATCGGCTCGATTACCGCGCTGTTCATGGGTTTCCTCGGCATCATCCAGGACGACATCAAGCGCGTGGTGGCGTACTCGACGCTGTCGCAGCTCGGTTACATGACTGTGGCGCTGGGTGTGTCGGCTTATTCGGTGGCCGTGTTCCATCTGATGACGCATGCGTTCTTTAAAGCGCTGCTGTTCCTTGGCGCGGGCTCGGTGATCATGGGCATGCACCATGACCAGGACATCCGCAATATGGGCGGCCTGCGCAAGTTCATGCCGATTACCTGGATTACCTCGTTGATTGGTTCGCTGGCCCTGATCGGCACGCCGTTCTTCTCGGGCTTCTACTCGAAAGATTCGATCATCGACGCGGTTTCCACTTCGCATCTGCCGGGCGCGCACTTTGCCTACTTTGCGGTGGTAGCGGGCGTGTTCGTTACCGCGTTCTACTCCTTCCGCATGTACTTCCTGGTGTTCCATGGCAAGTCGCGCTGGATGGAAGCCAAGCCGCACCATGCACATGCTGATGCGCATCACGCCACCGCCGCACACGGCGCGCACGCTGATGACGACCACGCTGACCATGGCGATGACCATGGCGATGACCACGACGAACATCATCACGGCCTTGGCCCGAATGACAAGCCGCACGAATCGCCGTGGGTGGTCACGCTGCCGCTGATTCTGCTGGCCATCCCGTCTGCGTTGATTGGTTTCTTTGCCATCAAGCCGATGCTGTTCGGTGACTTTTTCAAGGGCGTGATCTTCGTTAACAGCGAAGCGCACCCGGCCATGGAAGAGCTGGCGCACGAATTTGGCGGCGCGGTTGAAATGGGCTTACATGCCTTCGCCGGTTTGCCGGTGTGGCTGGCCCTGGCCGGTGTGGTGCTGTCGTATGTGTTCTATATCGTCAAGCCCGAACTGCCCACTATCGTTGGCAAATTCTTTAGCTCGATCGGCGTGACCAAGCTGCTCGAAAACAAGTACTACATGGACTTTCTGTACATCAACGTGTTTGCCGCCGCCGGCCGTGCCATTGGTACTGTGCTGTGGAAGGTGGGTGACGCATTGCTGATTGACGGTCTGGTGGTGAATGGCGCTGCCCGAGTGGTTCAGGCCTTCTCGTTCCTGACCCGCCGTCTGCAGACCGGCTACATCTATCACTACGCGTTCTCGATGATTCTGGGTGCGCTGGTGCTGATGACGCTGTGGCTGGGTGGTGTGGCATTTGCCCACTGAGACGGGTTCAAGTAATTAAAAAACAAGCAGGTAGACTATGACGGGTAATCTTCTGAGCTTAGCGATCTGGGTACCGATCGCGGCTGGCCTGATCGTGCTGGCCACCGGGAGCGACAAGAACGCACCGATGGCTCGCGTGCTGGCTGTAATTGGCGCCTTGCTAGGCTTTGCGGTCACCATTCCGCTGTACACAGGCTTTGATCACTACAGCAGCGGCATGCAGTTTGTAGAACTCAAGCCGTGGATCGAAACATTCAGCATCAACTACTCGCTGGGCGTGGATGGTCTGTCGGTGTGGTTCGTCATCCTGAACAGCTTTACCACGCTGATGGTGGTGATTGCGGGCTGGACCGTAATCCAGAAACGCGTCGCGCAATACATGGCGGCCTTCCTGGTCATGTCGGGCCTGATCAATGGCGCGTTTGTGGCGCAGGATGCCATCCTGTTCTACGTGTTCTTTGAAGCCATGCTGATCCCGATGTACCTGATCATCGGTATCTGGGGCGGCCCGCGCCGTGTGTATGCATCGATCAAGTTCTTTCTGTACACGTTTCTGGGCTCGCTGCTGACGCTGGTCTCGTTTATCTATCTGTACTTTCAGGCCAATGGCTCGTTTGCCATTGCCGACTTTGCCCGCCTGCCGCTGGGCATGACCGCGCAAGGTCTGCTGCTGATTGCGTTCTTCTTTGCGTTTGGCGTCAAAGTGCCGATGTGGCCGGTGCACACCTGGTTGCCTGATGCCCACGTAGAAGCGCCTACCGGCGGTTCCATGGTGCTGGCTGCCATTACCCTGAAGCTGGGCGCCTACGGTTTCCTGCGGTTTGCCCTGCCTATCGTGCCGGATGCTTGCCGTCACTACGCCTGGGTGTTCATCCTGTTCTCGCTGGTCGCCGTGGTGTACGTGGGTATGGTGGCGCTGGTGCAGACCGATATGAAAAAGCTGGTGGCTTATTCGTCGATCTCGCACATGGGTTTTGTCACGCTGGGCTTCTTCATGTTTACTGCCGACGGCAACATGAACCAGTTTGCGGTTGAAGGCGCGTTGGTACAGATGATTTCGCACGGCTTTGTGTCCGCCGCGATGTTCTTCTGCATCGGCGTCATGTACGACCGCGTGCATAGCCGCAAGATTGCTGATTACGGCGGCGTGGTGAACAAGATGCCGATCTTCGCCAGCTTCATGATGCTGTTTGCGATGGCCAATTCGGGTCTGCCGGCGACGTCGGGCTTTGTGGGCGAGTTCTTTGTGGTGTTGGGCGCAGTGCAGGTTAATTTCTGGTACGCCTTCTTTGCCGGCACCACGCTGATCTTTGGCGCTGCTTATACCTTGTGGATGTACAAACGCGTGATCTTCGGCGAAGTTGCCAATCACCACGTGGAAGAACTGAAAGACGTGAACAAGCGGGAACTGCTGGTGTTGGTGATTCTGGCCATCACCGTGCTGGGTATGGGTCTGTATCCGAAGCCCTTTACCGATCTGATGCACTTCTCTGTTAACGATCTGATCTGGCACGTGGCGCAAAGCAAGCTGCCGCAGTAACCGAAGCAATCACAAGCAATGAATATAAAAGGGTTTAGAGCATGACCTGGACCAGTCTGAATGCAGGTGCGGCAACACCGGAGATTTTTCTCCTGATCGCGGTTTGCGCCATCCTGCTGATCGATCTGTTTGTTAGCGATGCCAAGCGGCACGTCACTTATCTGCTGACCTTGGGCGCCCTGGCTGTCACGGCCTGTCTGCTGGTCAACGGCCTGGCGCAACCGGCGCAGCTGGCCTTCAGCGGCATGTTTGTGCAAGACCCGCTGGCTGGCGTGGCCAAGCTGGCCATGGTGTTGGGCGCGGCGCTGGTGTTTATCTACGGCCGCAGCTATGCCGAAGCGCGCGGCTTGTTCCGTGGCGAGTTATTTACGCTGAGCCTGTTCTCGCTGCTGGGCATGATGGTGATGGCATCCGCCATGAACTTCGTGACCCTGTACGTGGGCCTGGAACTGCAATCGCTGGCCATGTATGCACTGATCGCACTGAACCGCGACAACGTGCAATCGTCCGAAGCGTCGATGAAGTATTTTGTGCTGGGCGCGCTGGCTTCCGGCCTGCTGCTGTACGGCATGTCGATGGTGTACGGCGCGACGCAAAGCCTGGATGTGCTGACCATTGCGCATAACATCGGTGCCGGTGGCGCCAACCGCGTGCTGAGCGTGTTCGGCCTGGTGTTTATCGTGGTGGGTATCGGCTTCAAGCTGGGCGCAGTGCCGTTCCATATGTGGATGCCGGACGTGTACCAAGGCGCACCGACCCCGGTGGCGCAAATGATTGGTACCTCGTCCAAGGTGGCTGCGTTTGTTTTCATCCTGCGCATCCTGGCAGAAGCCCTGCAGGGCTTTACCCCGGACTGGGGCCAGATGCTGATGCTGATGGCGGTGCTGTCGCTGGCTCTGGGTAACATCACGGCGATCGCACAAACCAATATCAAGCGCATGTTTGCCTTCTCGGCCATCTCGCATATGGGTTTTGTATTGCTGGGCATCATGGTCGGCAATCCGTACGGCTATGGCGCGGCATTCTTCTATTCGATTACCTATCTGCTGACCAGCGCAGCGGGTTTCGGCTTGATCATGCTGATGTCGCGCGCCGGTTTTGAAGCCGATCGCATTGACGACTACAAAGGCCTGAACCAACGCAGCCCGTGGTTTGCCTTCATGATGCTGATCGTGATGTTCTCGATGGCGGGTGTGCCGGTTTTTGTTGGCTTCTTTGCCAAGCTGGCGGTGCTGAAGGCCGTCGTGAGCATGGGCCTGACCTGGCTGGCCGTGTTTGGCGTGCTGATGTCGCTGATCGGTGGTTTCTATTACTTGCGCGTGGTCAAGGTCATGTACTTCGATGACGCCGAAGATACCCATCCTATCGTCGCTGGCCTGGATGCCCGCGCCATTCTCAGCGTTAACTGCCTGTTGCTGCTGGTGCTGGGCCTGATGCCGGACCGCCTGATGTATCTGGTCACCGCCGCCATCACGCGCTCCATCATGCAGATGTAAGGACCGCATGCTCGAAGTCGTTCTGTTGTGCATATTGGCCGTTGTGGCGGCCAATATTCCGTTTCTGTCAGACCGGGTGCTGCTGCTGGTGCCCCCCGCCAGGTTGCGTAAACACGCGGGCTGGCAGTTGCTGGAGCTGGCCATCCTGTACGCGCTGGTGCTGGGCATCTCGCGCGTGCTGGAGGCGCGAGTAGGTACGGTACAAGTGCAGCACTGGTGGTTTTATGCCGGAACGATCGCCTTGTTTATCGTGCTGGCGTGGCCTGGCTTTGTCTGGCGCTACTTCTGGCGCAAGCCCGGCATGTAATAGAGCTTTGATCTGTCGAAAAAAACGCTACCAACCGGTGGCGTTTTTTTTGGCCTGCAGCGCCAGCTGATGTAGTTGCGGGGCAGGGCGTATGCAAATACTTCTACATTTTTTGTAGGACAGGGCTTGCCAGTCACGGGCGAAGTCGCTAATATCGCCGTTCTTCGACAGGCACGTAGCTCAGCTGGTTAGAGCACCACCTTGACATGGTGGGGGTCGTTGGTTCGAGTCCAATCGTGCCTACCAACAGAATTTGATGAAAAAGGAAGATCAAGCCATGTTCCGAACTACCACGACTACCGGTGTTAACTGAACGCGGTAGCCGTGCTTGGCTTGGTCTTGTATAAAAAAGTGCGGCTGCTGCCCGCACTTTTTTTTTGCCCCTACGCCCTGAGCGTTGATCACCACGGTGATAGCCGGGTCGGCAAAAAATCCTGATCGATAAAATTGCGGCCAGCATGCCCAGAGTGGCGCGGCCCGGTAAGAAGGCAAACACCATGATTGCGATTACGCTTCCCGATGGCTCTAAACGTGAATTCGATTCCCCGATCAGCGTGCATGGCGTAGCCGCCAGCATTGGCGCGGGCCTGGCGCGGGCTGCGCTGGCCGGCAAGGTTGACGGCAAGCTGGTCGATACCAGCTTTGTAATCGACCACGATGCCAGCCTGGCCATCGTGACCGACAAAGACGCTGATGGCCTTGATGTCATCCGCCACTCCACGGCCCACTTGCTGGCCTATGCCGTCAAGTCGCTGTTTCCGGACGCGCAAGTCACCATCGGCCCGGTAATCGACGACGGCTTCTATTACGATTTCAGCTACTCGCGCCCGTTTACGCCGGAAGATCTGGCCGCCATCGAAAAGAAAATGGCCGAGCTGGCCAAGCAGGACATCCCGGTGGAGCGCTACGAATTGTCGCGCGACGAAGCCGTGGCGTATTTCAAAGGCATAGGCGAAAAATACAAAGCCGAGATCATCGAATCGATCCCGGCTGACCAGACGTTGAGCCTGTATCGCGAAGGCGATTTCACCGACTTGTGCCGTGGCCCGCACGTGCCGTCGACGGGCAAGCTCAAGGTATTCAAGCTGATGAAGGTGGCTGGCGCCTACTGGCGCGGCGACAGCAAGAACGAAATGCTGACGCGTGTGTACGGCACGGCGTGGGCAAAGAAAGAAGATCTCGAAGCTTATCTGCATCGGCTGGAAGAAGCCGAGAAGCGCGATCACCGCAAGATCGGCAAGGCGCTGGACTTGTTCCATATGCAGGAAGAAGCGCCGGGCATGGTGTTCTGGCATCCCAAGGGCTGGCAGCTGTGGCAATCGGTGGAGCAATACATGCGCCGTCGCCTTGGCGTAGCCGGCTACCAGGAAGTGCGCACGCCGCAAATGATGGATCGCGTGTTGTGGGAGCGCTCGGGTCACTGGGAGAACTACCACGACAATATGTTCATCACGGAATCGGAAAAGCGCGTCTACGCCGTCAAGCCGATGAACTGCCCGGGTCACGTCCAGATCTTTAATAGTGATCTGCGTTCGTACCGCGATTTGCCGCTGCGCCTGGCCGAGTTTGGCGCGTGCCACCGTAACGAGCCGTCCGGTTCGCTGCATGGTTTGATGCGCGTGCGTGGCTTTACGCAAGATGACGCGCATATCTTCTGTACGCCTGATCAGTTTATTTCGGAAGCAATTGCCTTCCACCAGCTGGCCATGAGCGTGTACGACGACATGGGCTTTACCGATGTCTCCATCAAGCTATCGCTGCGCCCGGACAAGCGTGCCGGTAGCGACGAAGGCTGGGATAACGCCGAGAACGGCATGCGCGACGCGCTGCGTGCTTGCGGCGTGGAATGGGAAGAACTGCCGGGTGAGGGCGCTTTCTATGGTCCCAAAGTGGAATATCACATCAAGGACGCCATTGGCCGTTCGTGGCAATGCGGTACGCTGCAGCTCGACTTTGTGCTGCCGGAGCGGCTGGGCCCTGAATACGTGGCCGAAGATAACAGCCGTCAGCGCCCCATCATGCTGCACCGGGCTATCGTCGGTTCGATGGAGCGTTTCCTTGGGATCCTGATCGAAAACTTTGCCGGCTCGTTCCCGTTGTGGCTTGCGCCGACGCAGTTGGTGATCATGAATATCTCTGAAGCTCAGGCTGATTACGTGGCTGAAGTAGCCCAAAAGCTGAAGGCCGCTGGCCTTCGGGTGCAATCAGACTTGAGGAACGAGAAAATAACCTATAAAATCCGCGAACATAGCTTGCAGCGCTTGCCGTACCAACTCATTGTGGGCGACAAAGAAAAAGCTGCAGGTCTGGTGGCCGTGCGTAGCCGCAGTGGTGAAGATCTGGGGCAGATGACGGTAGAGGCCTTGCTGGAACGGCTGAAACCCGAACTGCTGTAACGGATTACACCAAGCCGTTCGCACGGCTTTGCATTTGACTGACTGGAGAATCAAGATAGCTGCTCAAGACAAGGAGCCGCGGATCAACGGCGAGATTACCGCTCGCGAAGTCCGCTTGCAGGATGCCCAAGGCGAACAACTGGGCGTGGTGAGTCTGTACGACGCGTTGTCCAAGGCAGAAGAAGCCGAACTGGACCTGGTCGAGATTGCCCCCAATGCGACGCCACCGGTGTGCCGCATCATGGATTACGGCAAGTACAAGTACGAAAAGTCCAAGAAAGATCACGCGGCCAAGCTGAAGCAGAAGCAGATTCAGGTTAAGGAAGTCAAATTCCGGCCGGGCACGGACGAGAACGACTATCAGGTAAAGCTTAAGAACCTGATCCGTTTCTTGAACGATGGCGACAAGGCCAAGATTACCCTCCGGTTCCGCGGGCGCGAAATGGCCCACCAGGAAATCGGTATGGCCCAGCTCAAGCGGGTGGAAGCTGACCTTGGCGAAATCGCCATCGTTGAGCAATACCCCAAGCTGGAAGGCCGCCAGATGATCATGATGCTGGCGCCAAAGAAAAAATAAGTAACCGTGCGGCCTTCGGGCTGCAGGGTGCAGCAAACAACGGGGGCGCGGCTGCTCCCGTTTATGTTCTGTCGGGCCAGCGATGGTCAGTCAGAACCAGCAGCCGCAACAAAAGCGTGGTGGCGGGCCCAAAGTCCTTCGCAAGAAGGCGCCTGTTGCCGAATCTAAACATCATTGGAGTGCATATACATGCCCAAGATGAAAACCAAGAGTGGCGCTAAAAAGCGCCTGAAAGTACTCGGCGGTGGTGGTGTCAAGCGCAGCAAAGCGTTCAAGCGCCACATCCTGACCAAGAAAACCACCAAGAACAAGCGCCAACTGCGCGGCACCTGCATGGTCCACCCGACCAACATGGCCAGCGTTCGTGCAATGTTGCCCTACGGCTAACCAAGGAGATTATCTATGCCTCGCGTTAAACGTGGTGTAACAGCCCGCGCTCGTCACAAGAAAGTACTGGCCCTTGCCAAAGGCTATCGCGGCCGTCGCAAGAACGTATACCGCATTGCCAAGCAAGCGGTAATGAAGGCTGGTCAGTATGCATATCGTGACCGTCGTCAAAGGAAGCGTCAGTTCCGTCAACTGTGGATTGCTCGTATCAACGCAGCTTCGCGTGAACTGGGCCTGGCCTACAGCAAGTTCATGAACGGTCTGAAGAAGGCCGGCATTGAGGTTGACCGCAAGGTTCTGGCCGATCTGGCCGTGTTTGACAAGCCGGCATTTGCCGCCTTTGTTGAACAAGCCAAGGCTAGCCTCGCTGCTTGAGCATGATCGTCAGCGCGGTCGTCAGACCGCGCGATGACATGTTGATGAGCAATACAAGGGGGGCTTCCCGGCCCTCCTTTTTTATTGTCGTGCCCACCCGGGACGACGGCAGAATTCCAGGCAGGAGCGCGCGATACGCGCGACATTTCGATATGGACGTACAAGCCCTCCTCGAGCAAGGTCTCGCTGAACTGAATGCAACCAGTGAAGCGCCCGCGCTGGAAAACGTAAAAGCTAAATATGTCGGCAAAGAGGGTGCAATCACCGCTTTGCTGAAGCAATTGGGCAGCCTGCCGCACGAAGAAAAGAAAACCTTCGGCGCCACGGTTAACCAGGCCCGTCAGGCATTTGAAGCCACGCTCAATGCCCGTCGCGAAGCCTTGGCCCAGGAAAAACTGGCGCGCCAACTGGCCGCCGAAGCACTCGATATCACACTGCCTGGTCGCAATCGCGGCACGGGCGGCCTGCATCCGGTTACGCTGGTGCAGCAACGCATCGAAGCGCTGTTCGCCTCGCTCGGTTTTACCGTGGCTGACGGCCCCGAAATCGAAAACGATTTCCACAATTTTGAAGCACTGAATATCCCCAAAGATCATCCTGCGCGCGCCATGCAGGATACGTTCTACGTGGATGGCGGCGCCAATGGCGAACCGCTGGTGCTGCGCACGCACACCTCGCCAATCCAGGTGCGTTACATGCTCGACCACAAGCCGCCGATCAAGATCGTCGCGCCGGGCCGCGTGTACCGTGTCGATTCGGATGCCACGCACTCGCCGATGTTCCATCAGATGGAAGGCCTGTGGGTGGAAGAGGGCGTATCGTTTGCCGATCTCAAAGCCGTTATCACCGACTGGCTGCGTAATTTCTTTGAGCGCGACGATCTGCAAGTGCGCTTCCGTCCTTCTTTCTTTCCGTTTACCGAACCGTCGGCCGAAGTCGATGTGCTGGGTGAACGTGGCTGGCTGGAGATTGGCGGTTGCGGCATGGTGCACCCCAATGTGCTGCGTAACGTCGGCATCGACCCTGAGGTCTACACCGGCTTTGCCTTTGGCTTTGGCCTGGATCGGTTTGCGATGCTGTATTACGGCGTCAACGATTTGCGCCTGTTCTTCGAGAACGATCTCGCGTTTCTGCAGCAATTCAAATAAGCCTGGGCTCCTGACATGAAATTCTCTGAACAATGGCTGCGCAGCTGGGCCAATCCCGCGCTGGCGTCAGAAGAACTGGCGCATCTGCTGACCATGGCTGGCCTTGAAGTAGAAGAAGCCGAGCCTGCCGCCCCCGCATTTACCGATGTGATCGTCGCCGAAGTGCTGACCGTAACGCGCCACGAAAACGCGGATCGCCTGAACGTTTGCTCGGTGAACGTCGGCGAAGCGGCCCCGGTGCAGATTGTCTGCGGTGCGCCTAATGTGCGCCCCGGCATTCGTGTGCCGTGCGCTCGCGTTGGCGCTGACCTGCCGGGCGATTTCAAGATCAAACTGGCGAAGGTCCGTGGTGTGGAATCGAGCGGCATGCTGTGCTCGGCCAAAGAGCTGGGCATTGCTGAAGACGCCGATGGCCTGTTGATCCTGCCGGACGACGCGCCCGTGGGCCAGTCGATTCGCGACTATCTGAACCTCGACGACACCCTGCTGACGCTGAAGCTGACCCCGAACCGTGCTGATTGCCTGTCGATCCGCGGTATCGCGCGTGAAGTCTCGGCGCTGACCGGCGTGGCGCAAGACGCCATCGTGCCGACGCCGGTGGCTGCAACCATCGCCGATGCGTTGACGATCAAGCTGGAAGCGCCGGAAGCGTGCCCGTTGTACACCGGCCGCATCATCCGTGGCATCGACCGCACTGCGCCGACGCCGGAATGGATGAAGCAACGCCTGGCGCGCTCGGGCATCCGCAGCATCAGCGCGGTGGTCGATATCACCAACTACGTGATGATCGAACAAGGCCAACCGTTGCACGCGTTTGACGCCAACAAACTGGGCGGCGATATCGTGGTGCGTCTGGCTAAAGCGGGCGAAGCGCTGACCTTGCTGAATGGCAAAGAACTTGCGCTCGACGCCGATATGCTGGTCATCACCGACGGGGTTAAGCCGGTCGCGCTGGGTGGCATCATGGGCGGCGCTAATAGCGAAATCGACAACGAAAGCCGCGATATCTTCCTCGAATCCGCCTTCTTCAGCCCCGCGGCTGTGGCGGGCAAGGCGCGTCGCCTGGGGTTCTCGTCCGAAGCCAGCCACCGCTATGAACGCGGCGTCGACTTTGGTCACACCCGTGCTGGCCTTGAACGCGCTACGCAACTGCTGCTGGAAATCTGCGGCGGCGCGGCTGGCCCGGTGGTCGAGACCGTCGTCGCTGACCAACTGCCGGCGCGCCCTGCGCTGACCCTGCGTGTTTCTCGCGTTAAGCGGGTGCTGGGTCTGGATCTGAGCGGTGCCGACGTGCTTCTGCTGTTGCAGCGCCTGAGTCTGGATGCGCAACTGGATGGCGATGTCATCACAGTGCAACCGCCCAGCTTCCGCTTCGATATGCAGATTGAAGAAGATCTGATCGAAGAAGTGGCGCGCGTGTTTGGCTATGACAACATCCCGTCGCGCCCGGCCGCCAGCCGCATCGCCATGCTGCCGCAGCCCGGCAATGCGCGGAACAAGTTTGCGCTCAAGCAAATCCTGGTCGGCAGTGGTTACCAGGAAAGCATCAATTACGCGTTTGTCGAACAGAAGTGGGAAACCGAACTGGCCCACAATGCTGATCCCATCAAGCTGATCAACCCGATCGCCAGCCAGATGAGCGTGATGCGCTCGTCCTTGCTGGGCGGCCTGGTCAGCGCGCTCAAATACAATCAGAACCGTAAAGCCGAACGGGTACGCCTGTTTGAACTGGCGCGTGTGTTCCATGGCGTGACCGCCGAGGCGCAACCTGAGCGCATCGGTGGCCTGGCTTGGGGCAGCCGCGAGCCGGAACAATGGGGGCTGAGCGATGTGGCGGTCGATTTCTTTGACGTCAAAGCCGATGTCGAAGCGCTGATCGCACCGCGCGTGGCCACCTTCCGCCGCGCCAGCCATCCCGCATTGCACCCCGGCCGCAGCGCCGAGGTGGTGCTGGACGGCAAGGTAATCGGCTGGTTGGGTGAACTGCATCCGCAGTTTACCCAGAGCTATGAACTGGGCACGTCGCCCGTCGTGTTTGAGCTGGATGTGGCAGCGTTGCTGTCCGTGCAGCCAGTCAAGGCCAGCGCCGTGTCAAAACAACAAGCGGTGCGTCGTGATCTGGCCTTGCTGGCCGAAGAATCGCTGACGCTGGGTGAGTTGCAAGCTGCTTTTGCCGCAGCCAATCAGCCTTTGGTCACTGCCATCGAGCTGTTTGATATCTACCGTGGCAAAGGCGTGCCTGAAGGCAGAAAGAGCCTTGCTTTCAAGGTGTTGATGCAAGATACTCACAAAACTCTTACTGATGAGGAAGTCGACGCTACCGTGGCCGCGCTGATCGCAGCCGCTGCAGCGCATGGCGCCACACTACGAGCATGAGCTTACCCAGTAGCACCGACGCCAAGTCGTATCGTAATGAGATAACAACAATGACGCTTACCAAAGCAGACCTCGCCGATTTGCTGTTTGACAAGGTTGGCCTGAACAAGCGCGAAGCCAAGGATATGGTCGAAGCATTCTTCGAAGAAATCCGTGCCTCGCTCGAAGAAGGCGACACCGTCAAACTGTCAGGTTTTGGCAATTTCCAGTTGCGCGACAAACCGCAACGCCCGGGCCGCAATCCTAAAACCGGGGAAGAGATTCCGATCTCCGCTCGCCGTGTAGTCACCTTCCATGCCAGTCAGAAACTGAAAGGGCTAGTAGAACTGCACTATGCAAAACAGCAGCAACGTCATTTCAACCAGTGAACTGCCGCCAATTCCTGCCAAGCGCTACTTCACCATTGGTGAAGTGAGCGAACTGTGCGGCGTAAAGCCCCACGTTCTGCGCTACTGGGAACAGGAATTCACCCAGCTCAAACCCGTCAAACGCCGCGGTAACCGTCGTTATTACCAGCACCACGAAGTGCTGTTGGTGCGACGGATCCGCTCGCTGTTGTACGAGCAAGGTTTCACCATCAGTGGCGCGCGCAACCAACTGGCTCACGCCGGAGAAGAAGCCGCCAGCCCCGCCGCATCGATGCGCGAAGGGCTGCAAGCGCTGCTGGATTGGCTGGATGAATAAGCCCCCGGACGCGTAATGCGCTGAAGCAAATCAAAACGCCGGATCAGGTTGATAGCCTGAGCCGGCGTTTTTATTGTGAGCCTGGCGCGGGCGGGGCGGGTTAGCGCCGGCATGCAGGTGTGGCGCTGTGATTATGCTTGCGCCGAGACCAGCGCAGGCTTTGCCGGGATTGCTACTCAATTCAATTGCTTATCAACCGCGCAGTGAAAAAATGAGGGGGGATGCTAGGCAGGCCCGACAAAGCTGGTCTATAATCGCGTCTCTCTCGGAATGTAGCGCAGCCTGGTAGCGCACTTGCATGGGGTGCAAGGGGTCGCGAGTTCGAATCCCGCCATTCCGACCATAAAAAAGAACGCCGAATCAGTTGCTTAGCTGATTCGGCGTTTTGCATTCTCCCCTCGAAGTTAGAAAAATATTAGAACATGTTTTAATACTCCTCGTTTTCACTCCGTCGGTGGCAGCGCCATGATCACCTCGCTAGTCGGCGTCTCCCGGATCCTCATGTAGCGTTCGGTCATTTGCTCATCGGCATGGGCTGCGCCAATAGCAAGCTGCTTTCGCTCGTATCCTGCCTGATGAGCATCGGTAATCGCCTTAGGCCGCAGGTCTTTAAGAATCAATCCTTCGTTACCTGACCGGATGCATGCGCGACGCCATGAGGTTCTTAAGCCGGACGCGTCATATGGTTTGCCGTGCTTGGTACTGATCACGTAGACGCTTTCCACTTTGGTGGCAGCTTTTGCACGCGTCAGCACGGATTCAATTGCTGGTGTCATTGGTACCATTACTTCAGCGCCACTGCTTTTTTCTGTTTTGGTTGCCTTGAATCGAATGCCCGCACTGCTGATGTCGGTCCACTTTAAAAGCCGAATTTCGGTGGTGCGCTGATAGAGCAGTTAGCACAGGTCGACGTAGTAGTGCACCATCATGCTGGCTTGAGTTCGTTTCTCATCGTCGCCAGTGAGCAAAGCAGCTCGTACCGCATGGGCTGCTTATGCGTCATGTAGACCTTTCTGGTTTCCGATTTTTCTAATGTTACTTCACGTGTTGGATTGCCTTTTCGAAAGCCTTTGCGGCAAGCCAACTGGAAAAACTTGGATAGGTGTGAACGGTAAACTTCGGCCATTCGACGTCCTTCCCACTGATCGACAAATAAGGCGATATCGGAGGGCGCAACCTGTGCAGTATCAAATGCCTGGAATCCCTCAGCACAGACTTCTGTTAGTACGCGCAAATCATTGCTCCGGGTGTCATGCATTTTTTTACGCTCAGGATGTGTTGGGGCGCATTTGGCCAGCTTCGCCAGTTCGTTTGCATTCTACTCACGTAGGCGCCGCTGCATATCTCCAACATCAGCTGGCTGACGATTAAAATCCCAAATTTCTTTTGCGAGTTTCCGTGCTTTGTCTTCCCCATCAGAGATAGGGCACAGGCTGTGCCACTTTGTAGCTTTACCAGTTGATGGGGGCACCAATTCCACCGGATGAGCACGACGGACTATATAGGCATAACCAATCTGGACTACCCCGGTTAAAGGAAGCAATCCGGGCTGTGATTTGGGCAGCCCACGAGTGCTTCTCGGCTTGAGCAGCCTTTCAGGCTAATGTGCTAAATTGGCCACTGCCGGCCATGAGCGGCCAGCCGTGTTGAAGGGTTTGAAATGAAACTGGGATTTGGTAACGATTGGGTGAAATATAAGGAAGAGCTACTAAAATTCGTTTTTCCCGTATCAGACGCCCGAGAAATTGAAGGACTCATTATTGTTCTGCATGACTATATGAGTTTTCTTTCGGATGTTCCCTCTCGCAATCTATTTGCTTATGGAGATGACGGCGCTTTGGTCTGACAAGTTGAAAGCATTGGTGCCGAAGCGACAGATCCGGTTACAAAAATTATTTTCGAGAAGCCTCTCATTGCTGGAAATTTTATGGGTTGTAAGTGCGAAGTCGATGCACGTTCTGGAGGGATATTGGGAACGCAGTTTACCAAATAGATTGCCATCGGCCAGAAGCGGCCGCCCGGCTTGACTCTGTGTAGCGTTTCAATCTATCGACCACAATCTTGTGGACCCATTATGGCTTTTTGTATCGAACAAGATCAATCAAATAGCAAATCCTTCGGAGCCTGTCTTCGAGTGACAGTTCATCATAGTCACACGCATTTACGGGTCCCTCATTAAAAAGGGGCAACTGGCGCTTACCTAGAGAAACTGTTTCACTTGAAAATTTAGTTGCGTGCTTTACGCGAGTGCCTAACCAATGGAGGGGGTATGAAAATAACCCAAACACAATTAGTGTCGATAAGCCTGGTTTTAGGCGCTTTGATCATCGCAATTGGGTTACTGGTTTACTTTCGGATAGACAATAAACCTTCAAATGAGGGCGCTGCATTGGCAGCTTCAGAAGCGGATCAGGTACTTAAATTGTGCGCGATAGGTATGACGTCAGAAGCGGAAAGCACGGTTAAAGCTTCACTGGAAAAATTCTTCGGTGGTCTCACTGCTGGCACCAAAGTAAGTAGCTCGCAAATTGGGGCGTTAGCTGAAAAGCTGCCTCAGAATGGAAATCCAGATCTCTATAAAGCCTACAGCGATTGTTTGAAGGTCCAGATGGCCATCGCCCTGCAGCGCAGAGGTGTACAAGTAGCCTCACCCGACATGCAGGCCCTGGAGGCTGCAGCGGATGACCGCGTTGAGAATGGGCTATCTCGAGTTACACCTAGTACGCCTTCGGCAAAATTAGTTGAACTGCTTGGAGAGCCAATTTCAGATGATGTCGTTGAAGGAACTGGACTTCGGTACGTCCGTTACCAATACAAGGACATGTATTTCGCGGCCGAGTTTTTTAAGGGAAGAAAGCGACTTGCGATTGTGTTAGCAGCTAATCCTTCATTAGGAGTGGAATTGTCGCAGACGCTCCTAAGTGTCAATGGGGCGCCGCTAGCCACCGTTGGTGCCGTTTCGGAGGAGGCCTCACTGGAGATCTCGGGTCGAGCAGGTATGCCGATGCGAACAGAATTATTTGGCGGAAGCGAGATGGATTATCGGGTGTTTCGTGCCTTGTTTTATGACCCATTCGCAGTCTTGGGAGAAAATGACGATTGCAAGAATGCGCTCAATGCGCCTGAAAAATTTCATCTAAAAGATTGCCCTAAGATGGCTGTAGCGAAACCGGTAGCAGTGCTACTGGCCTACACCCAAGGTGGTGGCAAAGCAGCGAGCGATGCTTTTTTTAACCTCTTGAGTGACGGACCGGTTTGGGAGTGGTGATAAATCGTGGGATTGAATGAGGTAGGTTTTCTAAGCGCTGCGGGGGCACATTAGCGAAACTGTGCTGATGGTCGCAGGCTCCATGCGGATAGGGGAGCGTTTGAGGTTGTGATTTTAGCCCCGCTTTCCGACTGGCATTCACAGTACATCAACTCAGTGCATGGTGTGCGAGTGAGCTTCTGCTGTTTCGGTTCTGGCATGGGAATCGAGCTAGGCAGAAGCCAACCGAGTAAATGGGGCTGCGACGAATATGTACCGTCATCTGGCTTTTGCAATGACTTCATACATCGACGTCCCTGATACTGATTGTGCCATGCCTATGATGCACACGCCTGAGCAAGCAGTGGGGATATTTTGCCAAGATCAAAGCCTTTGCCATTGCTTCGGATTCTTCCGTAGCGCGTTGACCGAGAGTGATCGAATGTAATTCCTCTGGAAGAAAAGCGAAGTCAGTAAAGGCAGGGTCGGAATAGTCTACGAATGTCGTTACGCGCCACTCACGTTCCTCGTCCCATTCGCGGTGTTTTGAGTAGCAGATTGCGTTAAGGATATCTCTCGGCAAGTCAAGGGACTTACCATAAAGGAGCAGGTCAAGACATGACCCAATCATTGGGGGACTCAGGTAAATAAGTAACCGGTCGCGCCATTTGGAGGGGGGTGTCTTGATCGGGTAAATGCCGAAAGCCCAAAACTAGACCGCGATGTGAGTCTGCATAGTGTCCCCACATGGTGTTGCTCTCGGCTGTTGAGGAAAGACACAAGACACGAGCAGTGCTCGCCAGTTTTTCAGCGGTAGGCCGAAGCAGTTCCTCAAGTGAGGCAGTTGTACTGAGTTCCCTGCAAACAATATCTAAAATCTCATCTCTGGATCGGCCATGCGCCATTTACTGAGCGCGTCTGGCTAACCAAATCTGAGCTAGTGTTGGAAAGCAGTTCCTCGTCTACAATTCTGCTTCTTTCAGCGATTTCTACGATCGCCAATGGGTATAAAGTACGGCACTCCTCAGCAGAAGGACTTAGCCGTGGCTGCCTTTGGAATTCAGTTATGTCGTTAATATGAGATGGGCCTGACCATCGGATTGTGCCATTGGTCAGACTAGTTCGGCGACATGCGCATTTGCATATTTATAGAGAATCTTGGGTACGTCATTCTTGGGCTGCATATTGGCAATAGCGAGTCGGTTGAGTGATTTTCGCGAATATACCAAGCGTACAAGCGCGAATCGACTTGTTTGGGCTCGAATGTGTTCTAAAGTGCGGGAAAGATACGGGGAAACCGTGGGTATGCGAGTAAAGAAATCACTTCCGTTGATTAGAATATACGAGCCGAAAATGCCGACCAATCAATGTCTTGATCTTGATTTTTTGGGTGCATGGGGTGCAAGGGGTGCAAGGGGTGCAAGAGGTCGCGAGTTCGAATCCCGCCATTCCGACCACTTTTAAAGCATTAAAATCAACACGTTACATCAGAAAGCCACCGGCCATCACCCGGTGGCTTTTTCGTTCTGTGCCGGAACTTGTGCAGAATGCGAAATTCGCTCTGCGTGCTCGACGAGGTGTTCCGCCCCGAAGTGCGCATATTTCCAGGCTCGTAGCGCATGCCTGATTACGCAGCTTTCCAATTTGATGCCTATGTATTTTCTGTGTCGGCAACATTTACTGTTTATGGCGATATTTTTGTCGGAAAAGCAGCGTTACACCGTACCCGCAACCCGCAGCAGTTGGTGCAAGTTTGTCTGATGGATGGATGTGGACCTGCGATAGTAAAACCCCCTCTAGAGACAAACTGAACAACTTGCTTGATGGCTACTCTTGGTCCGCAGAGTGGCTACTTTGGCGTCGGTGGATCGTTTTCCGTGAATTCGTCCGGCAAGGCGATAAATATGGGGATCGGTGAAGGCGGCTTTTCTGCCGGACTCGGTAGTGTGGATACT